>CAZJXA010000076.1:0-13811 GCA_964549785.1 uncultured Phycisphaeraceae bacterium | reverse complement strand
GATAACCGCCGCCTTCACGCTGGAAACTTCCTTGACTTTGGCCACCGCCCTGAGTTCCGTAGGGACCGCCCGAGCCCCCACCGGCACCGCCACCAGAACCGCCGCCGAAATTGCCGCCCGATGCACCCGATTGCCCGCCGCCCTGAGTCGAAACTTGGCCGCTGCCGGGTGCGGAGGCCGAACTCGAGCCTTGCGCGCCGGAACTACCGGTGTTCATCGAACTTTGACCGACGGGCGAGCCGGAATTGGGGGTTGAGGATTGAACGCTCGGACCGGAACCACTGTTTGCAAGGGGCGCCGGGCTCGGGCGCACCGCTGGCGAACCCGAAGCACCATCAAACGGCCGCGGTGTGTCGGCTCGCGGTGGGAAAGGCCGAGATTCGCCGCGAGGCTCCCCGCGAGATTCGCCGCGAGGTTCCGAACGCGGCTCGGGCTTGGGTTCGGGTCGAGGGTCAGAACGGGTGTCCGGGCGGCTCTCCGGAGGGCGCGGCTCCGATCTTGGGACAGCCCTCGCTTCGGGCCCGCCCCGCACGATGGGCCGCGAGTCGGGGTCGTAGAAGCCCCCGCGGGATTCGCCGTCGTTATCGCTGCGCGCGGGCGTTGCGGGCTTCTCGGTTCGCGGCGGAGTTGCCGGAGCTGCGGCGGCATCGGCGTCGCGACGCGGGCGGCGCGCTCGGGGAGGGGCGTCGTCGCCCGGATTGGATTTTGATTCGTCGGAAGCCTTCGAAGAGGTTCTGGGCATCGGTTCGTGAACTCGTGATGAATGTGTGAGGCTGGCGGGAACCCTGGCGGATTCCGGCATGAAGCACGCAACGGAGACGACCGTTGCGAAGGTCTCGAAGTTGGATATCCGCTGGGTAAGGACTTCCGGTTGAAAGACCCCGGTCATCCTTTCCGATGTTGCCTCGCCGACAAGGGGAGTCGCGGCGCGAATCGGAGGGCCAACGGGCCAGGTGTGATGGTGGTTTCGGGAACGGCTCTTAGCGGGCAATCGTTTGGTCGAGCAATTGTCGCGCTCAGAAACCACACCTGTCGGGAAACACTATAGCCGGTTGTTTCGGGCCAAGATCGGCGAGCACGGGCGGCGGAGAAACTTCGGGAAGACCTGTCAATTCGCATCAACGGCGCGTGGCGCGCCGGCCGATGCGAGAACGGCGCGAACGAACGGAACGAGGTCCTTGGGCGAACCGTCGTTGACGATCACGTGGTTCGAGCGCCGCCGTTTTTCCTCAATCGGAAGCTGGACCGCCTCGCGGCGATCCAGTTCGGCCTCAGTCCACCCGCGTGATTCGGCGACCCGCGCCAGCCGGACGGAGCGTGGGGCGTCGACAAAGACGAGCGTGTCGCACTCGGCGTCCGAACCGACCTCGAAAAGAAGCGGGGCGTCGATGACCGCGCCGATCCGACCTTCCGCTCCGGCCCGAGCCACGACCTTCCGACGGTCGGCCTTGACGATCGGGTGGACGAGTTCTTCCAGCCGCTTACGTTCGACAGGGTTCGAAAAGACGATGGAAGCCACCTTCGACCGGTCGATGCTCCCCTCGGATGACAGCACCGCCGGCCCCCACCATTGAACGATCTGATCGCGGACATGGGGGAGCATCAGGGCGGCCCGGGCATCGGCGTCGGCGTCTATGACGAGGCAGTTCTCCGCGGCGAACGCCCGGGCGACCGTGCTTTTTCCGGACCCGATACCGCCGGAGAGCCCGATGACCGGGATAGGAATCCTTGCCTTTGCTTCCGTGACGCTGATCTTCGATCTCTCGACCGCCGCTCGGAGGGAGCGCAGCACGCGGGCGGCCCTCGGAACAAAGAGGAACTGAAGGAGGGGGCCGTCGTTCCCGCCCAGCGCAATGCTGCCCGCGCCAACCATCCGCTGCAATGGTCCGGCCGTCAGCGTCGTCTGCGTGATGCTCCGCATCGGGAAGGACGAATCGATGCGGGTGAAGACGCCCGCCCGGACCCGGGCGGTATCGGGCGAAAGGGTGTAGCGGCGGGCCGAGCGACGGACAACGCCCTGAACCAGAGCGAGCAGGCACACGCCCCCGCCGATCAGCCCCGTCAGGACGAGGGGAATCTGCAAGAACAGAAGCGATACCGTGTGAGCAACGAGCAAGACGAGCCCCACGATCCACCACGGCTGGCCGAACGGAACAACGGACCACCACGAGGGGCGGAAATCCATGGTGGGCAGGGCTGGCTCACTGCCCGCGATCGGACGAGGCGACTGGCTCACGTCGCGGATTCCTTCAGCACGCCAATCTCAGGGAGGTTCCGGTAAAAGCCGTCGTAGTCGAGGCCATAGCCCACCACGAACTCATCGGGAATGTCGAAGCCCACGTAGTCGGGGGCGATCGGTAACGACGATTTGCCCGGCTTCCGCAAGAGAACGCACGTCCGGAGGCTGGCCGGTCGCTGGGCCAAGAGTAATTTCGTGAGGACGTCCAGCGTGTGGCCGGAATCGAGGATGTCGTCCACCACCAACAGGTGTTTGTTGGCAAGGTTGGGCGGCAACTCGCCCTTGATCGAGACCCCCTTGCTCTCGACGGATTTCCCGGGATAACTGGAAACTCCGACGATCTCGAGGGAAAGTTTGAGAGGGATCTCGCGGACGAGGTCGGCAACGAAGATCATCGAACCGGTCATCACGGGGATGAGAGTGACGTGACCGTCGTCGGGCGTCACGCCGCCCCGGTCGAGTTCGGCGTGAAGGTCGGCGGCGATAGCGGCCCCCAACTCGCGGACGCGGGCCGCGATGGCGTGGCGGGTCAGCAGGATTTTCTGGATATCGCGGGTCATCGAGAGGTGAGAAAGCATGAGCGGAACTCAACTGGAAGTCCGCCAAGGAGCGGGAGGAAGCGTAGTTCCCGCGGGCGGTGTCTCGGGTGCGCCAACTGACGCGGGCTACTTCTCCGCCGAGATGTACACGATGAAACTCGGGCCGTCCTCGCCTTTTTTTCGCGGCTTGAAGACCCCATTGCCACCACCCTTGCCGTCGTCACCCTCCCAATAGACAGTGACGTTCGAGAACCCCGCGGTGGAAAGCATCTCCGTGATGTCGGGGATCGTCCAGAGTCTCCAGCGGTAGGAGAACGCCCGCTTGATCGAGGTCTTGTCGGGGAACGCGAACCCGATGTGGCAGACCTGTTCATTGGTCATCGGGTCAAACGAGGACTGCTCCCACACATACGTGAAGCCGCCCTTGATGCGGCGGCGCTCGGTCATCACCTTGGTCGATTCCCAGCCGCCGTAGGCGTCCAGAAAATAAATTCCCGACGGGGCGAGGCTTTTTCGAACCGTCCGGAAGTACGTCAACAGGAGTTCCCGCTCCTGGAAGAGCCAGTACGAGAAATTCATCGAAAGGACGATGTCGACGCCGGACGCGTCGGAACCAGGTTCGAGCACGTTGCGCTTGAGGAGGGTGACGCGTTCCGCCGCGGTCCCCAGCGGAGCGCGGTTGTTGGCATCTCCCCATCTGAGAACCGCGGCGTCCAGATCAAGGCCGATGGAGCGGTTCGTGGCGCGACGTTTCACCCATTCGCAGGCGGTCGCGCCCGAGGCACAGAAATCCTCGCGCAGGAGGGTGGCCGGCTTGCCCCGGATTTTGCGGTAGGTGGCGTCGACAAAATCGATCTCTGCATCAGGGGATTGGACCGCCAGTTCATAGAGCTTGTAGCGGTCAGCGGTACGGGCGGTGAGTTTGGGTTGGACAGGGCGTTTGCGGCGAGTCACCAATAGTTTCCTTCGTGGTTTCCGATGGGGGAGGGGCGGAGGCGGAGACGTTCGGATGTTTCGCGATGCGGGATAAACGGAGGGTTCGGACGGGCCGATAGAGGGGTGAAGGTATGGGCTTGGTCTATAGTGTTTCCGGAGCTGTTTGGGCCTGGAAGGTCCGAGAATAGCCCTCGTTCAGATCAGGGAGCATTGCGATGAAGTTGACCATGGTGGGCACTGGGTACGTCGGACTGGTGACAGGCGTCTGCTTTTCGCAGACCGGAAACGACGTGACGTGCCTCGACGTCGACGCACGGAAGATCGAGAAATTGCGCCAAGGTGTGTGCCCGATTTATGAGCCGGGGCTGACGGAAATGATGGTCGCGAATAATCGGGCCGGCCGCCTTCGGTACACCCTTGACAAGAAGGACGCGTACCGCGACGCCGACATGATCTTTATTTGCGTGGGGACGCCCAGCGACGAGCGCGGCCACACCGATCTCAAGTACATCCACTCGGCGGCGGACGACATCGCCGACACGCTGAAGGAATTGGGGCCGACCCAGAAGCCCAAGGTTATTGTGATGAAAAGCACCGTGCCTGTCGGAACGACGCTGTCGGTGCGGGACCGAATTCGTGAGCGGGTCGGGGCTTCGATCCCGTTCAAAGTCGCCGACAACCCGGAGTTTCTGAAGGAAGGCGCCGCGATCGAGGACTTCATGAAGCCCGACCGCGTGGTGGTGGGCATCGAGGACGAGACGGTGGGCGAATCGTTCCGGCAGTTGTACGACCCGTTCGTGCGGAACGGGCACCCGATTTATCTGATGGATGTCCCGAGCGCGGAGATGGTGAAGTACTGCGCGAACAACTTTCTGGCAACCAAGATCTCATTCATCAACGAGATGGCGAACCTCTGCGAGGCGTACGGGGCGGACATCCAGAAGGTGCGCGAGGGGATGTGCAGCGACAAGCGGATCGGCAACGCGTTCCTGTATCCCGGGCTCGGCTACGGGGGCTCGTGCTTCCCCAAAGACACGCTGGCGTGCATCATGATGGGCGACAAGTGCGGAATCGAGGCGAAGCTGAGCAAGAGCGTTCACGAAGTGAACCAGCGGCAGCGGGACCGGTTCTTCGACAAGATTGTCGCCCACTTCGGCGGCAAGACCGGCGTCGGCGGCGGCCCAGCCGGCCTCCAAGGCAAAAAGATCGCCTTCTGGGGGATCGCCTTCAAGCCCAAGACCGACGACATCCGGGAGGCCCCGGCGTTGACGTTGATGCGCAAGGCCGTGAGTTTCGGCGCGACCGCTGTGGGGTACGACCCGGTGGCCGGGCAGAACGCGCGGGAAGAACTCGGGCCCGCCGCGCGGATCGTGGACGACATGTACGAAGCGGTGAAGGACGCGGATGCGCTCGTCATCAGCACCGATTGGGACGAATTCAAGAGCCCGGACTTTGTGAAACTCGCCAGCCTGATGAAGGGACGAGTGGTGTTCGACGGCCGAAACCTCTACCGCCTCGGACAGATGAAGGACGCGGGTTTCACCTACTACAGCGTCGGTCGCGCGGTGGTGCGGCACGAAGCCGCCCGCTCCGTCTGACTTTGGCGTCCTGCGTGGATGGCACAGGCGTCCCGTTCGTGGGCCTTTGGCTTCATCGGCTCTTTGCTATTTTTACCAGCTCCCACACGGCCACGAACGCGTTCGTAAACGGCCCTTCGCGCAGGAACGTCACCTCCTTGCCCGGTGTCCCGACAAAGGGCCGCAGCATCCACCCCGCTTGCGTCCCCACCAGCGCATAAAGCGCCACCCAGATCAGCAGCGTCCATCTTACTTGCTCATGGCTGTTCCCGATCGTCCTTACCCATACCCCAGCCTTTCCAGCTCCTCCTCATCCAGTCCAAAATGATGCCCGATCTCGTGCAGGAGCGTCACCTCGATCTCTTCACGCAGCGCCTCCAGATCCTCCCATCCCCCCGCTTCCTCCACGATCCCCCGCCGAAACAGGTGGATATCGGCCGGCATCTCCCCCGTCCGCTCGATGGATCGTTCAGTAAACGCGATGCCGGTGTGCAGGCCGCACAACTCGCCCGCGGCGTCCGGTGGGATACCCATCTCGGTGAGCATTTCTTCCGTCGGTTCGTCGAGAACGATGATCGGGACCTCGTCGATCAGGCGGCGGAGCGCTGCGGGAAGCCCGTCAATCACGGCTTCCACAATCTCATCGAAGGTCCTTCGCGCGGACTCCTTCACGCGTGCCCCCCGTCCGGACGCGTCAAGCGTTCGAGCGAAAGCGGCGGGGCCGAGACAATCGGCACGAGGCGGACGCAGTCGACCAAAACTCCTACCAAGCCGAGGATGAAGAGGGCCGAACCGACCAGGATCAGGAAACTCCCCGCCATGTGCAGACCCGCCGAGAGGCCGCCGGTCGTGTTGGCGGAGGCCAGTTCAGCGAGATCGCCTAGGAACGGCAGGAGGAGCGCCGACGCCAACGCCCGCAGCGTCTGCCGGTCAACCTGACCGGTTCTCATCAGCAGGGAACGGGTCGCGAGCGCACGGCCGTTGGGCCGTAGCCCGAGAAGTATCAATCCGATCAGCGCCGCCCCGATGATCCGCAACGTGATCCGCTCAACGCTCACCGCCTCGGTCCCGCCATAGGGTGAACCGATCGCGGGGTCGATCACGCAGTGAATATAGAAGAGCACGCCCGCCAGCGGAACATACAGGGCCGCGCCCGCTCGGGCCGCCCACACCGAACGCGGCGAGAGGCCGGCATGCGGCCTGATCAATGAGAGAGCGCCCACGCCTGAAAACACGACCAACGTGCTGATGAGAATTCCCAGCAGGCGTTCATTCCCGCGCGACATCACATCCGGCGACAGCACATCCGCGACGCGCCATCCGGCGATGATAATGGCGGCACCTAAGGCGGAGGCGCTCCACAGGAGCAAACCGAGCGAGGTCAGCCGGGGGCGGGTGATCGGCCGCAGTTCTTCCGCCTGCGGGTCGACGACGGCCAAAAGCGTCACCCGAACCGGCGTGCCGCACTCCGGGCACCGCCCGCTGATGGAGATTCCGCGGAGGTTGTAGCGACAGCGGACGCAGGGAAGGTCGCCCGTCAGTTCGACGGCGGCGCGGAGCGAGTGTGCTTTGCTCGGCGAATCCGGGGTGAGCGGGGGCGTTGGATGTTGATAATCCCGATTCAGATCCGCTCTCTCCGAAGGGTCCGCCAAACCACCGGCCCGGCGGACGGGGTGGTCGTTCAACAGCGTAGCAAAAAGGGAGCCGCGGGGTCGGCGAGAACGGTCGTCAACGCCTGACCACACGACATCCTGCTTTCCCGGACCAAGGCGGGGTATACTCGTTTCGTGTGCCGCAGTTGTCTTGCGGCGGTTCCCACTACCGGGTGACCCCCCCTTTTCTTGGCGGGGCCGCCTTAGTTGCGGGAGTGGGAAGGGAATTCCGCGGCACCCTTCGGAGATTTGCGCGTGAGCGAACAAGAAATTGAAGCCAAGGTTTTCTCGATCGTCGCGGAAAAGATGGGGCGAGACCGCTCCGAGATCCGCCGCGAGATGAGTTTTCAGGATGACCTGAACGCCGACAGCCTCGACCAGGTTGAACTCGTGATGGAACTCGAGGAAGCGTTTGACATCGAAATTTCTGATGAAAAGGCGGAGACCATGAAGTCGGTCGGGGACGCGATCACCCACATCTCCGCGGAACTGAAGTCGTCCTGATGCAGATCGCCCGGCTCGGCGTGTTGCCGCCGGGGCTCGCCGCAACGCCCTCGTACCCGTAGCAATCTGTTCGTGTCGGGCCCACGTGCCTGCCAACTCGTCTTCCCCAACGAATGAACCCCGGATACTTTTCGGCCCAGCGTATTGTCATCACCGGGTTCGGTGCGGTGACGAACATAGGACATGACGCCCAGTCGACGTGGGCCGGGATGCGGAGCGGCAAGAGCGGCATCAGCCTCATCGAGGGTGACGACTTCGCGAAGTACCCGCCCGAGACATGGGATTGTCGCATCGGCGGACAAGTTAAAAACTGGGATCCTTCGTCGTTTATCGATGGGCGGGAGGCGAAACGGCTCGACCGGTTCAGCCTCCTCGGTCTGGGGGCTGCGAACGAGGCCGTGCGGCACTCGGGGATCGATTTTTCCAAGACGAACCCGGAACGCTGCGGCGTGGTGGTGGGTTCCGGGATCGGTGGGATCTCCACGATCGAGCAGGGTGTGATGACCCTTCGTGAAAAAGGCCCCCACCGGATCAGCCCCTTCACGGTGCCACGGCTCATGGCCAACGCGGTATCGGGCAACATCTCGATCCGGTACGGTTTGCAGGGACCCGCGAGTTGTCACGCGACCGCGTGCGCCAGCAGCGGGCACGCGCTCGGCGATGCGATGCATTATCTGCACCGGGGCTTGGCTGACGTCATCGTCGCCGGCGGGGCCGAGGCGGCCTGCACCCCGTTGTGTCTGGGCGCGTTCATGGTGATGAAGGCGCTCTCGACCCGCAACGACGACCCGACACGGGCCAGCCGCCCGTTTGATAAAGATCGCGACGGATTCGTCCTTTCCGAGGGTGCGGCGATGTGCATCTTGGAAACCGAGGCCCACGCGAAGGCCCGCGGGGCGACCATCTATGCTGAATTGGTCGGTTACGGCAATTCGTGCGATGCCTACCACATCACGGCGCCGGACGCCGAGGGCTCCGGGGCCGCCCGGGCGATGAAGATGGCGCTGGCGGACGCCCGCTTGCCGGGCGATGCCATCGGCTACGTCAACGCCCATGGCACTTCAACGCCCCTGGGCGACAAGGCCGAGGTCGCGGCGGTGGGACGCGTCTTCGGCGATCACGCCCGCAAGAGCGCAGGCGGCAAGTTGCTGATGAGTTCTACCAAGAGCATGCACGGCCACTGTCTGGGTGCCTCGGGGGCGGTAGAACTCATTGCGTGCATCCACGCGGTGAGGGAGGGCGTGATCGCCCCCACCATCAACCTCGATACGCCCGATGAAGGCTTCGATATCGACCTCGTCCCGAAGGAAGCCCGCGAACGCCCGGTGAAATACGCGATGAATAACACGTTCGGATTCGGCGGGCACAATGTCACACTGATCGTCGCACGGTACGAGTGATGGCCCGCTGCCCCGAGTGCCCGGGGTCGTGCGTGCTGCCGTGCGTGTGATGCAGGCCGCAAACGCGAACCACAACGAACTAAACCCCGGTCAGGTCGGCTTGCACAAGCGTTCCCGGCAGGGCGGCGAGCGTTCGGGCTTCGCTGATCGTCCACCGTCCGACGCGCGTTCGGCGGAGCGCGGTCAACATGCCGCCGGTTTCAAGCACACGACCGACGTCCCGCGCCAGGCTCCGGATATAGACGCCTTTGCCGCACCGCACCCAGACCGCGAGTTCGGGCCAAACATACCGCGCGATGCGAATCTCGTGGATGATCACCCGGCGGGCGGGCATTATGGCGGCCCGACCTTCGCGCGCGAGGTCATAGGCTCGCCGCCCGCCCACGTGCAGGGCTGAAAAATCCGGCGGGATTTGGTCGATCTCGCCGGCAAAGCCGGCGACCGCGGCTCTCACACGAACCTCATCCGGGGCTTGATCAACCGCCACTTCGCGAATCACCCCCTCGGAGTCGTCGGTATCGGAGGAGCGTGAGAGGTCGATCGTCGCCTCGTACTCCTTTTCCCCCGCCATCACCGTTTCGCACCGTTTGGTGGCAGTCCCCACCATCACCACCAGCACGCCCGTGGCCATGGGGTCCAGCGTGCCGCCGTGCCCGACCTTGATGCGCTTGGGGGCGCCGGCCCGTTTAAGTTTGCCCCGCACGATCGCGCACACGTCCATCGAGGTGAAGCCCTGCGCCTTGTCGATGACGATGATGCCGGATGGCGTCGGCCGGGGTGCCGACTCGGTCGCGGCCTCGGCCGGTGTGTCGTTCATGGCAAGTCCCGCGTCAGTTCGGCCACGACCAGGTCCACGCGCCTGCCGATCGAATAATTGACGCCCGTCACGCCGCTGACCTCACGCATCGACGGCCAGTGTTGCAGCCGTTCGCGTTCGAGCACCACCAGGGCCCGACGCCCCGGTCGGTCGTTCGCCCTGAGCCACTCCTTCAGTTTCCATTCATCGATCCGCCGGCTCCGGCCGTGGGTTTCGAAGATGAGGCTGTCCTCGTGCCAGCCGACCGCCGCGATCGGACGCTCCCGGTCGATCTGGGCCTCGAAGACGGCGTTCAGGTTTCGGCTGACCCGGATCGCCGGCGTCTGACCGGCGACGGTGCCCAAGGTCACCGCGATGATGAGAAACCACGCGACGCCGCCGACCTGCAATTCGACGATCCGGCGTGGACGCAGGTATCGGGCGGTCCATTGCATGATGAGGCACGAGGCGACCGCGCACGCCAGCCCCACCACCACCCCCAAACCCCACATGGTCTCCCACAACGTGGCCACCGCGAGGGTTCCGAAGAAGAGCCCGAATGCGACGCACCCCGTCGCCCAGATCCAGATCAGTCTTCCGGCCCGGGCGGTCAACACGCCGGGCAGCTTGCGGCCCGCATGTACTCCGCGGGCGGCCAGGATGGCCAGCACGGGGTAGAGCGGCAGGGTGTAGTGCGGCAACTTAGTCCCGGAAACTTCGAACATGATCCACCCCGGGAAGAGCATGCACACCAGGAAGCACTCGGGCCACGCCCCGGCGCGGGCGGTGCGAACCGCGCCAATGGCCTGCCGAAACCGCCCGCGGAGAGACCGTTCCCAGGAGCCGGACTCGGATACGAAGCCGCGTTCGACGGCCCGCCACACCCCAAGCGCCACCGCCATGCAGGCCGGCAAGAAGACGATATAGAGCGCCACAACGTGAAACCCCGCCGGCCCGCCGTGCCCTTCCATCGCCACCAGTCCGCGATTAATAGTCTCGGTCTTGATCGTCGTCAGGTATTCGGACAGTTTGATCTGGTCACTCACCGCCCATATCCACACCGCGACCGGCAAGACGCAGCACGGAATGCCTATCCACGGCCGAAAGGCCGTCAGCAGCCGCAGTTCGCCGCGGACCACGGCGTGGACGACGACGCCGAGACCCACCACCAGGGGCGTTATGGGTCCCTTCGTCAAAATACCGGCTGCCACCGCGCACCAAAACCCGGCAACCCAAGCCCCGGATGTCCTTCCAAATCGCGCTCTTCGAACCACCTCCCAGGACGCCCACATGGCCATTGCCGTACAGGCGAGCAACAGCATGTCGGCCCGGGCCTGACGAGCCTCCCAGAACATCAGCGGGTTGGCGGCCATGAGCGCCCCGGCCATCAACGCGGCACGCCTGTCGAACAGAGCCAGCGCCCATCGCCACGTCATCAGCACCGCTGACGCCGCCGACAAGAGAGACGGCAGGCGGTACATCCAGATGGAGTCGCTCTGGACGGCTTCGCTACCAAGCCCTCTCCATCGATCGGTGAAAACCCGAGCCGACGTCGCTTGCAACCAGTAAATCAACGGCGGTTTTTGCAACCGCGGTCGCTCCTGTACCGCCGGGATGATCCAGCCCCGCCAATCCGCGGCCGCGGCCATCTGACGGCTGGCTTGGGCGAACCGGGCCTCGTCGCGGTCGATGGCGGGAATGGCAAAGAAGCCCGGAAGGTACAGAGCGGCGCATAGCGCCACCAGGAGAGCCGCTTCCGGCCATCGGGCGCGGGTGCGGATACGCTGCGCTCGTACCGAAATGGACCTCAAAGCCTCGTCCAACGCCGCCGACTATACCACCATCGAAGGCGGGCGCCGACGCCGCGCGTGGACGCGGGCGTGGCGAGCGGTCGGCGCGGGCATCGTGGTTGGCGCAGCCCTTCTTCCACTCGATGGAGTTGTCGCGACCTGGTGCCGCCGGTTCCAACCCGATGGCAACCTGCGGCTCGGGGGCGACTTGCGGCGAGAGATGGAATTCGTCCAACAGTTCGGGGCGATCACCTCGATCCTTCTCACCGCGGCGTTCGTCATGCTCCTCGACCCCGGCCGTCGCCGGGCACTGCGGCTGCTTGCGATCGCGGCGTTAGCGAACGTGGGCGTGATCAACGCCATCAAGATGCTGGTCGGCCGCCCTCGCCCCAAGTTTCTGGACCCGCTTGCGTTTACTCCGCCTTGGGACACTTACACGCTGCCGATCGACGGCGTGGCTCAACCCCGACACGCCTGGGAGGTCTGGCGCGGCATCTCGTCAAATTTGTGGTCGATGCCCAGCAGCCATACCGCGGCGGCGGCGGTTTTAGCCGTTTTCATCGCCACTCTGTACCCCAAGTGCCGGTGGCTGGTATTCGGATTGGTCGGTGTGGTAGGCGTCTGCCGGGTGCTGCTGGGAGCCCATTATCCGAGCGACGTGATTCTTGGTGGAGCGATCGGATACGCCGTCGCGAGCCTTGTCATGGCGCACCGGTCGTTGCAACGTCCCGAACCGCCCGCCGCAGCAGTGGCGGCGTCAGTTGCGGTCGATCGGGAAGGTCGGGGCCTTTGAATAGACGTTGTCAGCGTTGAAGTCCTCGACAACACGGCCCGCCGCATCCAAGACGCGACCCACCCGACCATCCGCCCCCGCAGAGTAGAAGTAGCCCGAGGCACCGACACAAGCGGCACCATCGCCGTCGGGGAAGTCTTCGGCGGCGGTCGGCGACGGGTTCTCCGTGGTCCGGTTGCGACGAACTTTGTCGGTGCCGTAGGTCCCGCGCGGTGGTGATCCGAGACGATCAAGGACGTCGACATTGGCTTGCTCGTCCGACCCGATCACCAGCCCATCCATCGCGGGGTGAACAAAGCGGATCGGGTTGTTCCAGGCGTCGAACACCGTAATCAATTCAGGCTGACTCCCGGGCCCGTCGCCGTCGGCATCGAATGTGGAGACAAACTTCGTCGGCAATTGATCAAGGGCGGCCTTGGCTCCGGCGACCTTCGACGCCTCGTAGATGAAGAAACCCACGCTGTTGACCATCTGCTGACCGGCCGGTGCAATCGGCGACCCGCCCCGGGCGCCCGGCGTCGTCGTCATGTCACGCACGTCCGACATCGTCCAGACCTTGATCGGGCCGGCGTTGTCGGGAGGTACATAGACGCACTGAATCGGCGGGAGATCATCCTTGGCGGACTTGTACGCGGCGAGGGCGGTGTCGAGAACCCGCAGCGTCTGCTCGGTGGCGGTGCGTTTGCCCCCGTCCATCACTTGGCTACCAACGGCGAACGAAATGCCCACCAAAACCCCGATAATGGTGATGACGATGAGCAGTTCGATGAGGGTGAATGCGCGACGAATCATAAAACCTCCGGAAAACATCGATTCTGCCTCGGGTCGCCCACACGCCCACATCCACGCTCATTACACAAGAATACCCGATTCGCCGCTCCGGCGTCATCGCCCCCCTCCCTATGTACGAACCTGTGATGCGAGAGTTGCATCAGCGGGGAGCGGCCGGGTGCGATCCATGGAATCGAGCCACCATCGCCGAGAATGAGAGGACGGTGCGTATCCACCAAAACACTGGCTTTTGCCCCGAGCACGCGCTTTAACGTTGAAACAACGCCCGATGAATGCAACACTCCTCTTCACGTCAGCGAAAGCAATCGAAGGAGAGGGTAAGGCGCCCGAGATTGCACCGATTGAACTTCTGGAATTTGTCGCTGTTCGAGTTCTCGTCGTCCTTTTTTTTACAAACGGTCCCGCCTCCGACGGTCGCGTCGTCACCGTTGTCCTGTCCTCCAGATTGGAAAGCAAATGAACACCTCGCTCGCCTCGAAGCCGGTCACAGATATGTCGCTCGTAGAGATTTCCGAGCACCTCGAACGCATCACAAAATTGATCGAGGACGAACGCGTCAAGGAACGCGACGCCCGCCTTGTCTACGACGCGGTCGCCAACGCGGCCGAAGCCAACATTTCGGCGATCAAGAAGCACGCTCACGAACTCCGCACAACCCACCTCAAGAAAGTCGCGGCGTTTGACGGGCTGCTGGGTATTGATACCGCACCGTCACGTCCCAATCTCGCTCAGCGCAGTTCGACGGCCCCGGCCGGGCGGCGCGGGCGGCCGGGGCCGTCGAACTGCGCTGAGC
>CAZJXA010000075.1:11192-13869 GCA_964549785.1 uncultured Phycisphaeraceae bacterium | reverse complement strand
AGGCCGTGACGCTCTGCATCCCGGCCCTCAAGGGGAAACTCACGGGCATGAGTTTCCGCGTCCCGATCGCCGATGTCTCGTGCGTCGATCTCACCTTCCGCACCGCCAAGGACACCAGCCTCGCCGAGATCAATACGGCGATGAAGACCGCCGCGAACGGCAGCATGAAGGGCTTCCTGGGCTACACCGAGGAAGAGGTCGTCAGCAGCGATTTCATCGGCGACCGCCGCAGCAGCATCTTTGACGCCAAGGCCGGCATCGAACTCAACAAGCGGTTCTTCAAGGTCGTGAGCTGGTACGACAACGAGTTCGGCTACTCCGCCCGGTGCGTTGATGTCATCCGGATGTTGGCGGGCAAGGACGGGAAGTGACCGCCGGGGGGCAGGAGGGGTCACGGCCACGGCGTTGCGACTACCTCCAGCCTTGATCTCATCTTCTGCGCCGTTAGGTTGATGAGGGCTGGGGCCGCGGGGGCCCCACCTCCTGCAATCGGTTGCGTCGGGCGGTGGTGATAACGAATCGCGGGCAGCGGAAGGCTGCCCGCGATCTGCTTGGTGCATCGTGCTCCGACCGGCGGTGACAAGGCCATCCACGTATCGCCCGCCCCGCGCGAAGTCCCGCGTCACCGATCCCGCGGGTCCAAACCCATGCCCTTGCGGTTCGGCCCGGCCGGACGCTTGGGCGGTGCGTAGGGTGAGGCCTTCGCCTGCTCCAGCAGCACCTCGATGGCCTTGTCGATCTGCGGGTCGATGCCTTTGACGAGAATCGCCGGGTCATCAAGGACCTCGATATCAGGGTCGACGCCGTGGCCCTCGATGCCCCACGTCCCGTCCTTCTCGTAATACGCGAATCGCGGCACCGTGATCTCGCCGCCATCGATGAGTTGGGGGTCTCCGGTGATACCCACCAGGCCACCCCAGGTGCGGGTGCCGATGATGGTGCCGATCTTCTGCTGACGGAAGAGCGCGGGGAACATGTCGCCGCCGCTGCCCGCCAGCCCGTTGATGAGCATGGCCTTGGGGCCGTTGTGGGCGTCCGGCGGCCACGTCCAGTCGTTGCCGTCGCGCCGGGCCCAGTAGTTGAGGACGGGCCGATTGAGGAGTTCGATGAAACGCGTCGGGATCTGCCCGCCGCCGTTCCATCGCTCATCGATGATGAGCGCGACCTTGTTGCGCTGGCCGAAGAACTGCCGATAGAGTTCGCTCTGACCGTCAACGCCGGTGTTAGGGACGTAGATGTACCCGACCTTGCCGTCCGACTTTTCCTCGACATACTTTCGCTTGGCTTCGATCCAGTCGCGGAAGCGGAGCCCGGTTTCGGAGGAGAGTGGCTTCACCACCACGTCGCGTTCTTTACCGTCTTTCCTCGGCACCGAGTTCACCGTAAGCGAGGTGACTTTGTCGGCCGTGCCGATGAGCGTGAACCAGGGATCGACATCGGTCTCGACCGGCACGCCGTTGACCGCGAGCAGGAAGTCACCGACCTTGACGTTCACGCCGAGCGCTTCCAGGGGGCTGCGGGCGTCGGAATCCCAATCGCCACCGCTGTATATCTTGCTGATGCGATAGGCGGAATCGTCGCCCTCGGTAACGAGTTCAAAGTCACACCCCAGAAGGCCAACCGGCACGGTGGGTGCATTCTCCACCTCACCCGGGTTGGTGACGTAGGCATGGCCAATGTTGAGTTCGGAGATGAGTTCGGCGAGAACGAAACTGACGTCCTCTCGGTTCGCGCAGTCCTCGATCATGGCTCCGTAGCGTCTCTTCATCGCGTCCCAGTCGACGCCGTGCATCCCGGCGTCGTAGAAGAAGTCGCGCTGGAGGCGCCAGGCATCGTTGAATATCTGCCGCCATTCGTCGCGCGGATCGATCGACGTTTTCAGGGCATCGGTCGGGACGTTCAGGCTCTTGCCGCCCCCGGCCGAGGCATCGACAATGGCGAGGTTGGCACCGCCGCGAAAAACGAGAAGTTTCTTGCGGTCCGCGGAAATGTCGAAGTTGCCGCCCGGGGTGACGGTTTTTTCTTCCTTCGTTTCTTCGGAGAAGTCGAAGATCTTGATCGCCGCGGCGTCAACGGAGCCGCGCGAAGCGAGGCGTGCGAAGACCAGGTGATTCGAGTCGTTCGCCGCGAGACGCCCGAATCGGCCCGGGGCGAGCGGTAACTGGACGGCCCGGCGTTCCGCACCGTCGAACTCGATCGTCACGGGCTTGGCGTCCTCTTTCTTTTTGTCGTCGGCCTTATCACCATCACGGGACGCGGAGGCCGATCCCTTCGAGGTCCGCTTGCACTGCCACTTGCCCGACTCATCGCCCGCAGTCCAAGTGCCCGAGGCTTCCTCACCGGTGATCTTTCCGGTGAGGGTCGCGGCGACCCCACCCATCGCGATATTGAACGTGATGCTGCCGGAATCCTTGTCGTAACTGCCGTTGGAAATTGCTCCCTGGCCCATCGCCGACACGATGCTTCCCGTGAGGGACTTGTCGGCCCCCAGTTTCACAATCAGTGTGAACGGGATATTGGCCTGGTTGTCACCGGCCGGCACGGAGGCGGTGCCAACCCAAGTTCCGGAAACCCCATCGTCTACCGCAGCGACTTCCGCCGGTTTGTCGTCTTTCTTATCGCCGTCATCCTTTTTCTTCTCGGCGTCGTCCTTCTCGGCGTCGTCCTTCTTGTCGTC
>CAZJXA010000075.1:0-11092 GCA_964549785.1 uncultured Phycisphaeraceae bacterium | reverse complement strand
CGTCATCCTTTTTCTTCTCGGCGTCGTCCTTCTCGGCGTCGTCCTTCTTGTCGTCTTTCTTTTCTTCTTCTTTGAACGTCTCTTCGTCGAGTTTCGCGGCGAAGGGATCCTTCACATCCGCGCGCAGCGGGATGGCGAGCAGCACTTCGGTTCCCGTATAGACATAGGTGGTATCGAGGTCCGAATAGATCGGGTTGGAGACCGCCCGATTGCTCTTGGCGAAGAGCCAGTCGCCCTTGGCGTCAAAGGCGGGGCCGTAGGTCGCGAACATCGACGACGTCAGCCGGGTGCTCTTGCCGTCCTTGACGTGGTAGACGAAAATCGCCCGCGTGTTGAGATCCGTCTCGTTGCGGTCGTACGCCAACCACGCCGAATCGTGCGACCACGAGAGGGTAACGCCTTCGGCAAACGGGTCGGTGTCGATGGTGCGCGTTTCGCCCGTCTTGGCGTCCACGATCATGATGGCGCCCGCCTTGTCGAACAGCGCAATCCATTTGGAGTCCGGCGACCACGTCGGGGAGAAGCGGAAGCCGGGCCCGAACGTCGTCAGTTTCTTGGGGTCGGGAACTGGAACAATCGGCTTTTCCGCTTCCGGCTCGGCCCCGTCAGCTGCCGGCTTTTCGGATTTCAGATCGTCCGACTTGGCGGCGTCATCCCCGGTCGCGCCGTCGTTGTTCTTTTCGTCTTTGGCGTCGCTGTCCCCCTCCGCCTTCGCGCTTCCCGGCTTGTCCTTGTCGTCTTTCTTCTCATCCTTCTTTTCGGGGGCTTTCGCATCCGAAGGCCTCACCCACAACTCGTAGTCGCCGCTTTCATCCGAGAAGTATGCGATCCATCGTCCATCGGGAGACCACGCGACGTCGCGCTCGTACACCCCATCGCTGCGGGTGAAGTTCCGAGAAACGCCTTCCTTGGCGGGCACCGAATACACATCGCCCCGCCCCTCTATAGCAACCCTTTTGCCGCTGGGCGAGATTGATGCCGAGTTGACATTCTTGGAAGCATCGACCGTGCGCTTCCGCACGCTGGGCCGATCACCTGGGATCGTCACCTTCACGACTGCATCCTTGCCGCTCGCGATATCAAACAGCCGCAACTCGGAGCCCAACTGGAACACAAACTCGCCCTTGCCCGCGGAGCCCGGCCCGACGCTCGGCCAGCGGATGTCAAAGTCGGTATACCGCGTCACCTGCGCCAGGGTTTCGGTGCCAACGTTGTACGACCAAAGGTTGAGCCGGTGCTCATCGCCCTTATCCGACAGGAAGTAAACCGTCGAACCGTCGCTGCCGGGAATCCACATCGGGATGGTGTCGGTGCCTTCCCAATCGGTCACCTTCTTCGCCGATTCATCCTTCAGGTTGAAAAGCCAGATGTCGGTGGCCATCCCCCCGCGATACCGCTTCCAAGTGCGGTTGTCGGTCGAGTGCGGCGTATAAGCCAGCCACTCCCCGTTGGGCGATACCGCCGCGAAACCCGAGTACGGGACCGCGAGTTTCTTGGGCAGGCCGCCCTCGGCGTCCACCTCGAACAACTGAGATTGGCGGGTGAGTCCGCCCATCGCGTTTGTCAGGAAGAGCAGCGTGCCGTCGGGCGTCCAGTCGCAGAGCGTCTCGCCGCCGGGGTGATGGGTAACTCGCTCCGCCTGACCGCCCCCGGAAACGTCAACCGTGTAGATATCGCGATTGCCGTCATAGTTTCCGACAAAGGCGATCGTGGAATCGTCGGCGCTGAAGCGCGGAAACGATTCTGGGCCGCTCGGGCTCGCGACCGGCGTCGCGACACCGCCCGATTTGTTCACCATCCAGACGTTATTCGCATATACAAAGCAGATGTGCGTCCGACCGACGTCCGGGTACCGCAGCATCCCCGCCGCAGGCTGGACCTGTCCGCCCGCCGTCGCCACGGCCCCAAGGGCCGCCAAACCTCCGGCAATCGCGCCGAGAGAACCCGCCGCACGAGACTTCCGATAATTCAAACAGAACCCCTTGGATAGTGGCGCTCAACCGAGACCTGTGCGCAGGATAGCACTTCAGCCGTTGCGGCTTGGTCGGATGATCTTGATGCTCTCGAGGGTAAAGTCAGTCCAGAGTTTGGTGGCATTTGCGGCGATCCTGGATTTCCGGTATTCTCCTCACATGATGCCGTCGCAATGGTCGGGATTTTGTGTGGGTTGCGTCTCGTTCCTGGCCGCCGCGGGTGGCGCGACCGGGCAAGTCGTCACCTCTTTCCGAACGGGTAATTTTGACCTGCCTGTCTACGACGTCGCACGCGGGCGATACGCCACGCCGGTCCCGGCCAACGGGCTGGGCTTCCGAGGTCTGGCGGCCGACAATTCGGGGCGAGTGCTCTACGGCACGACCGGTGTGCTCCTGTATCGGATGTCTTTCGATGGTTCGCAGAGCCCCGTCGCGGTCGGCCCCTACACCGGAGCGGTGACGAACGTCAGCGGCGGGTTGGCGTGGGATTCGTTGCGCGGGGAGTTGTTGGGCACCGCCGCGGATGACATTCTCATCAACACGTTGGTGCGGATCGACCCGGCGACGGCGGTGACGACGCTCGTCCGCACGGTGGGTTCGGGCGATTTTTCCGGCTTGGATTACGATCCGGCGACCGACCGGCTCTTCTCCCCGAACGACAGCACCCAAACGTCAAACGGGTTGGCCGGACGCGGTTTGTACGTCTTTGTGCCCCCATTTGAGACCGGCCCGATCGTGAAAGTGGCCAACTACCCTGGGGGCGAACTCGATATCGACGGGTGCGCGGCTGGCGGCGGCAAGGTCTACCTCATCGAGGACGAAGCCCAGTGGATGCATGTGTACGACCTCGGAACCGGGCTTTTCCAAGCACCGGTACTTCAGTCACCGGTGGGTATTGATCGAGTTTCGTGCGGCGGGGCTTGGGCACCTGGGCTGGTGCAGGCAGCACCGACCGCCGACGTTCGGCTCTTCCTGGTGGATTCGCCCGATCCGTTGGGGGAGGTGGGCGGAAGACTCGAATACACGGCGATTGTCGAGAACCTTGGGCCGGCAGCTTCCGGCCCGCTAGTAGTGAGTTTCGAGTTGCCCCCTGGGGCGTTGTTTGTGTCGAGCGCACCGCCGGGCGACGCCGCGGACGGCAACGTGACGGCGGTGCTCCCGACGATCGCAAGCGGAGACTTTTCAACGGTCCGGGTGATCGTTGAAGGATTGGGTGCAGGGGTTCACCTCTGCTCGGCAACGGCGACCGGCACCCTTGAAGATCCGGACGGGTCCAATAACCGGGATACCGAGGTGACCACGGTTCTTGAAGTCGCCGATGTCAGCATTGATGCCCTTGGGCCCGGACTCTGCGAATTTCGTCCCGGGGAAATCTTCTTTCTGACGTTTGGCCTCGCTAATAGCGGACCCGCCGCGGCGGGTGGAGCCGAGTTCCGCTGTACGGTGCCCGAGGGATCATCCTTCTGGTACTCCGAGCCGAGCGGGTTCCCGATCGGCGGCGAGTTGTTCCTCGATCTGGGAACATTCCCAGCGGGCTTTGACCAGACCGTGACTGTCGCGCTTTTGGCCGAAGCTGGCGGCGTACAGAACGCGTCTGCGTCGTTTGCGTCGGCCCTTTCCGATCCGACGCCCGCCATGGTGACCACGGTGTACAGAATTCGCGGCGGCTGCGCGGCCGATTTCGATGCGTCCGGCAGCCCCGACAGCGACGACATCATCGCGTTCTTCGGCGATTGGGATATGGGTGAAACGTGCGCCGACGTGGATGGGTCTGGCTCGGTCGACAGCGACGACGTGGTGGTGTTCTTCGGGCAGTGGGACGCCGGTGGTTGCTGAGTGTATCCGACTGCGCCATAGCCGCTTATGACCATGATAGGCAATTGTTTTGATCGCGCAAGGAATGCGCGAAGAGAGTATGAAGGCGGTTGACATCGGAGCCACCGCCCGTAAACTCCGGGCCGGGAAAGAGAGTCCCTGAACCAAAGATTTCTAGAGGCCACGGCGCGCTCCGCTCCACGAAAAAAGCGGAGGTTTGCCCCGGGCTCTCGGTTCGGGCTTCAAAGGGTAAAAGTTTCGCGGGATGCGTTCGAGATCGAAGGGTGGAGTCCTCACTTTTAGGAGTTGAGATCATGAAGATGTGTGCTTTGTCGTTGATGGCGGTGGCGGGCCTGGCGTGTTGCGCCAGCGCCCAAGTCATCATTTCTGAAGTCGCGGACGGGCCTCTGTCCGGCGGCAACCCCAAATTGCTCGAGTTGACCAACGTCGGCGCCGCCGATGTGATTCTGGACGGGGGCGACCGCGTCACGATCGTGAGTAACGGCGGAGCGATGGCCACCGTGCTCTTCGACTTCGGCGTCACCAACACGACGATCCCAGCGGGCGGCTCGATCACGATCATCAGCAGCGCCAACGGCGGCACGGGTCAGTACCTCAACGCGTTCGGGGCTGCGAATCCCCCCACCATCACCATCGCCGGGTTCATGGGCAACGGCAACGACGAGTACCGCCTCGAGATCGACGCGGTGATTGTTGACCGCTACGGCAACGCGCCGGATGTTTCGGGCAGCTCCGATTTCGGCGACGCGTGGGCTTATGCCGACAGCTACGCCCGCCGCATCCCGTCGGTCTGCGCAGCGAACTCGACCTTCACCATCGGCGAGTGGGTCGTCGGCGGCAACGATCGTCTCGAACTGCCCAACCCGAATGGAGCGGCCAGCAACTACGCGGCGGTCTGGACCAACAACGTCGGGTATGTTCTTTCTCCCAACACGCACCAGTTCACCTGCGGCGGCCGCGCGAACGACTGCAACGGCAACGGCATCGAAGACTTCACCGAGACGGGCGCCACACCGGCGATCGACGCCGACGGTAACCGCGTGCCTGACTCTTGCGATGTCGCGCTCGGCGCCTTTGACTGCAACTCCGACCAAGTCCCCGATGCCGCCCAAACGGCCCCCTTCGGTCTCTTGCCCGACGCCAATCTCAACGGGATTCCGGACGGCTGCGAAGGCGTCGTGTTTGACTGCAACGGCAACTTCATCGAGGACTCGGCCGATATTTCCTCCGGCACCAGTTTCGACTGCAACGCCAACGCCGTGCCCGATGAGTGCGACATCAGCAACGGCACCCTCACCGACGCCGACGCCAACAGCATCTCGGATGCCTGCGAAGGCGCAGCGGTGGTCGAAGCCTCCGTCAACGCCACGGTCCAGGCCGCGGGCGTGCGGACCGATCCCAACGGTTCGGCCTTCTTCAACATCCAAGGGCCCGAGCAGGTCAACCTGCCCCCGACCCCGGCCGGCCAGTTCCGCTCATACGGCGGTCTGCGTTTCCCCGTCGCTTCCTTCACCTCCGTGTTCGACGCGGCCTTCGGCGTCGGTGGTTGGGAAGTTGACCGTGTCTACTTGAACCTCACCCAGGCGAACGCGGGCTTCACCGCGAATGGCGACGTCGAACTCTTCTATTCCAACAACGACGCACTCGACTTCACTCCCGGTAACACCTCGACCCTGTTTGACAACTTCATGTCCGACCTTGCCGACCGCATCTCGGCCGCGACGTGGACCTTCACCCAGGTGGCGAACGGCACGGTGGAGAACTACTTGGTCTATGACGCAGACGGCACGAACTCCGCCGGCGGCGCCGCCATCGCTACCGAGGTTGAGACCGGATCGGGCGACCTCACTGCGGCGATTAAGGACATTACCCCCACCGTCGCCGCGACCTACGCCGGCCGGACCAACAACCAGAATCGCGGCCCCACGTTCATCGTGTTCGCTCGTGCTACCGTGGGCGGCTGTGATTCGGACATCACTTCCTGCCGCGCCGACCAAGACGGTGACGAGGATATCGACTCCGACGATATCAACATCTTCTTCTCGAACTTCGAGAACGGTGATTCGTGCGGCGATCAAGACGGCGACGACGACGTCGATTCCGACGACATCAACGTCTTCTTCGGCCGTTTTGAGAACGGTGGCTGCTGAATAGCGGATTGGGACCGGGCGACGACGCTCGGAAAAAACGAGAACCTTGACGCCCCCGGAAGCCGCCTTCCGGGGGCTTTCATTGATTCATTTTCCCTTCCGAATCGAATGCGCAAATTTGGTGCTCCGAACCCGTGGATGAACCGAGGGTTAAATCCCCAGTATTCGCCGATAACCTCGTTTTTTGAATAAATCGCCCTTCCCAAAGAGCAAGAGTTTGGTAAACTTATTTTCATGCAGGGCGTTTTGGGACGGCACGGCGTCGCTTCCCGCGCCATTGGTTTCACGAGAGAGAGGACCGTCATCATGAATTCTGCTCAAAGCCCCTGTGGCCGCTCCGCCTTTTTTCTGTGCGCCGGCGCCGTTTTGACAATCGCCTCGCTTCCCGCCCTTGCCATCGATCCCCCATTGGGCGTGAATCTGGTCGCGAATCCGGGTGCCGAACAGGGGGCGACGTCGACGAACGGCCTGTACTCTGTCGAGATTCCGGGGTGGACGGTCAGCAGCGGCCTCACCGTCGCGAGCTACGCCAACACCGCCGGCATTCCGAATCTCCTGAGCCCGGGCTCTCCCAATCGCGCCCTGAATTACTTCATCGGTGGACCCACGCATTCGACAGCGACCGCCGTGCAGTTCATCGCTTTGGACCCGCTTATTGAACTCATCGATGCGGATCGGGCCGAGTTTGAGATTGGTGCCTGGCTGGGCGGAACCGCGAGCCAGGACGATTCCGCCGTCCTGATTGCCATCTTCAACGACGCGAACGGCGACAGCCTTGCCACGGTGAATCTCACGGGCCCCACGGCCGCCGCCCGCGGCAATCAGACGGGCATGCTCCGTCGCTCGCGTGCAGGCGTCATCCCGGTTGGCAGCCGCTCCGCCAACGTCATGCTGTTGATGTCAAGGGCCGTCGGCCCATTCAACGATGGCTGCGCCGACGATGTGACACTCGTGGTGAGTGAGGGTCTGTGCGCGGCGGATTGGAATGCCGACACCGCCGTCGACAGCGACGATATCCTGGTCTTTTTCGCCGATTGGGAGGCGGGCGACGGCGACTTTGATAACGACGATGATTCCGACAGCGACGACGTCTTTGCGTTCTTCGGCCGTTGGGATTCGGGCTGCTAAGGAGCGAAGCGAGGTCGATCGCGTGCGGCGGACGGTTCGCCCGATGCGGCGCACTCAAGATCGGCGCGGAGCGGACTGGGTGTCGGCTCGACCGGTACGTAGAACGTCCCTCTTCGCCACCGCCGCGGTATCGGGGCCACGGTTGTCACGGGCGGCGGAGTAGCCCGGCGTCGGTCCCGACGTCGGCCGTCAACCTCGTTGCGCGCTCATGTTTCATGGAAGTTCACTTGAACTTCCTTGCGGACGTTGGAACCCATTGTCCGCAATGGACCGTTTGGGCGGACGCCGGGCCGGGCCATCCGAAAGCCCGGCCGAAACGCGATAAGTTGTTGTGGCGTGATGAGTTGACCACAAGATGAATCGGCCTTGATGTCGCCCAGCGAACTCCATGCCGAATACACTTGTAGGGTGCGCTCGGTGCTCGTTCGTCCGGGGCGGGGAGGTTTTCCTGATGATGCGATCGTTAATTTGTTGTGCTGGCCTGACGGTCGCGTGCGGGGCTTCCTCCGCCAGCGCCCAACTCCGGGTGGCTGCCTGGAACCTCAGCAATTACGACGGTGACGACCGCGTCTCCGCGATACAGACCGCCGTGTACGGGGTGGTCCCGGCGGGCCCGCTGATGGGCGACCGGATGCGGCCGGACATCATCCTGCTTCAGGAGTTTCAGACCGCCACGGCCTTGGCGACGTTCGTCAGCGTGCTGAACACCGCCGCCGGCAGCCCCGGTGATTGGGCGGCCGCGCCCTTCGTCAATGGCGCGGATGACGAAAGTTGCATGGTCTTCCGCACATCGAAGGTGCAGTTGCTGAACAATGAGACCATTTCCATCGGGTCGAGCGTCTTGCCGAATCCACCGCGGAACACCTATCGCTACGACGTTCGGCCGGTTGGGTATACGGGGGTTTTGGCGACGGTCGGGATGTATTCCTCGCACATGAAGGCCCAAGACAGCGGGAGCGACGACGACCTTCGCAGGCTGACAGAGGTGCAGCGGATCCGCGACAACGCCGCGGGGATCGATACCGCGGGCACCGGGACGGGCATGCCGCCCGGTTACCTTTTCCTCTTCGGGGGCGACACTAATATTCAACGGGCCGGATCGACCGAGTACATCGAGTTCGTCGGCAGCCAGGCCGACAACTCCGGCCGGTTTTTTGATCCTATCAAGAGCGGCGTGAACGGCGGCTCAAGTTCCACCAACGGAAACTGGAACAGCAATACGAACTATCGCTTTATCCACACGCAAGACCCGTCCGGCGCGGGCGGGATGGACGACCGACACGATCAGATTCTCGTTTCCGGTGAGTTCATTGACGGCCCGGGCTTTGAGTACATCGGCAACTCGAACGTTCAGTTCAGTCAGACCACGTGGAACGACCCGAATCACTCCTACCGGTGCTGGGGCAACGACGGCGACAGTTGCTGCAACAGCCCCCTCGATACCGTCAACAACGGGATGGTGGGGAACACGATCGCCGCCGCGCTGGTGGCATGTGCCACCCCAGCGGGCGGGCATCTGCCGGTGTATCTTGATCTGAAGGTGCCGTCCGAGATCACGAGCGACCTCGTGATCGACTTTGGAACCGTCGTGCAGGGATCGGTCGTCACGCGTCCGCTGTCGGTCTCGAACGCGGGTAACGTGGCCCTCTGGACGGTCGCCGGCATCGCCAATCTCAGTTACACGCTCGCCGCCTCGGCCGGATTCAGCGCCCCCGGCGGGGCGTTCGGCGATGTCGCCGGCGGCACCGTCAATTCGCACACGATTTCAATGAATACCGCGACGCTCGGGATGCGGTCCGGCACGATCACCATCGCCAGCGATGCGCCCGATCAGCCCTCGCGAACGGTTACGCTGATGGGAAACGTCGTCACGAACAATCTCGCGCCGACGGCCAACGCCGGCCCGGATTTTGTGATCAACGACACCGACGGTTCGGGCGCTGAACCTGTGACGCTCGATGCCTCGGCGAGCACCGACACCGACGGCATCATCACCGACTACGCCTGGCGCGAGGGCGCGTCGTTGATCGCCAGCGGGCCGACGTCGACGCTCACCGCGTCCCTTGCCGTCGGGTCTCATTCCATATCCCTGACCGTGACCGACGACGACGGTGCCCAAGGCAGCGACAGTGTGGTGATCCGCATCAACGGCCGTCCGATCGCTGATGCGGGCCCGGACGTCACGCGCGACGATACCGATAACAGCGGCTTCGAGATCGTGACGCTCGATGCGAGCGGCAGCACCGACGACGGCGCCATTGATCGCTTTGAATGGCGTGAGGGCACGGTCCTGCTGGCCTCAACGCCAGTTGCAGACGTCTCCTTCACCCTCGGCGTCCACGCCATGGTGCTCACCGTCACGGACGACGACGGTCTGACGCACACCGACACGCTCACCGTTACCATCGAACCGCCCGTCTGCCCCTCCGATTGGGACGCGGACGGGGACGTCGATTCAGACGATGTGGTCGCCTTTTTCGGCGAATGGGAGACCGGCGAGGGCGATGTGGACTTGGACGGCGACACCGATTCCGACGACATCGGCGTCTTCTTCGGGGCGTGGGAAGGCGGCTGCTGAGCCACAGGCAGTTTCATCACCCCGAGTCCTGTAGCCGGAATCGCGGCGGCCGAGCCGGAGTCAGCCGGCGCGCAACGTAACTTGCGGTCACCAATCGACTAAACGCCGCCCACTCGCTTGTTTTCTGCGCTTTCCTTGTGCTTTTCTGAACGTTGTGGTATCCTGACACCCGAGCCCACCGTATGAGGGTGGGGGGTTCACTGGAGTCTTCGGGGTTTCCATCCCCTTCTCCGGCGGGCGCAGAGTGCAGGGTTTAGCAGCGTTCAATACGTGCTTTCGCTCGTCCGAGAATGGTCCGCCTGTTCCGCTGGCGGTTCGCGGGTCGCGCGAAGGGTTTTCCCCGGGGTTCAGCCCGTGTCTGGGGGACTGGTGTCCTCCTGACCGGCGATCATTTCAAACGGAAGCTATCTCATGGCTCGATCCACCGACCGTATTTCCGCTCGTTGTTCGGCCGCTGCGCTAGCTGCGGCTGCGGGGCTTGCCTTGGCGGGGGCGTCCGGTCCGGCGGGGGGGGCGCTTTCCGCTGCCCCCGGCGGAGCGGCCGCCACCGACCGGCTCGCGTACTTCGATATTCGTCTCGACCCCGAGGAACAACCGGTCACGGCCGTGGCGGCGAGTTTGGACCGAGTCCAGGGAGACTTGGCGTGGCGGACGCGCGAGTCCCGAAAGGCCGCGTTGGCGGCGCAGATTCCCATGCTGGTGGTTGACGACGACGGGCTCGTGGGCACGCCGCGCTCCGTCCGTTCCACCGTTGCGTTTCTAACTGAACCCGATCTGAAGGCTTCAACCACCTCGGTCGTGGCGTCGTTTGTGGACAGCCATGCGGAACTTTTTGAGTTTTCTGGGGCGGAGATCCGGGCCGCCGAGGTGGTCCGCGACTACCGGACGACGCACAACGGGATGCGGCATATCGCGTTCCGCCAACAGATCGAAGGTGTCGATCTCTTCCGGACGACGCTGAAAGCGAACGTGACCGCGGACGGGCGCCTGTTGAATGTCGGCGGCAACTTCATTCCCCGTCCGGAGGGCGGCTTTGTCACCCCCAAGCCGGTGCTGGGTTCGTCCGACGCCGTCCGTCTCGCCGCGGCCAGCGTCGGCATCGCCCTCACCGACCAAATGCTCGTCGACGTGCCCGCGACAGGGGCATCGGCCCAAACGGTCTGGAAGCCGGCTCGGCAATTGCGGGCCGACGAGCCGATCGTGACCGAGTTCGTTTACTTCCCGATGACCCGAACTGATATCCGTGCGGCGTGGACGGCCGTCATCCCGGCCCCGGGGCTAGGCCACACCTACGACGTGGTTGTGGACGCCGTCAGCGGCGAGATCTTGTACCGCCACGACCGGCTGGTCTTCGATTCGACCCAGCCGGTCACGATGCGGGTGTACACCTCCGACAGCCCGGCCCCCGGCAGCCCCGGCCCCGCAAC
>CAZJXA010000074.1:0-13927 GCA_964549785.1 uncultured Phycisphaeraceae bacterium | reverse complement strand
GCGCTCCTGGGCCCAGGAGCGCCCGGCACCAAAGCCATCGTCCATCACACGGAGCGGCTCGAACGCACGCGGGACACAGGGTGGGAGCGGTGGCGCGGCCTGGCCGCCGAACCAGCCCGGGGAGAACATATCCGGGCGGTGAAGGCGGCGGTGGCGGCGTGTCGCGGCAAGTTCGAAACGATGGTGGTGTTGGGCATCGGCGGGTCGGCGTTGGGGAACATCGCGCTGCAAGCGGCCCTCAATCCCCCCACCTGGAACTTGCTTTCAAGCGAGGGCAGGAGGGGCGCCCCGCGGATGTTCGTGATCGACAACGTCGATCCCGACCACTTCCGGGCCGTGATGGACTTCTGCCAGTCACAGCCCGGCGGGCTCAAATCGACGCTCTTCAACGTGGTTTCCAAGAGCGGCGAGACAGCCGAGACGGCCGCCCAGTTCATGATCGTCCGGGATCTCCTGAAGCGGGCCCTCGGCCCCGACTACGCCGCCAACATCGTCGCCATCACCGATCCGACGAAGGGAACGATGCGGCAAATCTGCGACCGCGAGAAGTTCACCACGCTGCCGGTGCCCGACGGTGTCGGCGGGCGGTTCAGCGTTCTCTCGCCGGTCGGGCTTTTCTCCGCGGCGATGTGCGGCATCGACATCAACGCCCTGCTCGCCGGGGCCGCCGCCCTGGACCTCCGCTGCCGGGTGCCGGCCATCTCGCACAACCCGGCGGCGATGCTGGCGTACCTGCTGGTCGAGTTGGGGACGCGCCAAGGCAAGCCCAACCACGTGATGATGCCGTACTCAAACGGGCTCTACCTGCTCGCGGACTGGTACCGCCAGTTGTGGGCTGAGAGCCTGGGCAAGCAGAAAGATCTCCTGGGCGAGACGGTCTTTGCCGGCTTCACACCCATCAAGGCACTGGGAACGACGGACCAGCACTCGCAGGTGCAGTTGTACCGAGAAGGCCCGAACGACAAGGTGATCGGGCTGGTTGAGGTCGAGGAGTTCGGCCGTGATGTTCCGGTCCCCAAAGGGTTGGGCGTCGATGCGCTGGAATACTTGGAAGGCGCGACGCTGAGTGGGTTGCTGAATGCCGAAAAGCGGGCGACGGAATACGCGCTCATCGAGAGCCAGCGCCCGAACTACACGATCCGCTTCCCCAGGATCGATGCGGCCCATGTGGGCGAGTTCATCATGCTGTGGCAGGTGGCGACGGCGTACGCGGGGTTGCTGTTGAATGTGGATGCGTACGACCAGCCGGCGGTGGAAACCGGGAAGCAGGCGACGTTCGGGTTGATGAAACGCAAAGGGTTTGAGAAGCATCTGACGGCGGTGACGGCGGCCTTGGGCGGCAAACGGCGTACGGTGTGACGGCTAAGTGCCCGGAGGCCGCAATCCGGCGTTCAGTCCGTCGGGCGTGGTCCCTCTCGCTCGGCGTCGATGATGCGTTGAATGCCGCGGAGGATGAGCAGGCGGTCCGGGCCTTCACGAACGTTCACGGACTTGGTCCGGGTCAGCCTGCGGCCGTCCGCGAGTTCGATCAAGGCGCCCCGGATCAGGACCTTCCCGCCGGGCTTCACGACGTTTTTGATCGACGTGATCTCAACATTCTCCCAGCGGGGCCCCCTGACTACGTCGATGGCGGAGCCGATGCCGGTGACGACCGGAAACGCCGTTCCGACGCCCAGGAACGCCAGCATGAAGCCGACATGCGGACGCCGCAGGAATCTCAGCAGCGGAAGCACGGAAATGATCGGCAGCACGACGCACAGAACCGCACGCACGCCGAGCCACACGCGCCAGTTGGCGACGCCTAGGTCAATGAAGTTCGTCAAGGCCCAACCCACGAAGGGCGAGATCGGAATCGAGACGACCCAGACGACCACGAGGAAATCAAACGGGCCCGGCGTGTAGGGTGGAGGCTTTTCGTGTGCGAACTGCGCACTCCGCTTCAGCCCGAAGTGCAGTCCCAATTGCAGAATGATTAGGAAGGCCGCGGCGGCCACCGCGTACCCGTCGACCCGGCCGAACTTGTACCAGAACAGCCCCGGGATGAAAAGAGCGGTCATCGCGATGGCGACGGGCAGGCTCCACGGCTTGGGGCGTGCGGGTGCGGCGTCGGACGGTGTCGGAGAAAGCGGGCGCGGAGAGCGCATGGGTGGACTCCAGGAGCGGTTCGGAGGGTTTCTGCGAGTGAGCCGGTTCAATCCGGCGCCGGGGGGTTGACGCCAAGGATGCGTTTGCTGGCGCGGAGGATGAGCGCGGTGGCGGGGCCGTTGTTCAGTTGAATAGATCGGGCCGCACGCAGTGTGCGGCCGTCGGCCAGATCAACGAAGTGGTCGGGCTGGAGATAGGTCCTGCCGTGGGAACGGGCGGCCTTCGCGCGGGTCGCGACGATGTCGATGCTCTGCCATTGGCTGCCGCGAACGAAATCGGCCGCGGACGTCCACCCGGTCGCCATGGGGAAGAGAGTGCCCAAGAGCAGGAAGACGAGCGTTGGCGTAGCGGGAGGGCCCTTGACGTACCTGAGCAAGGGCATGACGCCCACCACGGGGACGACCATGCAGAGGAACGCTCGCACGCCCAGTCGCCACCGCCAGTTTCCCGGCGTCAGATCGACGAGGCCGGTGAGGAACCAGCCAACAACCGGACCGAGAAGAATGTTAAAGAACCAGATGACCCCGAGAATATCGGTCGGCCTTCGTTGGTGAGCCGCGTTACGGACATCGAAGGCCCGAGCGTTCTTCGGCCTCCAAAGCGTGGCGAGCGCGGTCATGCACAGAACGCCCGCGCCCGCCCAGGCGACACCGTCGATGTGGCCGTACGAGAGGCGGTACACGATCAGCATGGACGAGGCGATCGCAACGAGCGTGAGCGGGATGTACCACCACTTTCGCGAGGCGGAGATGTTGGGGGGCGGAAGGCGGGTTGGCACTGGTGATGTGGCTCGGAAGACGCGTGCGGGGCCTCCGGAAGAAAGAGAGAAATGATGGTAATCGGCGCATCGAACCGTGAAAGGGCGCTGATACACCTTTAGATCGAGCCAGGAAACCCACCGAGGGCCCGAGCCGTCGTGCCGACATTCAAGCGAACGAGGGATCACTGTAAACACAAAGGCGGAGGCCGATCGCCCCCGCCTTCGACACACGTATTCGACAGGCTCGACCGGCTTCAATCATCGGCGACGGCGAAGCACCGCCAGGCCACCGAGGCCCAGCAGCACCGCCGGACCCGGCGCAGGGATGGGTGCAAGGAGCGCGAGCATGTGTTCACCGCTGCCGTCTCCGGCGATGGCGGTGAAACGGAGCCCGGCAGGAGCCAAGATTTCGGTAGGAACGAGGCGCTGGAGATTGTCACCCAGGCCCAGTTGTCCCGCCTGATTGGCGCCCCAAGACCACAGGCGGCCGGTGCTGGAGAGGGCGAAACTCGAAGCACGAATCGCCTCGACATCAACGATTCCTGACAGTCCAGGAACCACGACCGCAGTGGCGCTCGTGATCGTGGTGCCGATGCCGAGTTGGCCGTTGCCGTTGTCCCCCCACGCCCGAACGGTGCCGTCGGAGAGAATGGCGAGGTTGTGCTCCCACCCCCCCGCGGCGACGTTCACGACGTTGGTCAGGCCGGCGGCCTGCACGGGAGACATGCTGGTATACCAACTCCACGCGGTACCGTCGGCCCTCGAAGCCAGGGAGTAACTGATAGCCCCGGAAATCGATCGGACGTTGGTCATGCCGGGGACTTGAATCGGCGAGGGGTTGCCGCTGCCGTGGCCCCACTGCCACACGGTGCCATCGGTACGCAGGGCCATGGCGTGGGTGTTGCCGCCCGCCATGGAGGCAATGCCGGTGAGCGCAACGGTGACGGGCGTGGAACTGTCGACGTTCGTTCCGTTGCCGAGGGTGCCCGAGCCGTTGTAACCCCAGGACCGCGCGGTGCCATCGGCGCGGACCGCGAAGGAAGCACTGGCGCCCGCTGCGATCGATGAAACGCCGGAGAGGCCGGTCACCGCCACCGGTGACGTGCTGTTGACGATGGTCCCGTTCCCGAGTTGGCCCGAGACGTTCGAGCCCCAGGCACGCACCGTGCCGCCCGAGAGCAAAGCCATGGAATGTCCGTTTCCGGCGGCCAAGGAAGCGACCCCCGACAGGCCGGTCACGAGTTGAGGCGTGTTGCGATTGATGGTGGTGCCGTCGCCCAGTTCGCCCGAGCCGTTGAAGCCCCAGGCGTAGACGCTTTGCGCTGTGGAGGTGTGAGCGGCGAGCGTGATTGCAACGAAGCAGATCGACTTGACGAAAGTGTGCATGCGGGTCTTTCCTGGAGTTGTTCGCGTAGTCGAGGTTCCCCGTGCGAACGGGCGCGGGGGCTCGATGGCGAATCGGAAGGCGATGAAGGAGGGAGCGATGGCGCCGGCCAACACTCACGCGGCCGCGCGGAGAAAAATTCTGAGCCGGGCACAACCCCGGGCTTGCCCTTTTAATTATGCAGGGCGACGAGCCACTCGGCGTTGCCGCGGGGCTTTCCCGATTTTGGCTTGCCGCCCAACACCGGTGACCGGGTGAGCCCGATGATGGTGAGGCCGAGTTGGGCGAGGTCGGCGACGACGGAGCGGGTCACGCGTTCGGCGACCGATCCGTCGAGCACCCCGCCCTTGGGCAGGGGTTGCTCGCCCGCGTCTCTAAGTTCGTAGTGGGGCTTGATGAGTGAGACGATCAATCCGCCGGGGCGGAGCCAGGCAAGGGCAGCGGGGATCACCAGCCTTTGCGGAGTCCAGCCGAGATCGATGACAACGAGGTGGACGCCCTCGGGCGGGGGTGGCGAGAAAAGCGCGTTGGTGCGCTCGCGGAGTTCGATGCGGGGATCGTTGCGGAGCGTCCACGCGAACTCGCCGTAGGCGGTATCGATGCAGACGACCCGAGCGGCCCCGGCTTGCAGAAGGCAGTCGGTGAAGCCGCCGGTGGAACAACCCAGATCGGCGCAGACCCAACCGGTGGGGTCGATCTGAAATTCATCGAGGGCGTGGCGGAGTTTGAGGCCGCCGCGGCTGACGAACGGGGAAGGGGGTTCGGGTGCGGGTGGGGTCAATCGGGCAACGGTACGGATTCGCCGGCGCGACCCTCTTGACGCCGGCGGGGCGACGGCTTTCGCGATCGCGGCGTGAGACGGGTGTCGAGGCGCCGATTCGGACGTTCGTGGAAACGCCGAGTCAAGTTTGGGAGTGGTGGACTCCTACCCTTGCTGTTCGATGCCTGACCCATCTCTGCTTGAAGCATTTCCCACGCCCACGGACTCACCTTTTGTGGTCGAGCACACCGCCGATGAGTTCACCAGCGTTTGCCCCAAGACCGGCCATCCGGACTTTGGAACGGTCACGGTTCGGTTCCAACCAAAACCGGGGTGTGAGCGAGGGACCTGCGTCGAATTGAAGAGTCTGAAACTGTACTTCCAGTCGTTCCGTTCCGAGGGCATTTATTACGAGGCGGTCACGAACCGCATCCGCGACGATCTGTCCCGCCTGATGACTCCGGTCTGGCTCCTGATCCGCACCGACTGGCGCGGTCGGGGCGGGATCCGCAGCACGATTCGGGCAACGTTCGGAGAAGTTCCACCGCTTTGGATGCCCTGATCCCGACTTTGCACAACGCCCCGTTTCCCGGCCGCCCGGGTCGCTGGGGAATCACGATAGACGCCATCGAACTTTGTCGACCCACCTATTCAATCTCCCGAAAGATGAGCCCATGTCAACCTCTGCTGCGCCTCCCAACACCCCATCGGCCGCGCCCGTCGTTTCCGGTCCGTGCGGGCCCTCAACACCCGGTTCCGGTGACCCGACTCCTCCGAACGCCCACATCACCGGTGGAAAGAGCGGGCCGGCCAGCAGCGGTGCGCGTGTATTCATCGCGGACATGAAGGGGTCGGAGTTCATCCGGGGCGTCTACTCCATCGCCAACCCCCAACTGGGCCGCACCCGCAACGACAAGCCGTATCTGCGGTGCCTGATCGGCGACCGCACCGGCGACGTCCCCGGCCGCCTGTGGAGCCTTGATGACAACTTCACGATGCCCGCCGAGGGCTTCGTGATGCTTGAGGGCGAGACGCAGACGTACCAAGGCGAAATTCAGTTGATCTTGAAGTGGGTCCGGCCCTATGAACCGCGGCTCGAAGAACTCCGCGACCTTATCCCCAGCAGCGAGCGGCCGAGCGAAGAGATGTTCGCGGACCTGGTCAAATTGCTCGACACACTGAAGCACCCGGCGATGAAGGCGTTGGCGCAGGTGTATCTCGAAGACGAACACCTGATGACCGCGTTCAAGAAGGCCCCGGCCGCCAAGAGCGTTCACCACGCCTTCCTGGGCGGTCTGCTCGAGCACACGCTGAACCTGCTCAAACTGGCGGACGCGGTCTGCCCGTTGTACCCGAAAATCAACCGCGATATCGTCCTGATGGGGCTCTTCTTGCACGACCTCGGCAAAACCCGCGAACTGGTCTATGAGAAGGTGTTCGGGTACAGCGACCAGGGTGAATTGATCGGGCACGTCGTCGAGGGCGCGGTGATGCTGCACGACAAGGCCCATGAGGTGATGAGCACCAAGGGCGTGCGTCTCCCGCCGAACGCACTTTTAGTGCTCCAACACATCATCATTTCTCACCACGGGGTGCCCGAGTTCGGAGCGGCGAAGGTGCCCATGACCCCCGAAGCCATCCTGGTCTCGCTCCTGGATAACGTGGACGCCAAGACCTGCATGTCGCTGGCCGAAACCCGCAGCGGCCACGCCGCGAACACCAACGCGGGCGGCAATTTCACGGAGAAAATCTGGGCGTTGGACACAAAATTGTTCAAGCCCGACCCCTTGAAGTAACGTCGATGAGGATCCCGTGATCCGGAGCTGTTGAACTTTCCAAGACTTCTCCCCGTCTCAACTTTCACCTGACTTCCCATGACGTCCGACTCCGCCATCTCGATCAACTTCGGCAAGCCGATCCCGCTTTTTCCGCTGGATACGGTGACCCTTTTCCCCCAGCAGGTCTTGCCCCTCTATATCTTCGAGCCGCGCTACCGCCAGATGATGGACCGGGCGCTCGATGCGGCGGGGCAGATCGCCATGGCGGTGTTCGCGGGCGACTCGTGGAAGCAGCAATATCACGGACGGCCCAAACTGCGCTCCGCCGTCTGCGTCGGGCAGATCATGGAGCACGAGAAACTGCCGGACGGTCGTTACGCGATCATCCTTCAAGGAATCTGCCGCGCCAAAATCGTGGGCGAATCGAAGCCCGAATCCGGACGCCTGTTCCGGCAGGCAATGCTGGAGCCTCTGGAGGAAGAGAACCGTTCGTTGCACGAAAGCGAATTGAGCCCGGTGCGGGCCGCGCTCGATGAGATGCTCTCGGACGGCGAACTCGCGCTGATGCAGGTTTCGGACAAGTTGCTGCAGTTCGTGCAGGACGACGACATCCCCACGCATGTGGTGATGGAGCTCGTTTCGTTCGCGATGGTCACCGCCCCGGACCTCAAGTACCGACTCCTCGAACAGGGCTCGGTGATGCGTCGGTCCGAGATGCTGATGACTGAACTCAAGAACCTGTCGTCGGTCATCCGCCGGGCCACCAAGCAGGGCTCCAAAACGTGGCCGAAAGGGTGCAGCTGGAATTGATTGGGGGGTAAAAACACCCGCCGGGACCGCGTGATGGGTCCGAGAACGCATGCTAAGTTCTGATCAGACAGCAGTTTGCGTCCATCGGCGTCGATACTGAAACAACCTGGCGGTCTACCCGTCGTACAGTCTGTGTCGAGATTCGTCCGCGAACTCGTTTCCCCGCACCGCTCGCCCCTTGGTTGGGAGCGACGGAAGGCAAACCGGTTCGCGGCAAACGGCCGAACGTAGTCACTCGTTGGCCATGGAGCAGGAGTCATGTTGGTTCGTCAAAGGTCTCGTTCGTCTTCACGCCTCGTGATCGCGGCAGGGCTTGTGCTTTCTACATTCTGTCTTGCGGCCTGTGACAACGGCCTCCGAGGCGGAGCGATCGGTGCTGGTTTCGGCGCCTTGGCAGGAATGGGCATCGGGTCGCTCACCGGAGACATGGGCAAGGGCGCAGCGATCGGCGCCATCACCGGTGCCGTGGGCGGCGCTGTGATCGGCGATCAAAACCGTCGCAACAGCAGCGACTACTGATCCTCTGATTCGTCCGCCCTAGAACGACAGCGAATGGTCGGTGCCTCGTCGCCGCCCAAGCGGGGTGACACCCTTGGCTTGGGCTTCGCGGCATGCCGCGCCCAGAGACTGGATGAGTTTTTCGTGATCCGGCACGGCTTCCAGCAACTCCAGCAGATCGTCGACTCGGTGATCGGCCGGCCAGTCCGGTTGTACACGCGCGAGGGCCGCGTCGCCTAGCAGCTCCTGCGCCCCTGCAAACCAGGTTGAATCCGGGACCTCGGCGGCGGGCGGGCGCATCTGCACGCGCACCACGACCGGCATCGGATCGCCGCCGCCGACCCCGACGATGGGCCACAACCCGGCCCGCGTCGTGGGTTCTCGAACCAGCGCGAAGACCGCGATCCGTCGGCCGGCCGCGTGCCCGCGGAAGGCCGCGGCCTCGATGCCCACCATGGGTGGCGCGATGAGATAGCAGCCCGGATTGAGCGGCACATCAACCCGATGCGGAGTCTGGATCACACCTTGAAAACCCGAATCGAGCGCGGCCTGCCGCAGCCAACGGCGGGCTTCCTGGAGAGGCATGCAGATGCGGGCCATCCGCTCAAAATCGAGGGCGGCTCGCGCGCGGGCCAGCCCCCGCCCGCACAGTCGCTCACACTCGAAGTAGTCGGTCCGCACCAGCGCGGCACTCGCCCGATCCATCAGTTCGTCGAGGCCAGCTGCGGATTGAAGTGAAGGCGGATTCACGGTTGAGCCGATCGCTCCGCGAGTTCCCTCAGCAATCCGGCAAAGACGTCGGCGAGCACATCCATATCGTACATCACGATGTCCGAAAGGCCCGAATAGTCTTCCGCTTCGCTCGTGGCCTTGATGGCCCGCAACGCGATCGCGAGTTGTCCCACCGCGTGCTCCAGGGTCGCCTCGCCGTGAGTCCCGGAGACCACGACATCGGCCCAGCGCTCGCCGACCAGCGCTCGCGTCTGCTCGATGACATCCCGGATCATCTGCCAGCCTTCCAAGGCGACCCGAAGATGGTCAACACCCTTCGCCTCATCGCCTTTCGAAAACGCTTCCCCGCACGCCTGCTGTTGGCCCCGCACGGTCTCGAGCGACTCCGCCGCCTGCAGAAGGGTGTCCCGAGCCAACTCGTCCGGGTTCGCGGTCTTGAGTTCGACCGACCCGGGGGTGAAACCAGTCGCGATCATCGATTCGTCGATCGGCCGTCCGTCGGCGAGTGCCTCGACCACCAGCCTCCCGCGAGAACGAGCGGAATCGATGCCGGCCTGAAAGGCCGCGGACAGCGAATGACTTTCGGCGGCGAGTTCAAGCCGCACCCCATCGAGAAAGAGTTCCATGCACCTGTAGTGTGCATCAAGCCCGAGAATGTGCCACCCGAATCGACAAAAAACTGGTGCCGGGGCGTGTTTCTCGGGAATCCATCAGGGTGCGGGAGGTTCGGATGAGGCCAACGACGCCGGGTTCGCCGGTCGATTTTTGTAGAGCAAGCGGATGTTTCGAGCATAAATCACCAGGCCCGAAGACTGGCCGAGCACCCCGATCAGGTCTTGACGCCAGATGAAATAGGCGGCCAGCAGCAGTCCGCCCCCCAAGGACATGTACCAGAATGCCGGCGGAACTACGGACCGCTGTTTCTTCTCCGACGTCAGCCACTGAACCACCATCCGACCGCTGAAGAGCAGTTGGCCCCCCAGCCCGAGCCCGATCCACAGAAGGCTGTTGAAACCCGTGACGTTGAACGCCCGAAGGAGAATCGAACGCGGGTTCGTTCCGCCCAGGTCGGAGATGGTGGCCTCGAATTCGCTCGGCGAAAGCGGCACGGGCGGCACGTCCGGGTGATTGCGGAACCGATACGTGAATTCACCGGCGTCGCTCTCTTCCGTTCGGAATTGCTCGACCTTGATCTTGCGATTCGCGAGGACTAACTCGAACATGGTGGCGCCCGGCGTGGGCGGCGAAGCCGGTGTCTGGAGAGACAATACCAGCCACACGGAAACGCCCATGACCGCCACCATCGCGGCCGGGGGTCCTAATTTCATGCGGCGGCCCCGGAGCCAACCGGGAAGGCGGCCGGACGCGACACGGACTCGCGGCCCGCGGCCTCGGGCCGGATTTCGGGGCACACGATTTCGTGGCACACCACCGGCCGACGCCGGTTGCGCATGTAGCGCACGACAAGAAGATCGATGAGGCCGGGCAGCGCCCGCTGCCAGATGCCCATGCCGTACTTGGTTTCACCCGCGGTGCGGGGCCGGTGGCTGACGCGCATCTCGACCACTTTGTAGCCGAGGTGCCGGGCCGTGACCGGGATAAAGCGGTGCATGCCCCGAAACTCGAGCGGCAAGCCGAGGGCGACCTCGCGTTTCATGATGCGGAGGGAGCAACCGGTGTCGCGGATGGTGTCGCCAAGGAGCCAGAGGCGGAACTTGCGGCCCACGACCGATCCGATTCGGCGGACGGCGTTGTCCTTCCGACCATGGGAACGGTCACCTTGGACGAGGCCGGCGCTCTCGCGTTCCAAGGCCGCGAACATCGCGGGGATCTCAGCAGGATCGTTCTGAAGATCGGCGTCGAGCACGGCGAGAGCGCGGCCGCGGGCCGCCCGGAAACCCGCGTGAAAGGCGGCGGACTGGCCGTTGCCTTTGCCGGGGGGCGTGTTGGACATCGCGACCACGCGGAGCCAGGGGCGGGTTTGCATGAGGGCCCGGAGGCGGTCGCGGGTCGCGTCGGTGGACCCATCGTCGATGATCACGATCTCGTATCGGATGCCGGAATTCCGCAGGGCGGCATCAATTTCTTCAACGAGGGGGCCAACATTGGCTTCTTCGTTATGCGCGGGGGCGACCACGGAGAGGTCAGGTTGGTCGCCGCTGAGGCCGGCTTCGGCGGGGTCGGGCATTGGGGAGGAGTTTAGGAGGATCAGGATGGCCAATCGCAGAGACCCGAAAGGCGGGGAGGCGGCCCGCGCCGGATGCGGGCGATGGAAGCGTCAGACGGTCGCCGGGACGGTTTGCTCCTACAATCGCGGCCGGGGCTTCTCTTGCCCCATTTCTCACAGAATGGACAAGGAAACGCATGAGTCTCAAGCACGGCGGTTCGGATCACGGCCCCGCAGAAATCGCCGTCAAGTTTGTTCTGGAAGACCCGATGGGCCTCACCGGGAAGGACGCGGGTGAAGTCTCGCTGCTGGCGGGGCGCGGGCAGAGCCTGCTGGAACTGGCGATGGACAACGGCATCAACATCGAGCACGCCTGCGGGGGAGTGTGCGCGTGCAGCACCTGTCACGTCTACATCGAGTCGGGGATGGACTGCCTGAGTGAGACGACCGAGGCCGAGGAAGATCGCGTCGAAGAAGCGCCCGGGTTGCAGCGCAACAGCCGGCTTTCGTGCCAGTGCGTGGTGAAGGGCGATGGACCGATCACGCTCCGCGTGCCGTCATGGAACCGCAACGCGGTCAAAGAACTTCCGCATTAGAGCCGTTCAACGGGACTTTACGTGGTTCCTTGAACCAGGTTTCGGGTTTTCCAGAACTCGTTTCACCCGCACGAAAGACCGTGCCCCTCCGCCATGCCCAAACCGCGTACATTGCACGATGAGTATTTCCGGCGGGCCAAGGCCGAGGGGTACGCCGCGCGCTCCGCGTACAAATTGATCGAGATTCACGAGAAGAAGGACATCATCCGGAGGGGCGATCGCGTGCTGGACCTCGGATGTGCGCCGGGCTCGTGGTTGCAGGCGGTGGAGCGGATCATGGGCGAGACGGGGATGATCCTGGGGATCGACCTCCAAGAGGTGCGGCTGAGGTTCGGGCCGACGGTGCGGGTGGAGACGGGCGACGCGTTCACGCTTGATCTCGCCCCGTATCTGGCCGATTTGCGCGGCATGTGCCGGTTCGACGTCGTGCTTTCGGACATGGCACCCAACACCTCCGGGCACGGGGACGACTTTCTATCGGTGCGGCTGTGCCGACGGGTGCTTGGCTTTCTGCCGACGGCGTTGCGACCGGGCGGGCGGTTGGTCATGAAGGTGTTGGAGGGCGAAGAGTTCCCGCAACTCCTTAAGGAAACCAAGGCCTTGTTCATCGAGGCCGGGGCGACCAAGCCGAAGGCGAGCCGGCAAGTGTCGCGTGAGACGTTCATCTGGGGGATCGGGTTTCTGGAGGACCGGGCCGTCAACGTCCAGCGACCGCCCAAGGGAACGCCCGCGTCGGACCCGTCATGACGCTGCTCGCGCCGCTCACCACCGCGTTGATCGGCATTCTGGGCGGGGTGACGCTGCTGCTGATTTATGCGCTGCGTTCGCGCCGGCGGATGGTCAAGGTGAGTTCGATCCGGCATTGGCCGCCGGTGGCCGACGATACCCAGGCTTCCGAGCCGTTCCGCTGGCCCCGGCCGAGTTGGTTGCTTCTGATTCAGTTCCTGATCTTGGGGTCGCTGGCGATTGCGGCGGGGCGGCCCACGGTTACCGGGTCCGACGGCGGGGCCGACACCGTGCTCGTGATCGATTGCTCGGCATCGATGGCCGCGCTGGGTGACGACGGGGTGACCCGGTTCGATGCGGCACGTGCGGTCGCACTGCGTGAGGCCGATCGGGCGATGCGGGGCGGCGGGAGAGTGGCCTTGATTCGGGCAGACGCAGCGCCGCAACTGGTGACAGGATTCACGCAGAGCGGGGCGGCGTTGCGGGCGGTCTTGGGCGATCTACAGCAGACCGACGAAGCCCAGGACCTGGCGACGGTCCCCGCTATTTTGGACGGCCTGTTGGCCGGGTACGAATCCCGGAGCGAGGGATCGGAGCGCCGACCCCGGCGGGTCCTGCTGATCGACGATCGCGCGGGGGTCGATCCTCGGTTGGCGGGCTACCAGATCGAACACCGCCGGATCGGTGGCGAAACCACGCCGCGAAACGTGGGCATCGTGAAGCTCGCGGCCAGCCGGGCCGCCGATGTGCCGGGCGCGGTGCGGCTGTTGCTGGAGTTCGTCGCGACGCGGGACGCAGAGAGCGCGGTGGTGGTGCTTTCACTCGACGGCGCCGAGGTTGAGCGGTTCCCGGTATCGTTCGGGGCCGATCGGGTGGCGCGACGGGTGATGACGGTGGCGGCGACCGAGGGTGTCCTGACCGTGTCGTTGCAGGGCGGGGATGCACTCGCCGCCGATGATTCGGCTTCGCTGGTCATCGTTCCTGAACGCCGGCTCACGGTCGGGCTGGTGCGCCGGAGCGGCCCGATGGTGGAGGGGAGCGCGACCGACTGGCTGCTGGAGGAGACGTTGCGGGCGTTGCCACGGGCTGATGTCAAGGTGGTAAGGATCGGCGCGGTTTCGGGCCTGATCGGGACGCTCGCGGAGGCGGGGGTCGATGTCGTCGTGAGTGACGGCGTGCTGATCCCGGGCGGCGTAGTTACTCCGACGCTCGTCTTCGGGGGCGGTAGCGGCGAAGTTGCCGGCGGCCCGTCCGGGGGGGTGCGGCAGCGTGAGGCGGTGATGTTGTGGAACCGGGACGACCCGATCTTGGCGGGGTTGTCGCTGGACGGTGTGTTCGGGCTGGCTGGAACCGCAGAACCCGCGGGGGCCAAGGTGATGGCGCGGTCGCTGGCGCGGCCGTTGGTGTGGCGGAGCGGCGGCGCGGACGGCGAGGTGCGCCGTATCGGCGTGGCGTTCTCCACCGGCGACACCAACTGGCCGTTGGACGTCAGTTTCCCGGTGTTTGTATCGCGCTCGGTGGATTGGCTTGCGGGCGTGGATTCGGGCGAGGCGGCACGATCGTTCAAGGCC
>CAZJXA010000073.1:0-14064 GCA_964549785.1 uncultured Phycisphaeraceae bacterium | reverse complement strand
AACCTTCTCGTGAGTGGGGCGGCAAAACCGTGAAACGCGAGGAGTCAGTGAGTTAGATTAGGCATTATCCCGAATCTGGGGAAATGTGTGCGGATAACTCGCGGCGTGTGGTATCATGCTAGGCGGGAGGACCGGTCGGGGCCGGGGGACGCACGCGGTGCGGGAATCACAATCGCGATGTCGGTCTCGGATTAGCCTCCGATTTTCGGACGTTCGCCGGTAGAGAGGAAACCGCCCATGAATGCCATGCCGCCGATCGTGGGACGACAGAAGCCCCGGGTGTTGTGCGTGGACGACTCGCCCGATCTTGCATTCATGGTTTCTCGCATGGTGCGGAGCCAAACGGACTTGGAAGACGCAGGGACGCTCCCCAATGCGGATGACGTGGTTTCGGCCGTCGAACGCTGCGGCGCGACGGTGGTGGTGATGGATCTGACCATGCCGGGACGGCCGCCCTTGGATGCGATCCGCGAACTCAGAGCCCGCTTCGCATGGTGCAAGGTCATCGCCTACAGCGGGTACGACGATGCGGCGACGGTCGACGGCGCCCTCCGCGCGGGCGCGTGGGCGGTGGTGTCGAAGCACTCGGAGTTTGCGGACCTTCTTATCGCGATCCGCGGCTCGGCGGAATAATCGGCGGCGAACCTGTGCGCGACTTCGAGCCGCGTCCTGAGCCTTGATGTTCGCGGGCGGTTCGGCAAGGGTGCAAGGCGCGGGACTTCATAATCTGAGTACGCTTGTCCATGTTGACTATTTCTGCGGCGCTGTGCGCTCATTTGTTGTGTGGTTGGATGTTCGCGGCCGCAGCGCAGGAGCCGGAACCCCTGAGCACCGCCGTGAAGGTTTCGACGGAAACCGGCGCCCTGCGGATCGGCGTGGTGGGCATGGTGCACGGGCACGTTGAAGGGCTGTTGTGGGCGGCCCGCGAGCGTGAGGATGTGGAGATCGTCGGTGTCTACGAGCCCGATCGGGCCGTCTTCGACCGGTTCGCGGCGAAGTACAGTTTGGGTTCGTCGCTGTATCACGCCTCGCTGCAAGGGATGCTGGATGCGTGCAAGCCCGAAGCGGTAAGCGTAATGACGTCGATCAAGGACCACGTGGCGGCGGTTGAAGCGTGCGCCCCGCGCGGCGTGCACCTCTTGATCGAGAAACCGCTGGCGTTTTCGAACGCTGATGCGGGGCGGATGGCGGAACTCTCGAGGCAGCACGGCGTGCTGGTGTTGACGAACTTCGAGACGAGTTGGTACGCCTCGGTGCGGGAGGCGGGGCGAATGGTTGCTTCCGGCGAGATGGCCCCGATCCGACGGATGGTGTTCCGGCACGGGCACAAGGGGCCGAAGGAGATCGGCTGCTCGCCCGAGTTTATGGACTGGCTCACGGACCCGGAAGAGAACGGCGGCGGAGCACTCGTGGACTTTGGGTGCTACGGGGCGGTGCTTTCGACGTGGCTGATGAACGGCGAACGGCCGACGCGCGTGGTGGCAAGCGCGACGACGCTGAAGCCGCTTGTGTATCCGCGCGTGGATGATGACGCGACGATCGTGCTCACTTATCCCACGGCGACGGCGGTGATTCAGGCGTCGTGGGCGTGGACCCACGACAACAAGGAGATGGACCTGCACACCGAGGGCGGTTCGATTCATGCCGCGAAATGGGATGAATTGATGGTGCGGATGGAGAACCGGCCGTTGAAGGCGCGGAAGCCGCCCGCCAAGCCGGTCGAGATTGAGAACGAGTGGACGTACTTGCGGAAGGTGGTGCGCGGCGAGTGCAACGTCGATCCGCTCTCGAGTATCGAGTTGAACGTGATTGCGGTGGAAATCTTGGACGAGGCGCGGCGGCAGATAACCGTGGGGAAGTGACGAAGCGGGGAGGAGCCGAGGGAAAGTGGGAAATGCACACAGGCGGGACGCCTGTGCCACCCGAACTGACAGCCAAGACAGACAGGTCGGGAGGCCGGTGCCGTTGCTCGCCCTCCGCACATTCTCCGTACGAAATGGGCGAGCAGGAACTCACGGTCCCGCGTTACGAACCTTCGCGTCGAACACTTCTGGAGTAAGGATGACGCATTCGTCGATGGAGCCAAGAGAGAGCAGGTCAAGTTCGGTCGCGAGCAGATCGGTCGATATGAGGACAAAGTCGCCCCTGGCCGCCCCGTTGAGTAACCGGGCAACCAGGCCGCTGCCGAGTCCGAAGCGGATCAGCACGCTCACGTCAAAGACCGCGCGCACGAAGCACCTCGCGCCGGGCTTCATGCACAAGTCGATTTAAGTCGTCGTCATCAAGCGGCAGAGGATGCTGCGGGTTCGCCGCGATCCGACGCGCGGTTTCGATCAGCCTCGACCTCATCAGTTCCTTCAGAAGCCGATGCTGGTCGGAATCGGAAAGACTTCGGAACTCTTGAACGATGGATTCTACCGATATCACAGCGGGTTCCTTCGCGGCGGTCGTCGGCTCCAAGGGTATCGTGGCAACGCTCCTGACCACACATTATCCCACATCCGCCAATCCCAAATCTCCGCCGTGGGCTTTCAGCAGCCGGCGCTTCAGGGTGGCTTCGTCCGGGTGCGAGAGCGTGGGGGAGATCGCGATCCAGTGGGTAGCATCGCGGCGGGCCATGGCGAGGAGTTCGCGGTCGGCCACGAGGTCGGCGACCTTCAGCGGGGCCATGCCCGATTGCCGTGAGCCGAAAAGTTCGCCGGGGCCGCGGAGGGCGAGATCCTGATCGGCGAGTTCGAAGCCGTCGGAAACCTTCTCCATGATCCTGAGGCGTTGGCGGGCGACTTCGGTGGTGGGGTCGGCGATGAGTTCGCAGATGGAGGGCTTGCTGCCGCGGCCGATGCGGCCCCGGAGTTGGTGGAGCTGGGCGAGCCCGAAGCGGTCGGCTTGCTCGACGATCATGACGGTGGCGTTGGGGACATCGACGCCGACTTCGATGACAGTGGTGGCGACGAGGGCGTCGATGTGGCCGGCGCGGAACTGCTCCATGACCGCGTCGCGGGTGTCGCGGTGCAGTTGGCCGTGGAGGGCGGCGAGCCGCCGGCCGCGGAGATGGGTGCGTTCCAGGTCGGCGAGCGTGGTGGCAACGTCGCGGATCGCGGCCCCCGAGGCATCGACCTCGCCGGGCTGGATCGCGGGCACGACGATGAAGGCTTGTTCGCCCTTGGCGAGGCGTTCATCGAGTTCTTTATAGACAAATTCGCGGTTGGCGAAGGCGTGGAAGCGCGTGGTGATGGGCAGGCGGCCGGGCGGGAGCCCGCGGATGCTGGAGGAATCGAGGTCGCCGAAGAGCGTGATGGCGATGGTGCGGGGGATGGGTGTGGCGGTCATCACGAGGGCGTGCGGGGTGGAGGTTTCGTCGCTCGCCTTGGCCCGCAGGCTGGCGCGTTGCTCGACGCCGAAGCGGTGCTGTTCATCGATGATGGCCACGGCGAGCGATTTGAAGCGGACGTGCTCGGTGAGCAGGGCGTGCGTGCCGATGAGGATGTCGAGGTCGCCCGCGACGAGCCGGGCCAGGAGCGACTCGCGCTCTTTGCCGGTGACGTTGCCGGTGAGGAGGGCGATGCGGACGCGCGAGCCCTTGAGCATGCGGGCGATGCTGGCGAGGTGCTGCTCGGCCAATATCTCGGTGGGGGCCATGATCGCGGCCTGATGACCGTCGGCGACGGCGAGGAGCATGGCGTACAGCGCCACCACGGTCTTGCCGGAACCGACGTCGCCCTGGATGAGCCGATTGGTGGGGCGCGACGACGACAGATCGGCCACGATCTCGGCGACGACTTCGTCCTGATGGGGCGTGAGCGTGAAGCCGAGGCGTTCGCGGATGTGGCGGTCGATGGCCTCGTTGTGCCGCAGTTTCGGGGCCTTGAGGTGCAGCCGCAGGTGGGCCCGCTTCATGCACACGCCCAATTGCAGCAGCAGGAGTTCGTCGTACGCGAGCCGGCGGCGCGCGGCGTTGGTTTCATCGAACGATTCGGGCGCGTGCTGCATGCGGTAGGCATCGGCGAGCGATGGGAAGTTGCGTTCGGCTCGGAAGTGCTTCGGAAGGTGGTCGTCGATCAGCGGGAGCGCGGCCGGCAGCACCGCGGCGATCACCTTCTCGATCTGCGCGGTGGGGAGGGCTTCGCTGGCCGGATAGACCGGTCGGATGCGTTCATCGTGGGGCGTGGGAGCGTCCGCGGCGTTCAGCAACTCCCACTTGGGGTTCACGACCTGCAACGTCTGGCCGTAGGTGACGAGTTCGCCGTGGATGCGGATGTTCGCGCCGGGCTGGATGCGGTCGCGCAGGTAGGGCTGGTTAAACCAGACGAGATCGATACGCCCCGTCGAGTCGAGGAGCGCTGCATTGAAGCGCGACTTCGGCCCGTTGCGTGTGAGGCGGGTGGCGGTGATCTCGCCGCGGGTGCTGATGATGTGCCCGGGCGAGAGGTCGGCGATGGCCGCCTCGGCTTCGTGCTTTTCATGCCGAAGGGGGAGATGGGCGATGAGATGACCGACGTTGGGAAGCCCGAGCGCAACGAACGCCGCGGCCTGGCGCGGGGTGACGCCGGGGAGGGCCGAGATCGGAGTGAGGAGGGTGATGGAGGGAGCGGTGGTCGTCAAGGGCCAACAAGCCTACGAAGGCGGTGGACGCTGGCGTGCCCGCTTCGCGCCGAAACCGAACGCCGCAACGAACGAACTCCACCGGTGGCACCGCGCCGCACCAAAGGCGGGCGTGGACCGCGAGTCGGGTTACGGGAGGGTGTAAAAACCGCCGCCGTAATCCTTGATCTTTCCCTGCTTGGCGAGTTCCCGCCATACCTCGCGGGGGAAGTCGTTGGGCGGCATGATGCCCAGGTTCTCGACCTTCTTGCCGCTGGTCATGGGGCGCGAGACGCCGAGTTTGGATTCCTGATCGAGTTTCGTGAGTTTCAGCCGCTTCTTGAACGCACCCAGGGCGCGTTTGAGCGTGTCTTCTGGAATCGCCTCGGAGGGCGGGCTGATCGGCTGTTCGGCATCCATAGCGAAACGATACGCGGTTGAACTCACGGCGAGGCAAAGGGCCATCGGCAGCGTGGAGGATCGGAGGCCCCAATCATGGGGGATGCGATTCCCCATGACGACGGCCTGTTCGGCGTTCGCGTTGGTGTGCGTTTCTCACCTGTCGGCTCAGACGCCGCTCAACATGCCGCTCAGCCGCGATCTGGCGGAGGAGCACCTTGTGACGCGGGCGGTGGACCGACGGGCCGCGTTGCGCGAGGCCCGCGCGGCCGAGTGGGAAGCGGGGCGCATCTCGATCGCGGGCCAGGCGCTCCGATTCAAGTTCAAGGTCTTCGGCACAAGACCGGACGTCGGGCGGTCGTTGTTCATTTCGCTGCACGGCGGGGGCGAAACCAGCGCTGCCGAGAACGATAATCAGTGGGAGACCCACGCGAGCCTGTACACTCCGTACGAGGGCGTGTACCTCACGCCGCGGGCCCCGAGCGACGCCTGGAACATGTGGCACCAGGGGCCGGTGGACGGCTTCATCGATGTCCTCATCGAGAACGCGATCGTGTTCGAGGACGTCAACCCGGACCGCGTGTACCTGCTCGGCTATTCCGCGGGCGGTGACGGGGTGTACCAGCTCGCCCCGCGCCTGGCCGATCGCTTCGCGGCGGCGGCCATGATGGCCGGCCATCCCAACGAATCGCAGCCGACCAACCTGGCCAACGTGCCGTTCGCGATCTGGGTCGGTGAGAACGACAACGCCTTCAAACGGAACAGCGGCGCGCGCGAGTGGGCCGCCCGCTTGGACGCGCTGGCCCAAGACCACGCCGACCTGCCGCGCACGCCGCCTTTGTACACCCATGTCCTGAACGTGGTGGAAGGCGCGGGGCACTGGATGAACGGAAAGGACGCCGCGGCGTTCCTGTGGATGAAGGGGTTCACACGCGAATCATGGCCCAAGGTGGTGCGGTGGAAGCAGGACGACGTCACCCGCAACCGGCTCTATTGGCTGGGTCTGGACGCGGCCGGGGTTGCAGCTCATCTGGCGAGCGGTGGCGTGCTGGGGGCGACGGTCGAGGGCAACGAGATCCGGCTCGACGTGCCGGCGGGCGTTCCGGCGGTGACGCTCTACCTGAGCGACAAACTCCTGGATCTCGACCGGCCGATCCGCATCCGCTGGAATGACTCGCAGCCCGAGACCGCGCGGGTGCAGCGCTCCGATGAATTGATCGCCAGCGAGATCGGGGCCCGGTTGGACGTCGGCCGCGCGGCGACGGCGATGTACCGGATCGAGCGACCCATGGACGATCGCACGCCAGCGCCGGGGCCGGCGCTGGTGCCGCGGAACGCACCCGAGGCGAAGCCGGAATGATCGTCGGGGCAAGGGGGGGGGGGGGGGGGCTTAGAGCAGGGTCCCGCGAAGGATGATCGTGGCGCTGGTGAAGTAGATGAGGATGCCGGTGACATCGACGAGCGTCGCGACAAAGGGCGTGGAACTTCCGGCCGGGTCGAGTTTGCACTTCTTCAAGAGGAAGGGGAGCATGGCCCCCATGATGCTCCCCCACAGCACCACGCCGATAAGCGCGGCGGCGATGGCCGCGCCCAATATCGTGTAGTGGTTCTGGACATGCATATCGACCACCGCAGCTCCGGTGGCGGGGTCGATCTCGGTCCGCTTCCACCAGCCCATGAGGCCCCAGAGGTTGATGCGGGTGAAGCCGAGCACGCCCACCAGCAGCGCGAGGAGGCCGGCGACCACGAACTCGCGGCGGAGGATGCGCCACCAGTCTTTGAGGGTGACCTCGCCCAGCGCGAGCGCTCGTATGACCAGGGTCGAAGCCTGCGAACCGGAGTTGCCGCCCGACGAGATGATCGCCGGGACGAACGTGCCCAGGACGATGGCGCGTTCCATCTGGCCCTGGAAGTATCCCAGCGCGTTGGTGGTGAGTATTTCTGAGAGGAAGAGGAGCCCGAGCCAGGGGGCCCGCTTCTTGAACAGGTCCATGACCGACGCGGTATCGAAGGGGGCTTCCAGGGCCTGCACGCCGCCCATCTTCTGCATGTCCTCGGTGGCCTCTTCTTCGGCGACGTCGGTGACGTCGTCGATGGTGACGATGCCGACCAGGAGGCCCCGGGAATCGACGACGGGCAGGGCCGTGCGGTCGTAGCGCGACATGGTCTTGACGGCCTCTTCCTGCGGCTGGTCGGCGGTGAGGGCGTAGAAGGTGCCGTTGAGCAGGGCACCGACCGGCTGCTCGGGCTCTGACAGGAGCACCTGGCGGAGGCGCAGATCGTCGATGAGCGTGCCGTGCTCGTCGATGACGTAGAGAACGTTGATGGTCTCGGCGTCCTTCCCGTGCCGACGGATGTGGTCGAGCACTTTGGCGCACGTCCAGTCGGGCTTGACGCGGATGTAGTCCGGCGTCATCAGCCGCCCGACGGTTCGCGGCGGATAGCCGAGGATGGCCTGGGTGACCTTGCGCTCCTCGGGGCTGAGGGCGGCGACGATGCGCTGCGCGATCTCACTGGGGAGTTCATCAAGGAGAGCGGCCCGGTCGTCGGCGCTCATGGCTTCGACCACCCGCACCGAGCCCTCGGCCCCGAGTTTCTGGATCAGTTCTTCCTGCTTGTCGGCTTCGAGATGGCTGAAGACTTCACCGGCATCGTCGCGCTGGAGGAAACGGAACCCCACGGCGGCCTGCTCGGGCTCGATGCTGGCAAGGATGTCGGCGACATCAACCGCGGGAATCTCGTGGAGGCAGGCGCGCAGGTCGGAAAACCGACCTTCCTGGATCAGTTCGCGAACCTCGGGTTCGAGCAGCAGGGCTGTGGGCGTCATCGGCGGGTGAGGTTAGACGGGCTTCGGGGTTACGCCGGGGCGAAGCCCGAGACATTCACGGCCGAGCGTCCGGCCGAACGTTGGGCGGCGGCTCGCCATGTCTGCGGTTTCAACCCTCGACCCGCGTCGGCAACTCGACCGTCATGGTGGTTCCGACTTTCCAGACGCTCTCCACGGCGATTGTGCCGCCCAGGCGTTTGACCGCGTGTTTGACGATCGCGAGGCCCAGGCCCGTGCCGCGCCGGTCGCTCTGACCGTTCCGCGACGGATCGACCTGGAAGAAACGTTCGAAGATGCGCTGCTGATGGCCGAAGGGGATGCCGACACCGCGATCGGCGATCCGCAGGCGAAACGACGGGGCCTCGTTCTCCTCGGCGGCCCCTCCCGGGCTCCGCACGATCTCGGCCCGGACCCGCACGGCGGTGGAGTCGTAGGCAAACTTGGTCGCGTTTTCGATCAGGTTCTTGAGGATCAGCGAGAGCAGGACGGGGTCGGAATGAACGATCTCGGCCCCGTCGTCGATCGCAAACTCAAGGCGCAGGCCGCGTTCGGCAACAACGGGCGCGAAGGCATCGCTCAGAGAATGGAAGAGGTCGTCGAGGCGGATCGGTTCCGGGGTGACGGGCGCTTCGGGCGATTCAAGGCGGGATAGATCGAGGAGATCGCGGACGAGTTCTTCAAGGCGCAGCACGTTGGCGTTGATCATGCGGCCGATGCGTTCGAGCATGATGGGGTCGTCACGGGCCCCGCCTTCCAGCGTTTCGACCGCGGCCCGGATGCTGGCGAGCGGAGTCCGGAGTTCGTGGCTCGCGTTGGCCACAAAGTCGGTCTTGAGTTGCGAGGCCTGGGCGACCTCGGTGACGTCCCGCAGGGTCAATACCGCGCCGCGCCGGTCGTCGCCGATGGGTGCGGGGGCGGTGACCACTTCGATCGTGCGGAGCCCGTCGGCCCGAACCATCCGCACCAGGCCCTGGCGCTGCTCACCCCGAAGGGCTGCGGCGTGCTGGGCCACGATCTCGGCCTGGGTGAAGAGATTGTCCAAGAGCGTGCCCTCGATGGGGCCGATCCGGGCTGCGAAGAACTCCCGACCCGCTTCATTACAAAGGCGCACGACGCCCCGCCCGTCGGTGGCGAGAAGGGGCACGGCGGTGGCGTCCAAGGCCTCCCGCAATTGACGGTCAGACCGGACGAGGGCATTCACGCGGCGCTCGGCCGCGAGCGCGGCCACGGTCACGCGGCTCATCGCCTCATCGGCGTCGGCCCCCTCCGGCGCAGCGGGCGAGGGTGATGCAGCTGCGGCCCGTTCGATGTGCGCGGCGATGTCGGCCAGTTGCGAGCGGTTGATCGAGCGGCGGCGGAAAACCAGCAGAACGACCGCGAGCGTGCCGATGAGCGAGGCAGCGAAGGCCGTGAAAAGCGCCGCCGATGTCGGCCAGCCTTGCCAGGACGCCGCCATCACAGCGGCCACGGGCAGCCACATCAGGCCGATGATCCAACCATCATGGGGCGGCCGACGCGGCATTTTTGAACGGTAGGGGAGGGGCTCGGGCGCGAATCACACCTTGAGGAGGCGCCGGTGCTCATCAGCCTGCGTCTTCTTCCTCCCCGCCGGAGAGGTCGGCGGTGAGGCGGTACCCGACCCCCCGAACGGTTTTGAGCATGGCGGACTTTGCACCCAGTTTCTTGCGGATCGACGTCATGTGGACGTCGATGGTGCGTTCGGTGACAGTCACCCCCTGCCCCATCGCGCGGTTCATCAGGGTGTTCCGGGTGAGAACGCGCCCGCTGGCGCTCACGAGCGAACTGATGAGCCGGAACTCGGTGAGCGTGAGTTTCATGACCTCGCCATCGAGAAACACCTCGTGGGTTTCCGGGTTGACTTGGACACCCCCGATTTCAATGAGCGTGACGTCGGGAGGGGCGGTCCGGGCGGTGCGCCTCAAAAGGGCCTCGACCCGTGCCATCAGCACCTTCATGCTGAAGGGCTTGGGGACGTAGTCGTCGGCCCCGACCGTGAGCCCGACGATGTGATCGACCTCGCCGGTCTTGGCCGTGAGCATGATGATGGGGAGATTGGCCGAAGCGGGGTTGGAGCGGATGCGGCTCGCGACCTCGGTGCCGGAAAGTTCCGGGAGCATGACATCGAGCAAAAGGAGATCCGGGAGATTTGCGGCGACCGCGTCCAAGGCCTGCCGCCCGCTGTGGACAACCGCGACGACATACCCCTCGCGACGAAGGTTGTACGCTAAGAGTTCGGCAAGATCTTTCTCATCCTCCACCACAAGAATCGACCTGAGGTGTGCCATGGAGTCCTTTAAGTGGTTGTAAACGGGCAATTTATGCCGGTCTATGGACCCGACCGGCGAGCTGACAGAGGAACGCTAGCGATCTCAATTGGTCCTCTCTACTAGAGTTGTGTTCAGATTTGATGAAGAGTTGAAGTTCGCTCAAGTGGGTTTCTTTCGGTGGAAATGTTGTGCGGAACCGGCCCGTCGAGCCGAAAAAGTGTTTCAGGACGTTTGCGTCCCCCGGGGGTATGGGGTATAGTCCGCCCCTTCACAGGGTGAAGATTCGTTCACCCGCTCGACATCCGCTTCCGTAACCTGCCGCTTTACGCCGCGTACTTCCGAGTCTCATGTGAAAAAGGACGTTTGCCGGTGTGGAAGTTTGCGGAGCAATTGGGCGTCGGTCCTCTCGATTTCTCTGTTCTGGAATGTTGAACGACGGCATTCCTGAGTATTTGTTCAAGCCCCGTGTTTCGGTTTCATGGGGCATGCGGAGTTTTGACAGGGTCCGTGGCACGCCCGGGTGGTCCAGGCGGTGGCAACGGGCAAGTTCGAGCCGACGGTGTGAGGCGTCGTTGAAACGCGTGTCACAGCCGTCAGGACTGCCGGCACTTCCCGAGGTGGGGGCCGCGGATCCGTTGGTGCTCAGTGTGATTTGAAAAGGAGTTTCGCAGATGACCAAGACCAGACTGCTTGTGGTGCTCGCGGGCGCCGCTCTGAGCGTGGCCCCGGCCGTGGCTCAGAACGCCAATCTCGACAAGGACCGCGCCTACGCCGCGGAACTCGTGGCCGATGCGGGCAGCCGCGCCAGCCTTCTGCAGGGTGGCGGCGGAGCCGGCTTTGACGGCTCCGGTTTCAACATCTCCGACGGCACGGGCAACAACGTGCTTTACGTCGGCGGCTTGGCCCAGTTCCGCTACACCGCGTCCTTCCGCGACGATGAAGTCAACGACACCGACGGCGACGGCGAAGAAGAAGACGGCAACAACGAAGACTTCACCCACGGCTTCTCGACTCCCGACACCAGCATCTGGTCTTGGGGCCACATCTGGTCGAAGGATCTGACCTACAAGATCCGCCTCGAGGCCGAAGAGGGTGGCGACTTGGGCATCACCGACGCCTGGGGCGAGTATGCCTTTGAAGGCGGTCTCGCGTTCCGCTGGGGCCAGTTCAAGTTGCCCCTCCTCCGCGAAGAGAGCATCGAAGTCCAGCATCAACTCGCCGCGTCGCGCTCGGTCACCAATGAGCGCTTCGCGCAGGGCTATAGCCAGGGCATCCAGTTGTCCTACACCAGCGACTCGTTCCGCGTCGTCGGTGCCTTCTCGGACGGCCTCGGCACCTCCAACACCGATTTCGGCAGCTCCGGCGAAGCCGATTATGCCCTCACCGGCCGCGTCGACTTCAAGATCTCCGGTGATAACTGGAACCGTTTCAACGACTTCACCTCGTGGCGCAGCCAGGACTTCGCCGCCCTCGTCGGTGGTGCGGTCCACTGGCAGGACGGCGGCGAAACCGGCGGCACCGTCGACAACGAGATTCTTCGCTACACCATCGACGGCAGCGTCGAAGGCGCAGGCTGGAACCTCTACGGCGCGTTCATCGGTGAGAGCACCGAATCCGGCGACGGCGGCGGCGATGGCGACAACGGCGACTCCGACACGTTCGGGGCCCTCATCCAGGGCGGCGTGTTTGTCTCCGACCAGGTTGAACTCTTCGCCCGCGCGGACGCCATCTTCCTCGACGACGAGAACGGCGACGGCGGCGATGGTGACGACGACGACAGCGATGATGAACTCTTCTTCCTCACCGCGGGCGTCAACTACTACATCTCCCCCGAGAGCCATGCCGTGAAGTTCACCGGCCAGGTCAACTGGGCGGTCAACGAAACCAACACGCTCTTCTTCCCCGCTTCCGGCGGCGACACTCCCGAAACCGACGACGACTTCCCGGCCGGCTTCAGCAGCGACAACGGGTACCTCGGTCAGGCCGACGACGGCGAGTTCAACATCCAACTCCAGATGCAGGTCATGTTCTAAACCACAGCGGTCACCCCCGGACGGCCAATCGCCGACGGGATTATGACCGCACCGGACTGAATTGATCATCAACGCCGGCCATCGCTTCATGCGGTGGCCGGTTGTTTTTTTGGCTCCCACGCGACGTCCGGCACATGTCGGGCGAACGCGCGCACCCGCGGTGCCGATGATTCGTTCTCGATCTACACCGACGTGATGCGCAGCAGCGACGCCTCGCCGAACGGGCGCCCGACCAGCTGAATGCCCATCGGAAGGGACCCCGGCCGGGGCTCGAACGGGATGCTGACCGCGGGCAGCCCCGCCAGGTTCACCCCCACCGTATAGACGTCTTCGAGATACATCGTGAGCGCGTCCTCGGTTTTTTCGCCGAGTCGGAAGGCCGTTCCGGGCGTGGTCGGCATGAGCACGGCGTGACAGCCGCGCTCAAAGGCCGTGGCGTAATCGGCCCGGATGACGGCCCGGGCCCGGAGGGCCGTGGCGTAGTAGGCGTCGTAGTACCCGCTCGAAAGAACGTGCGTGCCGAGCATGATGCGCTTGCGGACTTCTTCCCCGAAGCCCGCCGTGCGGCTCTTCACATAGAGGGCATCCAAACCTTCGCCCGCGGCCAGCGGGTGCCGACGGCCGTAGCGCACGCCGTCGAAGCGGGCGAGGTTCGACGAGGCCTCGGCGGTCGCGATGATGTAGTACGCCGCGATGCCAAAGTCGATGCCCGGAAAATCGACCTCGATCACCGTGACGCCGCGCGACCGGAAATGCTCGATCGCCTGCGCGAGCACATCGCCGGCGGCAGTTCCTTGCGCCGTTTCAACAATCTGGCGCGGCACGCCCAGGACGACGTCCGCGATCGGCGCTGCCAGCCCGTCGCTCGCATGTTCGCGAAGGGCGTTGTCCGACGTGGCGTCGAGCGGATCGTGCCCCGAGATGACGTCGAGCACCGCCGCGGCGTCGCCGACGGTGCAGGTGAGAGGTCCGATCTGATCGAGGCTGCTCGCGTACGCAACCAGCCCGTGGCGAGAGACCTTCCCGTAGGTGGGCTTCAGACCGACGCATCCGCAGAACGAGGCCGGTTGCCGGATGGACCCGCCGGTGTCGGACCCCAGGGCCGTAGCGACCATGCCCGACGCCACGGCGGCGGCCGAACCCCCCGAACTCCCGCCCGCGACGCGCGCCCGATCATGCGGATTGCGCGTCGGGCCGTGAATGGACCGTTCGGTGGACGAACCCATTCCGAACTCGTCCATGTTGGCCTTGCCGATGATGATGGCGCCGGCGTCGATGAGGCGCTGCGCTGCGGTGGCGGTGTAGGGCGACCGGTAGTGTTCGAGCATCCGGCTGGCGCAGGTGGTGAAGCCCCCGTAACCGGGCGTCCGGCCTGATCCCAAAACGGAACCCAAATCGGAATTGAGGTCGGGCCCCAGGCAGATGTTGTCTTTGATCGCGATGGGGACGCCCGCAAGCGGCAGCGAATCGCCTTGGCCACGGGCGATCGCATCGTCCACGAGCGCGGCGTGCCGGAGCGCGGCGTCATCGAAAACCTGCGTGAGGGCGTTGAGTGTGGGGTTGACGGTTCGGACGCGGTCGAGGGCTTCGCGGGTGACGTCGACGGCGGTCGTCACGCCCGATCGAACGCGGCTGCGGGTTTCAAGGACCGGGCCGGTGGTAACGGACCGGGGGCCATGGGGCCAGGGAACCCGCAGGAGATCCGTCGACGACGGCTCTGTCACGAGCCTTCTCCCAGCACCTTGGGGATACGGACACATCGGCCGCTGGAAGCGGGGGCCATGGCAATCAGGGCCTCAACCGGGAGCATGATCCCCGGCGTGTCATCGGCGAGCCGGTGACGGGTTGGCGTTTCCGGCCCGGTTGCGCCGGCCGTCCCCTCGGCCGTCCCCTCGGGCGGCGACGGCGGCAGCGTGCGGAGGATTTCCATGTAGCC
>CAZJXA010000072.1:4998-14173 GCA_964549785.1 uncultured Phycisphaeraceae bacterium | reverse complement strand
CGCACCTTGCCCGTTTCCCAAGCAGAAAACACCCCAAAATCAAGGTGCGCAAAGGCTTCCCCTCAGTTGCGCACCTTGCCCCCTGGGCGCACCGTGCTCATCGCTTGCGATCCAGCAGGCGGTAGCTCACCGCCTCGCTCACATGCTCAACCTTCACCGATTCGCTTCCGGCCAGGTCAGCGATGGTGCGGGCGATCCGCCGAATCTTGTCGTAGGCCCGGGCCGACAGCCCCAGTTCCGTCATCGCGCTCCCGAGGATCGAGAGCGCGGTTTCGTCCATCCGCGCGTGCTGGTCCAGTTGCCGGCCCGACAGCCGCGCGTTCGGAGTGTTGGCCCCTTGCCGCGGCACCTGCATCGCCCGGGCGGTGTTCACCTGGTCCCGCATGTGGGCGGTCGAACTGCCTTTGGGTATGTCGGTCTCGCCGCGGGCCGTGGCGGAGAGTTCTTTCCAAGGAACCGCGGGCGCTTCGACGTGGATGTCGATGCGGTCCAGCAGCGGGCCCGAAAGCCTCGACAAATACGTATCCATCGCCCGCTTGCCGACATCGCCCGGCGCCACGTCGCCCTTGGGCGTCGGATTCATCGCGGCGATGAGCATGAAATTCGCAGGGAACCGCACCGCGCTGTGCGAACGCGCAATCGTGACGACGTGGTCTTCGAGCGGCTGCCGCAGGCTCTCGAGCACATCCCGCGGGAACTCCGGGAGTTCATCCAGAAAGAGCACGCCCTTGTGCGAGAGCGAAATCTCACCCGGACGGGGCACAATGCCGCCGCCAACCACCGCCGCGCCGCTCGCGGTGTGATGAGGGCTCCGCACCGGGCGGCTCGTGATGAGGCCCTGCCCCGGCTGGAGAGCACCCGCCGCCGAATAGATCCGCGTGATCTCGATGGCCTCTTCGGGTGTCAGCGGCGGAAGGACGCCCGGCAGCGCCTTGGCCATCATGGTCTTGCCACTGCCGGGCGGCCCCAACATCAACAGGTTGTGCCCGCCCGCCGCGGCCACAACGATCGCCCGCTTGACCGATTCCTGGCCCCGAACGTCGGCAAAGTCGATCGAGGGGACGGCGTTCACCAGCAGCCCGGCGACGTCCGGCGGGGAGTGGGGCTCGGCCGCCAGTCGGCCGGTCAGCAGGCCGACAACCTCGGTAAACGTGCGGCAGCCGTACACCTCGATGCCGGCCACCACGGCGGCCTCGGCGGCGTTGTCGGCGGGCAGAATGACGCCCTGCATGCCCTTGGCTTTCGCCAGCGCAGCGAGCGCAATCCCGCCTTTGATCGGGCGCAGCCGACCGTCGAGCGCCAGTTCGCCGCCGAAAATGAACTTGCGATAGTCCAAGGGCGGGGCCGCTTCCTGCCCGGGCAAAAGGGCGTCCTCCAAGGGGACGGTTTCCGGTTTCTTTCGCGGCGCGGTCAATCGTTGCGGGCGCTTGGCCAAGGGCTCGTCGCTCTGAATGACACCGCAGACGACGAGCAGGCCGACCGCGATCGGGAGATCGTAAAGCGGGCCTTCTTTGCGTTGCTCGGCGGGCGCGAGGTTGATCAGCGTCTTGCCCATGGGCGGAAAGAAGCCGCTGTTAAAGAGGGCGGAGCGCACCCGTTCCTGCGACTCCTTGACACCGGCGTCGGGAAGGCCCACCACCATCGTCCGCGGCCCGGCTTCGCCCTCCTTCGGGATCTCGGTTTCGATAAAATCGACCTCGACCTCACACGGGAGGGCGTCGATGCCTTGGAGCAGAAACGATTGAACGCGGGCGAGCATGGTCGGCACATACTAACACGCTGCGAACCGGGCTGCGCGGGCGGGCGACCCAAGGCATTGACAGACGTTCAGCAGCCGCTGTCCCAGCGTCCGAAGAAAACCACGATGTCGTCTGAATCGGTGTCGTCGTCGCCGTCAAAGTCGGCCTCGCCCGCTTCCCAGTTGCTGAAGAAGAGGACAATGTCGTCGGAATCGATGTCGGCGTCAGAATCAACGTCGGCGGTGCAGCGGCCCGAGACGTCGACGAAGATGTTGTCCATCACCGCAGGCCGGCTGCGGCCGTGGAGAACCCATTGGTCGTAAGCGACCTGTCCGGCGGTGTTGGTGGTGTTTTCGTCACGGAGGAACTCGATGTATTCCTTCGTGGTGGTCTGGAAGAAGACGGTCACGTCGGCGCCGGTGGCGTTGGCCGGGAGATCAAACGTGGTATCGTCCCAGTGCTGGCCGTCGGCGTAGAGGTAGCCTCTGGGTTCGGCCTGAACGCTCAGGAACCCGGCGTTGGTGAAGCCGCGGGGCGGGATGCGGTTGTCGAAGAGCCATTCGTTGTTGAGAACGAAGTGGAAGGATTCGCCGACGGCTTCGCCGCTGGCCGCCGCCGCCGCCGCGTCGAGGCCGGCCTTCGCTTCGTAGACCTTGGTCCCGGCGGGATCAAAGTCACCGGTGTCGTAGTCGTAGCGGCCCCGTTCAGAGAACGTGTTGCCGCTGGTGTCGCTGTAGGCGACGTTGATCCACATGCGACGGCCTTCCGAGTACCCGGTCGGCAACTTGTGGCCGCTCTCGTTGATGATCCGGACGTGGAGGCGGTTGTTATCCAGCGTGACCTCAAGGTCCGAGGCGGCGTCGAGCATGGCGTGGGTGCGGGCGATGGATTCGTCGACGAGATCGGCGGTGAGGAAGGTGTCGAAGTCGGGGTAGAGGTCGCGGACGCTCTTGAGAACCCACGTGTTCGCGCCGTTGAAGTAGTGACGCGGGAGATCGTCGCGGAAAATCGGGCTGAAGGAGGGCTCGCAGGCGACGCCGCTCGACGTCGGCATGTGGCAGTCCTGGCAACTCGAAACGGCGGTCTGGTTGCCGCCGAAGCGGCCGCCCGTTTCGATAGGCCCTTGCGCGAACGCGCTGTGGAGCCACTCGCTGTAGGTCCGTTCGACGGGGAACTGCTCGTACTTGTCGTGGCTGGGTGCTTCGGCGTCGAGGGCGTTCAGCGTGTACGTGCCGTCGGGCTGGCGGGAGTACAACGGATTGCTGATATCGTGACAGGTGGCGCACAGGGCGCTGTCGCGGTGGAACGGGGAGACCAGGTGATTGTGCGGATGGTTGGGGTCGAGGGTGTAGGGGCCGCGCCGACGATCGTTGGGGTCAAGGACATAGTTCCCCGAGTGCGGGTTGACCGGGGTGTGGCCGGCGGCCGCGAGGGCGTTGAGAATGGCGACGTCTTGTGGCGGGTTGGCTCCGGCCTCATAGACGGGATCGACCATGCGGTGGCAAAGGGAGCAGGACACGCCTTGAAAGTCGTTGCCGGTGAGGGATCCGCCGGAGGGGTCGGCACTGCGTCCGGCCATCCAGCCTTGAGGCACGTGGCACCGCAGGCAATACTCGCCGGCGAAGGCGGCGTCCTGGTTGGCGATGGCGAGACAGGCGTAGAAGATGGGGTCGCGTGCGGACTGGCCCATCATGCTGGCCGACCACATCGTGAACGGTTCGTTCTGGCTGTCGCCGTAAAAACCGTGACAGTTGGCGCAGTTGATGGCGCTGACGAGGGAACTCTGGAGCGTCTGGGGCTGGGTGCCCGGAGCGCGGAAGTCCTTGGCGGTGCTGGAAAGGCCAGCCACGGCAGCGGCCACGGTAACAGCGCCGACCACAATTCCGCCGAGCCACAGAGTGCCGCCGTTGAGGAAACGGGTCAGACGTATCGACATGGTGCGAAAACCTTTGTGGGTCGAGCGTGGGCGGGGGAAGAGCCATTGGCGAATGCCGGCCAACGACTGTACGACCGGGGCGTTGGCGCGGATGCAAAGTCGCCCGGTCCGTCCGTAAACGTCCGGATGGGCATCGGGGTGCCGCGATGGGGGTTATCGCCCAAAGCGGTCGTCGAGTTTGGTGTAGATTTCGCGCCAGCGGGCTTTCAGGAGCGCGGGCTCGTAGGCCTTGCCACATTCGGGGCAGACGCCGTTCTCGGGAAGTAGCGACAGGTCGTACTGACAGCCCGGGCAAACTTTGAAGCCGATGCGTTCGATGTGTTTCTTGCCGTCGTAGTAGGCATTGGCGATCAGGGAGGCCAGGTACGCGCACGTCACGCCGCCGACCCATGCCACCGGCAAAAGAAAGACCATCCAGCCTTGTCGGAACCTCACGATCCCCACGAGAACGATCGAAACGAAGATCACGAGCGCGACGGCGAGATAGAAAAGACGGCGGCGTGCGCAGCGCTCGGTTTCGGTGGCGACAGGCGAGAGTCGAAGCGCCTTGAAGCCGTCGTACAAGCGTTTCCGGAGCATCAAGACAGGGTATGAAGCGGAGCGTCCGGTCGCGAACGCTGGGCGGAGGGATCTGATTCGAGACTCACCGTCGGGCCCGCCACAGGTCCGCATTCGAGGCGTCGCCGTTGGCTTCGTACAGGTTTGTCAGTTCGCCTGCCGCGGATCGAGCCCGGTGGTGGGCGGCCCCGAGTGAACGCTCGAAGATGGTGTATGCCTCCGCGAACGCCGCGATCGCCTGATCGCCCTTGCCCATCTCTGCATACGCCTTACCGAGATTGTGGACCAGCGTCCCCGTGATCCAATTGTCCGACCCCAGTTCGCGGCGTGCATCGGCCCCGATCGTTTCCAGCAGCGGCGCCGATTCTGCCGGCCGTCCGGCCTGCGTGAGCAGTTCGGCGTAGTTGCCCCGGAACATCAGCGTGTTCACATGGCCAGGGCCCAGCGTCCGCGTGGCACCCTCCACGGCCTCTTGGAAGAGCGTGGCCGCCCCCGCAAGATCACCCGAAGCACGCCGGGCGCTCGCCAGATTCGAGAGCGTGATCAGGATGCGCGGGTGATCGGCGTCCAGCGTGCGACGCTGGATTTCCAGGATGCGTTCAAACTCCGCCGCCGCCTCGGCCGGCCGCTCCAGTTCCGTCAGCGTCGTGGCGCGATTGGCGGCCGCGGAAAGCGTCTGGAGGTGCTCCGCCCCCCATACGGCGGTCGCGCCCGCCAGGGCCGCTTCCAGAATCGGTAGCGCCTCCGCCGCGCGATCCTGCTGCTTGAGGATGGTTCCCAAGTTGATGGCGGTGACCACCGCGTTGGGATGCTCCGGCCCGTCCGCCGCCAGCAAAGCCTCGTGGGCCTCCCGGAGGAGGGGAGTCGCCGAGGCCAAGTCCCCGTTCGAGACGTGGGTTACCGCGAGGTTGTTGAGCGCGGTCACGATGTCCGCGTGCCCGGCGGGCAGCAGAGCCCGTCGCGCATCCAGCACGGCCTGTTTGTGAACGATCGCGCCCGCGCGATCCCCGGTGTTCTCGAGGCACGCCGCCAGAACGGCGCGGGCCTCCAGCGCCCCGTCGGACCGTTGATCCAGCGAAGCGCTCGCCAGCGCGTGGGCCCGTTCGGCTCTTCCGAGGGCCTCGGTGCTGCGACCGAGTTCCAAGAGCGCAACGACGGCGGTCGTATCGGCCGTCACGCGATCAATAGGGCGCGGATAAGGCCCGGCTTCGGCCCGCCGGAGCGCCAAATCCGCCTCGCGCAGTCCCTCTTCCGCCTGACCAAGCGACGTGTAACTCTGCGCTAACGCCAGCCTCACGCCCACTTCGCTGCCCGCATCATCTTGAAAGGCCCGCCCGACATTGCTCGCGGCCTCGTCCAACACCTCGACCACCCGGACTTCACGCCCGTCCCTCGTCGGGTCCGGCGAGACGATCATCCCGATAAGCACGTCCGTCACCGTCTCGGCCCGCCGCAGCGCGCTCTCGGCGGCGTCGCGCTCGCGCTCCGCGATCGACGCCCAGCGCACCGAGATCATCGCCGCCGCAGCCAACGCCAGGGCCGACATTCCGCCGACCCATGCCGCCACGCGATACCGCGATGCTCTCTTTCTGAGGGTGTACCACGCGCTGTCGCGTCGGGCGCGGATCGGTTCACCCGCCAGCCACGCCGCGAGGTCGGCTCCGAGTTCCGCGGCCGATGGGTACCGCCGGGCCCGGTCCTTTGCAATACACCGCGCGATGATCGTCGACAGATCCCCATCCGCCGCGGGGTTCACGGAAGCGGCGCCCGGCGGAACCGTGCCTCGCACCGTATCCAAGGCCGCGTGCAGCGGGCCCGAGGTGTCATACGGCAATGCACCGGTCGCCAATTGGTGAAGGATTACACCGAGCGAGTAGATGTCGCTCCGTGTGTCAACGCTGGCCGCATCGTCCAGTTGTTCCGGACTCGCCCAGGGCAGCGAGCCGACGAACTGCCCGCTCGCGCTCACGACCAGCGAAGACGCTGCCAGGCTTTTGGCGAGCCCGAAGTCGAGCACCCGTGGCTCGCCGCAATCATCGATCCGAATGTTCCCCGGCTTGAGGTCCCGGTGCAACACGCCCCGCTGGTGAGCGTGTCCGACCGCGTCCACCACCTTTGTCATCAGGCCGACCCGCAACCGCAGCGTTTGGCGGTCCGGGGGCTCGGAGGAACTGAGGAACGGCCCACCTTCCACAAACTCCATAACGAGAAAAGGCGAGCCCTCAGCGGTGACTCCGCTGTCGAAAATCCGCACGATGTTCGGGTGTCGAAGCCCGGCCGCGAGCTCCGCCTCCCGCTCAAACCGCCGACGAGCCGTGGGCGTCGCCAGGCCGCCCGCCAGCAGCACCTTGATCGCGACGGGACGGCTGGTCGAAACCTGCACGGCCCGAAAGACCACTCCCTGCCCGCCCCGCTTGAGTTCGCGCAGTTCTGAATACCCCGGGATCACCGGTGTGTGCGCGGCATCACCCCGCGCCACGTCCAGGAGAGACGCCTCGTCCTCAAACCAGGTCGGCCCGGCCAGTGGTTGTAATCCGGATCTCTCGCCCATTGTGGCCTTCCTCCCCTTTCCGATCGAGACCATGCCGTCGTCTTTGGCCGTTCACCCTTCCTCCGCCACCTGCACCCGGATCGTCTCGCTCAGGCGCCGAAACACTCGGGTCTTGATCTGGTAGACCGCGGCGTCCGTGAGCCCGAAGTCCGCCGCCACCTCACCCACCGGGCGGCCCAGAGTCGCGTAGCGATGAAAGACTTCCCGATCGCGGTCCGAGAACTCCGACTCCAGAGTCCCCATCGCCCTTCGATAGTGGTATCGCCGCCACTCGAGCTCCCACTGCGTTTCGTCCTGGGCTCCGTCAACGGGAGATGCCTCCGCCGCACTTAGGCTCGCGGCGGGGTGGCTCTGACCGAATTTTCGCCCGATAGCACGCACCACCGCGGTTTTGAGGTACGACCGGAAGAGTCCCCGTGCGGAGTCGTACCGAAAACCCGGCATGGCCTTGGTCAGCGAAAACATGACTTCTTGGCCTACATCCTCCACATCCGCGGCCTGCAGACCCCGCCGGATGCAGAAGCCGCGGATGAGGTCGCCGTAGCGAATCCAAAACTCGGACCATGCCAGACCATCGGACCCGTCAGAAAGTCTTGCCAAAAGGCTCAGATGGGTCTGGCTATTCAACGACATTTCTGGTACATATTACGTCAGGAGTGCCCCCGCGCCTCCCTAGGTGTGTTTGCATCCCTTCCTGGGTTGCATCAAATGGTCCGAGAAGTATGGATCAAAGAACGTTCAAGGCCGAGCCGCGGAAATGGCATCGGCGAAACAGGCAAGGGAGTACAGATATGTCCAAGAGAATCCAGCAGGCTTCGACAAATCGGGCGGCTTTTCGACACGCGCCAGTGGGCGCACTCGTTCTCGCGGCATTCGCGGGCGTGGCGGCCAATGCTCATGGCCAAGTAAGGCTTTGGAACGCCGCCGCCAGCGGCAACTGGAACGTGCCCGCCAACTGGACCGGGGGCGATGTTCCCGACAGTGCCGGTGAGAGCGCCAACATTGGCCCCGCCGGCTCTTATGTGGTGACGCTTCCCGCTGGCTATAGCGCCTCCATCGGCACGCTCGATATCACGACCTCCGGCGTTGAAGTCTTCCGTGCCGACAATGGAGCGATTGTGCTTTCAACGGCCCTGACGAACAACGGCCTCCTCCGCATCAACAACGGCGCGGGTGGGAACGCGACCGTCCTTCGTGCCCTCAATGGGAATGTCGTGCTCTCCGGGTCCGGCACGCTCCGCCTCCACTCCAACGGCAATCTCGATACTGCTTTCATGCAATGGAACTCCAATGCAGGGAGCGAGTTCTTCACCCAGAACGCGGGCCACTCGATCCGCGGCACGGGCAACATCTACGCCCGCCTCGACAACGCGGGACTGGTCGACGCCGATGCGCCCGGATTCACGCTTCAGTTTCTTAGCCAGAACAAGAACAATTCCGGCAGCATGCGAGCCTCCGCCGGCACCCTCTCCATCAACGGAATTACGGTGACTCAAACCGGTCCGGGAACCATTTCGTCTGCCGGAGGAACCGTAAACTTCATTTCCGCGACCGTTATAGGTGGAGCGGTGTCCAACACCGGTGGGGCGGTCAACACCGCCAGCGGCACCACAATCTTCTCGTCGGTGAGTAAGACCGGCACGCTGCAAGTCGCGGATAGCACCGCACTGAGCATCACTGGCGGATCGCTGAGTAACGCCGGGAGTATCTTGGTGAACACCGGCGTTGGCGGTAATGGCACAGCGCTGCGGTCCCTGAACGGTCCCCAGACCCTCAGCGGCCCTGGGGCGATCGTGCTGCAGGCGACCGCCAACCTCGACACTGCCATCATGCAGTGGAACTCCAATGCGGGTGCGGAGACGTTTGTTCAGGCCCAGGGGCACACGATCCGCGGTACCGGCAACATCTACTCGGTCCTCGCGAACAGCGGTCTCGTCAATGCCGACCAGAATACCCAGGTGTTGCAGTTGCTAAGCCAGAATAAGTCGAACTCGTCCACCGGCGTCTTCCGGGCCAGCAACGGAGGAACGCTCACCATCAACGGGGTCACCGTCACCAACAGCGGAGTCGTCGAAGCCCTCACCGGGTCAAGCGTTCTGTTGTCCAACGGCTCCATCAACGGCGGAACGCTCAACGCCTCCGGAAGCGGTGTGTTCAACGTGGTCGGTACCTCAGGCCTCAGCCTCCTCACCAACAACGCTCCCATCCAGGTCGCCGATAACGCCTTCTTGGTGTCGTCCCCGGGTTCGCTGGTCAACAACGGCACGATCACCGTCAGAACCGGTGCGGGCGTAAATGCCTCCTCCTTCCGCGCCTTCAACGGCATCGTCACCCTCAACGGAACCGGCTCGGTTGTTCTCAACGCCACCACCAATCTCGACACGTCCACGT
>CAZJXA010000072.1:0-4898 GCA_964549785.1 uncultured Phycisphaeraceae bacterium | reverse complement strand
TAACGCCTTCTTGGTGTCGTCCACGGGTTCGCTGGTCAACAACGGCACGATCACCGTCAGCACCGGTGCGGGCGGAAATGCCTCCTCCTTCCGAGCGTTCGCGGGCATCGTCACCCTGAACGGAACCGGCTCGGTTGTTCTCAACGCCACCACCAATCTCGACACGTCCACGTTAGTTTGGAACAGCAACCCCGCCGCCGAGATGTTCACGAATGGGCCCTCGCACACCATCCGCGGCACCGGACAGGTCTACGCCAATGTGACCAACAACGGCCTCGTTCATGCCAACGTCGCGGGGCGGACGCTCAACCTCGCATCTCAAGCGAAGACCAACAACGCAACGTTCCGGGCCAGCAACGGGGGAACGCTCGCGGTCAGTTCGGTCACCGTCAGCAACAGCGGAGTCGTCGAAGCCCTCACCGGGTCAAGCGTTCTGTTGTCCAACGGCTCCATCAACGGCGGAACGCTCAACGCCTCCGGAAGCGGTGTGTTCAACGTGGTCGGTACCTCAGGCCTCAGCCTGCTCACCAACAACGCTCCCATCCAGGTCGCCGATAACGCCTTCTTGGTGTCGTCCACGGGTTCGCTGGTCAACAACGGCACGATCACCATCAACACCGGCATCGGCGGCAATGCCTCCTACTTCCGAGCGTTCGCGGGCATCGTCACCCTCAACGGCACGGGTGCCCTCGTCCTCAACGCCACCTCGAATCTCGGCACCGCGCAAGTGATCTGGAACAGCAATCCCGCCGTCGAAACGCTCGCCAACGGGCCCTCGCACACCATCGCAGGCAAGGGCATTATCTCCGCGCGACTCTTCAACAACGGAACGCTCTCGCCGGGTGTCGCGCCGGGTTCCAGCGGGCAACTCGACTTCAATTCCCAGATCTGCACCATGAGCTCGACGTCCCGCTTCCTCTGCAACATCAACGGCACGGCCGTCGCCGACTTCGACCGTCTGACCGGCACGGCAAGCCGCGCCCTCAATGGCACGCTTCAGGTGGTCTTCGGCTACAACCCCACCACGCTCGATGAGTTCGACATCATCACGGGCCCCTACACCGGCCGCTTCACCACCCTCCTCCTGCCCAAGGGCTTCTACATCGAGTACGGCCCCACTGTCAAGATCGTCTTCAACGGCTGCATCTCTGACTGGGACCAGGACGGCGATTCCGACTCCGACGATATCACTCAGTTCTTCGCCGACTTCGAGAACGGCGAATCCGATTTCGATCAGGACGGCGACACCGACTCCGACGACATCATCGCGTTCTTCGCCGCGTTCGAGGCAGGTTGCTGAGTCTGCCGGTGGTCCATGCCCGCGATCGATCGGAAGCGCCGATCGCGGGCCGGGGCTTCAACGGCCCCCGGCTTTGGCCCCGGCTCTGACCCCCGCCGTTCTTGGATGAGGTCCCGTGCGGCGGCAGCCTGCCGGTCTTCGGAATAACTTGCCCGGACTATGCGATTCTTCAGTCGAACGATTGTCGATGAATCACGCCCTTCAATCACAGAAGATTGTTCCTCGCAGGTACGGGAGAATCCGCTGACTCCTCGCCCATCGCGTTGCGAAAATGGAAGGCGCGGGCAGATGTTGCCACGAGCAGAGGAGGTCGTCGCCGGCATCAAGCCACGGGCGTTACATTCGCGATAGTCACCGTCCCGCCAGATTTATTCGTTGTCCGCGCGCCAAAACGACCGATCTCTGCCTTTCTAGGGTTGGCACAGGCCACGCGGGGTGATCCTTGCCGCGTTTTGGCCTGCCCTGAGGCCCCCGGAGACGTAGACGCGTGCCACAACAGTCCCACACCGGAACAGGTTCTGCCGCGCCAGTAGGCACCGGTGAGCGTGAAGTCGCGTCGGGCGAGTGCGCGATCAGCATCGCCGATGCCGCGGGTCATTTCTGGCGAACTATCTGGAACCATCCGGCGAACGACGAGGTCAAGTCGGTCCGGGGGTCACCCCACGTTCTGCTCGCGGGCGACCGCCTGCACGTCCCGCCGATTGTGATCAAGGAAGAGGACGGCGCCACCGAACAGCGCCACCGCTTCCGCCGCAAGGGCATCCCCATCACCTTCGAGATCGTTGTCAAAGAGAACGGCAAACCACTCGCGGGTGAGCGCTACATCATCGTCATCGAGGGCCGGATGGATTCCGGGACCATCCCCTCCGATGGCAAGGTGACGGTTAAAATGTTCCCCAGCGATCGGACGGGTGAACTCCGCGTCGGGGAGGGCGAGAACGTGCGTACCTTCCCGCTCGGGATCGGTGAACTCGATCCCGCGCATTCGCGCACCGGAGCCGAGGCCCGCCTGGCCAACCTGGGCCGAATCGGCGACTGCCCGGATGATGAAGACTTCGCCGCCGCGATTCGCAAGTTCCAGAAAGACAATGACCTCGAGCGAACCGGCGAACTCAACGACGCCACCGCCAGCAAACTCGCCGAGGTCCACGGCTCCTAGTTCAGCGAACCTTTCGCTCGCGTTCCCGCCCGTTCCACGATCAAGAGAGGTATGCACCGATGAAGACGTCCGCGGGTTTGGTGGAGTTCGTCCTGCCGGAAGGCTGGCGAGATTCAACGAGTTACGTCTTTCGTTCCCGCGATGAGGAAGTCGAAGTTACCCTCGCCTATTCGCCCATGGGCCCCGACGCCACGCCCGAAGACATCCTCGATCCGATCGAACGCAAACTCAAGGCCACTGGCTTGGGCACCGACATCGTCCGCGGCGTTCGCAACGCCGCGGGCCTCCCCTGCAGCACCCTCGTCACCCGTGCCAAATCCCCTTCCGACGTCGACGAAACCGTGATGCACGTTGTCACCTTCATCCCACGAAAAGGCACCGGGGCCACCCTCACCGGCACCTCCACCGCCGATCACGAGGCGGCCCTCAAGTCGGGCGTCTCCAAGATTCTTGAGTCCATGTCGCTCGCCACCCGCCCCTGACGCCCGCCTTCGCTGCGGGTTTCGCCGCATCTCAGCAGCCGATCGAGGAGTCTCATGCCGCAACTTGTTCCTTGGATCCCCAGAGCGGGCGGGGCGTCGGCCACCATGCGGTCCGCCACGCCAGTCTCGCGGGACGGCTCGCAGACGCTCGACCGCGAGTTGTGGCCCGTTATCATGGTCCCCGGCATCATGGGCTCCCGCATCGAGATGGCCAGCGGCACCGACCGCATCTGGGATCCCGATCGAACTGTCTTCATGTTGTGGCTGATGACCCAGTCGCCCGACACCCTCACCCGCCACTACAACTACCGCCTGAATCCGGGTCGCACGATGGGCTCCATCTACGACGACGATAACAACGCCTATGAAAGCCAGGACGCCGCGGAGCGGGCCTTCGGCCTCACTCGCAATCAGCGAAACTGGGGCTCGGTCTCATGGGAGTACTACGGACCCGGAACCCTCGCCATGCAACGCGCCATCGCCGCCCAAGGGGGCGTCATGTGGTGCTTCGGCTACGACTGGCGAGAACCCAACCAGGACACCGGGCTGGCCCTCAAGAACTTCATCAAGAACACCGTCCGGCCCACCTCGCCCTACAAGCCCATCATCATCACTCACTCCATGGGCGGCCTCGTCACCCGCGCGGGGTGTGCCATCCACGAAATGGAGTCCTTGGTCTCCGCGGTCATCCACACCATGATGCCCACCCACGGAGCCGCCGAGTGCTACGCCAGCATCAAGTCCGGCGGCATGGCTGGTGCCTTCGCCTACCTCATCGGCGACACCCCGCAGGAAGTCCAGTGCACATCGTCAGGCGTCGCGGGCATGTATCAGTTGATGTGCAACAACCTCTACCCCGACCCCACGTGGCTCAGCCTAGACAGCCGCCTCGGCCCGGCCGGCACCCCCTCTTCCACCACCCACCACACCGCCGATATGTACACCATCTATCGCGAAGCCAATGCCATGGTCGGCTTGGTCAAACATTCTGAGTTTGCCACGGGTGTTGTGAACGTCGGCTCCAGCCGCTACGTCAACACCACCCGCCGCGTTCTCAGCCACATCCTCGAGAACATCGATATGGCCGAGAACTACCACACGAACCAGGTCCGCGACTACTGCCATCCGCAAACTTGGTTGATCGCCGGGACGGGCAAGAACACCGTCACCGATGTCAACGTGGCATACACCCAACCCACCTACCACGGCACGCCCCTCAACCCCGTCGCCGTCACCACCCACCGGGCCACCACACTCGGCGACGCCACCGTGCCCTTGGTGAGCGCCCGCGCGCTCGAGTCTCACGCCAACTGCCAGGGCGGGTTCGTCACCAGCGGCAACAACGAACACTCGGGCTCCGTGAACGATCCCGTCGTGATCCCCGCCATGGTGAACCTCATCCAGACGGCCCGCACCCAGACCGCAACGCGGTGGTAACAGGCTGTAGTCGCGGCACTTGCGCCAGCCGTCTTGAAACGAACTCGCCCTCCGCCCGTTCGTACAAGGAGACGGAACCGCCAACGATGCGCATCAGGTGTTTGCGCACACCCGCTACCGTTCCCGTGCGGGCCCACCGCCCGGCAGACATTTCGTGGAAATCTTGACATATGCAGATTGCTCGAAACGCCGTCACCACCTTTCTGGCGGCCGCTGTGTTCGCGTGCCCGGCATTCGGCCAGCCCCTCGCCCAACCGGTACGGGTGCCGTTGGCAAGAATCTGGGCTGGTCGGCATCCCACTTCAAAGGCACTGCTTCTCTCCCTCTGATTCGCCTGACAAGGCGGGCCTTATTCTGATCCCTTGAACCCCGCCGTCCAACCCGGCGGGGTTCTTTCATTCCCAAGACGCCCACCGCCGCTGTCAAAACGTAGTCTTTGGAAGCCACCAGATTCGGCCGCAGGGTGATATCGCGGCCGAATCTGGTGGCTTCCAAAGACTACGTTTTGACAGCGGCGGTG
>CAZJXA010000071.1:0-14480 GCA_964549785.1 uncultured Phycisphaeraceae bacterium | reverse complement strand
CCCCCATGGCGACCCAGCCGAGTCCGGGCCGGGTCAACCGCGCCACCACCCGCCAGCTGGGCTCCCGGAGTCGCGAACGCACGGTGCGGGGGTTCTTCCCGATGCCGTACACCCCAGAGCGGGAGATTCCGGCGCTTGGGACGGTGACCGACGAGAACGCGGCCGCCCAGCCCATTGGGGCGGATGGCATCCCCTGAACGCGACCGAGCGCGACGCGGGATATCGCGTTGGCGGACGCCGTCGCAATCGCCAACGAAACGACGGCGGGCACGTTACCCGGTCGCCAGCAATCCCGCCACCGTCGCCGCGATCGCGAGCGCCGCCGCCATGAGGCTTTCTCCCGCGATAAAGCCGGAGGCGATCGGGACGTTGTATCGGTCGGCGGATTGTCGGCCCATCTTGCCCCATAGGAACGCGACGCAGGCTCCGACAAAGAAGGACAAGGCGTTCTGAAAAGGCATGATCCAGGCGAGTCCCAGGCCCATCGCGCTGGGCATGAACTTCCGCGCCTTGGGCGGGAGAACCTTCTCGATCACCGGGAGGGCCATCCCCACGATGGCGCCGACCAGGATGGAATAGACCGCCGACGGCGGGAGTTCGTTGATGCCGTTGACCAACACCTTGGCGACCGCCTCCCAGATGCGGGTTGAGGGCAACGCGAACTTTTCCAGGGCTTCCCGGTTGGGGACCATCAGGTACCAGATGGGGATGATTGCGACTGTGCCGAAGAAGACGCCGAAAAACTGGGCCAGAAACTGACGACGAGGGTTGGCGCCCAGCAGGTACCCCATCTTGAGGTCCGTCAGGAGGTCGGCGGAGGCACTGGCGGAGTTGGCCGCGATACCGGCCGAAGCCAGGTTCGCCCAGATGTTCTTGGGTGCCAGCACCGCGAACGTCAACTGCATCACCTTGCCCATGGCGCCGATGGGCGTCGTGTCGGTTTCACCGGTGGCCCGGCAGGCCACCAGGCTGAGGACGAAGCTCATCGCGACGGCGATGATGCCCGCGTACCAACTGACATCAAACGCGACCATCTGTATCCAGACCATGGCGATGGTGATCGGGATCATCCCGATCACCATCCACGACCCCGGGACTTCGATCGCGGAGTCCTCGCCGCTCACGGCCCCCTTCTTGACACCGACGAAAGCCCGCGCGATGGTCCGCCATTGGAGGGCAACGCTCATCAGGCTGGAGAAGACCATCACCGCCGTGCCACCCCACAAACTCCAGCGGGTGATGCTGAGCCGCCCCCCGCCCCAGTTCCAGATGAAGTTGGGAATGTATCGCTCGGAGTTGAACGCCGCGGCGGCGTACAGGTCGGCTTCGTCCGGCGTTCTTCCCGCCGATATCGCCTTGGACCGGGCCTCGCGGGCGGCCAGAAATGCCCCGCGGTTCGCGTAGTTCGCCGCGGCTATGTCTCCGGCGTTGCGGCGGCCCGCCGCCACCACGGCAGCCGCGAGAGTTCTTCGTTCGTCTTCCGAGAGGGCCACGGCGGCCAAGGCGGGCTCAACCCTGCTCTCGATGATCGCGCGGACCCCCGCCGGACCCCCGCCCGCCGCCCCGAGCGTGGACTCCGCGGCATCGGCGGCGGCCGTCGCGACGGCCCGCACCACGGTGTCGGTGACGGTCGTCGGGTCGGCATTGCCGAAGCTCGACTGCAGCGCCGCATCGCGGGCCTTCTCCGCCGCGGCGCGGACCGGTGCCGTATGGGCCATGGATGACGCCGACACCACGGCGGATTCCGCCGCCGCGATGACCTCGGCCGAGGCCCGCCGGGCCCGATCCTGCTCGTTCGCCACCACGACCCTGCGGGTCGCGCTGCGGGCCTCCTCCTCCAACACTCGCGGGTCGATGTCGAGGGAGGCGGCCACCGATGCCGTCGCGAGCGCGACCGCCTCGGATGCGGCGATGGGATCGCTCTGTTGCGGGAGGAGATCCACCGCCGCGTACACCGCAACGGCACCCCGCTCCATGTGGGCAGCGTCCACCGCGGCGAGTTGCGGTGCCACCACCGCGTAAAGCAGTAAAGAACTCAGTACTAACGAGATGCTGGTCCGCATCCCCACCAGCATGCCGGCGGCGATCAGCAGGACCGAGGGCTCAAAGGCGAAGCCGTTGGGGAATCGCCCGCCGGGGTACAGACGGCTGATGAAGTGCATCTCGAGTTCGGCGGGGATGCGGAGGAACGAGATGCGGCCCACAAAGGCCCGCAACCATCCGACTTTTTCGAGAACGTCGTCACCGACCCGGAGGAACCCGACGACCAGCCCCACGACGAGGCCGCCCAGGAGGACGTAGGCCTTCTGCACCGCCTCGGCGCTGCGGCTGTAGAGGCTCTTGAGCGTCTCCGCGGCGGCGGTGCCGGTGGGGAAGGCGAGTTGCTCGTGATTCACCATCTGCCGCTTCATGGGGATGGCGATAAAGACGCCCAAGAGGCCGGTGCACAGGGTGAAGACCACCGCCACCCACGGGGCGGTGACCTCCCACGTCTTGACATCGGCGAGGGTCTGCCCGGGCAGCGGGTCGGTGAGAAGCACCATCGCCCCGAACATGGTGGCCACGGTGGAGCCTGTGGCGTATCCCGCGGCGCTGGCGGTGCTGGCCATGCAGGCGTTCTCGAGCATCGACATCTGGCTCAGGCGGTTGCCGGAGCACAGGCGCACGAAGTTCCAGATGATGAAACTCATGACGCAGGCGGTGATGGAAACGCCGAAGAGCCAGCCGATGGAGAGCGACGTGTAGAGGTTGGAGGCCGACATCACCATGCCCAGAAAGCCGCCCATGATGACGGCCCGCCACGTCAATTGGGGCATCTTGTCGCCCTGGTAGACGTACTTGCGCCAATAGCGGTCCTTGTCTTCGGGCGACGCCTCGGGCGACGGCGGAGGGGGGATGTCGTTGGGACCGAGCCCCTCGCTGGTCATGGCGAGTTCCGGGGTGCCGGGAGTGGCGGAGTGCGAAAACGGCTGATTGGGTTCGGAACCGGCCATGACAGCGGAGCCCTCGCGGAAAGCGTCGCGACGGTTGAGTAAGCCCAGCTAGGGGCCCGCCGATGATCCGCTTTCGACGATCACACTACGCGAAACCGCGCGTTCGTGCAAGCCCGGGCGGCCCCCGAGAGAGTGGGAACGGGGCCTGACCGTTGCGCACATTCTCCCGCACTTACAGAGGGGGCTGAGAGAACGCGAGGACCAGTTGCACGCGGGTTTTGACGCCCAGCGAACCGTAAATCGCTTTGGTATGGTCGTGCACGGTGTGGCGGCTGCGTTCCAGTTTGGCGGCGATGGCCGGCTCGGTCAATCCTTCAAGCAACAGTTCCAAAACCCGGTGCTGGGCCGGGCTGACCTGCTGGGTAAGGTCGGGCCGGGAAGCCATCATGCGGGCACCCATTTGGGAGTCCTGCGCGTGCGTCGCGCTACCGTTTGAAGGGTCGGCCGGTGAGCCGTGGGACGGCCATTGTGTGATTGGGATTGACATCTCTGCCACACTATCGGCCCGCCGGCGGGGGCAAGGCAATAGGGACAATGACCCTTTCCGGCAAGGGCGGCTGTATGTAAAGGTTTTCTAGATCGCGAGAATCATCACGCCTCCACCAAACCTTCACGGATTGCGTACCGTGCCAACTCCACGCGGTCGTGGATCGCCAGCCGCGACATGACATTCTGGGCGTGATTTTCCACCGTCTTGACCGACAGGTGCATGGTCTGCGCGATCTCTTTTTTGCTCATCCCACGGGCGATATATCGCAAGACCTCGACCTCTCGGGCCGTCAGCGTCGACGCCCGGCTCTGGGGTTCGTTCGCCAGTTTGACGCCGTCCGCGGAGATGACGATGCGTGACTGAATATCCGGCGAAAAGTACGACTGGCCGGAGGCGATGGCGCGAATGGCCGCGATCACGGTCTCGGGCGGCTCGGATTTTGTCACGTAGCCCAGCGCACCGACGTTGAGCGCGGAATCGATGTACCGGTCGTGGCTGAACGCACTGAGGAAGAGGATACCGGTATGCTCGCACCGGCTCTTGATGGTCCGGGCGGCCTCGAAGCACTCCACCCCGGGGATGTCGATATCGAGCACCGTGACGGTCGGTTGATGGCGTATGGAAAGCGTGATGGCGTCGTCGGTCGTTCCCGCCTCGCCGACGATCGTGAAACCGGCGTTCGCACCCAGCATCGCCGCGAGAGTGCTTCGCAAGAGCGCATGGTCATCAGCAAGCACGATGGTGATCCGTTTGGTCATTGGTTATTCCGCATCGTCCGTGGCGGTGTTCGGGGATTTCCCGGACCCCAGAATAGTTGTCAACACGTCTCTCAGATCATTGAGGCGAAAAGGCTTCTGCAGCACCGCGACGCCCAGGGGGTACTCCCCTAATCCGACCCCTTCCGAATCCGAACCGGACTCGCCGGGACGACGACCGTGCTTGGTGTGCCCCGAGAGGCCCGTTCCGTCGGCCAGCCCGGTCACCAGGACCGCCGGGAACATCCGCCCTTGGCGTCGCCACCCGGCGAGCATTTCCGCCCCGTTGCGGTCGGGCAATTCAATGTCGATGAGCGCGGCCACGAAAGAGCCCGAATCCGCCAAAGTGTCGGCCGCCGCCGCGGTTGCCGCCGCCGCGGACTCGAAACCGAGAGAAGTCAGCATCGAGCAGATCAAGCCCCGCACCAAGGCGTCATCCTCGACGACGAGCACGCTTCCACGGGCCAACGAAACGGAACGCTCGAGAAGCGTCGGACCCTCGGGCGGAGCCGGCACCCGCGGCAACACAACCCGGAACACCGATCCCCTCCCCGGTTCGGATCGCACCACGATACGCCCGCCGTGTTCCGAAATGATACCGTGGACGATCGACAACCCGAGCCCGGTGCCGGCACCCTTGGGTTTCGTGGTGAAGAACGGTTCGTACAGCCGGGCTTGAACCGCCTCGGACATCCCGATCCCATCGTCGCTGACCACGATCGCGGCTTCTCCCGGTTCCGAAGCCTCTACCCGCACCCGGACCTGGCCACCACCCTCCATCGCGTCGCGTGCGTTAATGGTGAGGTTCAGGATAACCTGCTGCAGTTGCGTCGGATCCGCGTTCACCCAGACGTCGGTGGCCGAGGGCTCCATCCGAAGGTCGATGCTGGCGGGCAGCGTCCGTCTGAGCAATTTCAGGGCGGGTTCGATCACCGAGCCCAACTCCACGGGCCGCCGCTGGCTCGTGCCCCGGCGCGTGAAGGTGAGCAAGGCGTGCGCGACACCTGTCGCCTGGCGTGACGCCTCTTCCACTTGCTCGAGACTCTCGATGGCGGGGTGGTTTGCGGGGAGCGTGGTCTTGGCCAACCCCACATACCCCTGGATCGCCGTCAAGAGGTTGTTGAAGTCGTGGGCCACGCCGCTCGCCAATTGTCCGACCGCTTCCAGTTTTTGCGACTGCCGCAGTTGCTCGTCCGAGGCACGCAAGTGCTCCACCATGCGTTCGCGCTGCATGAATGCGCCAAGCAAGCCGGCGAAACTCCGGAGCGCATCGATCTCGCCCTCCGTCCATTCGGGCCGGTTGTCCGCCGCGAGCGCCGACAGAGATCCCCACGCACGATCGCCCGCGAGCACCGGGACGGTGCGTTCGCGTCCTTCCGCCCCTTGGCCCTGCGGCACATCCTCGCCCAGGATCGGGCGCTGGATGGCGTGGCTCTGATGTGGCGACGCCGGTGAAGCGGCGTTCCACTGCCGGACGATCCGGGCGGGGGTTTCAGCGTCGTTCGTGAGGGCGAACAGGGACAAGCGGGAGGCTCCGGCCGCCGCGCCGAGTTTTTCGAGCAAACCGGGGAGCGCCTCATCCCAGCGACGGGCCGAGAGCACGCTGCCCGCGGTGTCGGCGACGGTCCGCAAGATCGCGTCCCGCCGCAGCACCGCCAGGCGCGCCTCGGTGAGCGCGGTGATGTCCCTCCCCACACCTTGAAACTCCACGCCGCGACCGTTCTTTAACTGGACTACCGAGTTGTGCCACGAGAACCACCGCACCTCGCCGGACGACCCGCGGGCCGCCTGCTCTTTGGTGCGGGGGGTGGCGGGGTCGGACGCCAACGCCTGAATCTCACGCCCGATTCGGGCTCGGTCGTCCGGCTCAAGAAACTCGCAGAAGCGGACGTTCACCAGTTCCTTGGGCGAACCGTTCCCAAAGAACGCCGCATAGGCGTCGTTGACGAACGTGAGAGTCGAATCCTCGGTGAAGCGGCAGATCAGATCGGGGTGGGCGTCCACGATCGCGAGATACCGCCGCTTGGATTCTTCGACCTCGATCAAGGCCCGCTTCTCGGCGGTCACATCGATCATCGCGCCCCGCAGCGAATGGGCCCGGCCGTCCCGCATGACCACGGTGACCAGGTCGCGGATCCACACCCGCCGGCCGTCCGCGGCGATCATCCGGTACTCAAGTACGTGGTCCTCGCCACGCGTGGTGGCCGACTCGCAGAAAGCCATCACCCCTCCGACATCTTCCGGGTCGACGTGGTCGGACCAGAAGTCGGTCGCGTACCACGCTTCGACCGGGAAACCCAGGATTCGCTCCGCGGGCTCGCTGACGAACGTGAACCGACATTCCGCGAGCGACATCTCCCAGGAGATGATGTCAATCCCCTCGACGACCCGGCGGTAGCGGGCTTCCGAGACTCGGAGCGCCTCTTCCATGGCTCGCTTGGAGGCCGTTTCCGACCGGGCCGCGGTGACGTCGCGGAGGGCGACCACGCGGGCATCGCGAGTCGGATAGCCGTCGAGAAATCCGGTTACTTCCACATCGATTCGGGTTCCGTCCTTGCGACGGTGGTCCCAGGTCGCCATCGCCGACGGGCTGCGCATGAGCGATGTCACGGAGTCTTTGTCGAGCGGGTTTGCTTCCGACCCGGATCTCAATTTGGCGAAGAGCATTCCCGACCACTCGTCGGGCTCATAGCCGTAGAGCCGGCATGCCCCACTGTTGGCGGAGATGATCCGGGCGGAGGGTCCGCTGATCACCAGCATCGGTTGCGGCGACCGCTCATACACGCGGCGGAGCAGGCTTCGCTGACGCAAGAAATAGACCAAACTTCCCACCAACGCCGCCGCCGCCGCGAGGCCCAATACGGCGACAATCGGCCACACCGGGCCGCCGACGGCTTCGAGACCCTCTCCCGTTTGCTCCATGATGAAAAGCCCGTCTCCTTGACCGCCGGCAAGTGTAAGCGGCATGGAGACTGGGTCGCTGACCGTGGATGCGGTTTGCGGGACCGCGACCGCCCTGCCTGCGATTGTGCCCCCTCCTCGCCCAGCGTTCAGAGCACGTTCCCGGGTTTAGGGGTGTCTTCTGAAATCCGCTCGCGTGCGGCCCTCTCGCCGACGTCGTTCATCGACAAAAGGTGCATCTCGTCGTTCACCCGCATCTGAAGGTGAACCGGTCGCCCCCACAGGAGGCGGAGACTGCTCATCACCTGCTCGGCCTTGGAAGCGTCGACCTCGAGCCCCGCGAATTTGTGCGCGAGGTAGAGTTGGCCCCGGTTCAGGTAGTTGGCGTCCACGACGTAGATAAACGGCTGCCCCATGTTCGTGAGGTGGTGGAGAAGGGTCATCTTCACCCGCTTGAAATCGCGGCTGACGATCCGGACCTCGCCGGTGGAAGGGTCGGTCTGGTGCTGGTACATCTTGTGCCGCTCGACAAACTCCTCGGTGAGGAATTCGTCGATAAACGAGACGTCGTTGTAGATTTGCCGGACCTCAAAGATCTTGGCGCGGCCCTTGCGGCTGCCGTCGTCGAACGATTCCTTGGAGCCGATGGTCTCGATCGAATCCCAGTCGTGGCCGTGACGCCCGGTGTCCCAACGCCGCTCGATGTCCTTGAAGAGTTCGACACCCACCTTGTACGGGTTGAACCCCCCCGCCGCCATGTGGACGACGCCCGAGTGCTGATCGGCGTAGTGCACGATCTCGCTGGCATCCAGGAAGTGCGACGTCATCAACTTGCTGTGCCAGTAGGTCGCCCAGCCCTCGTTCATGACTTTGGTCTGGCCTTGCGGGGCGTAGTAGTACGCCTCGTCGCGCACGATCCCCAGGATGTCCTGCTGCCACTCTTCCAGCGGTGCGTATCGCAAGAGGAAGAGCAATACGTCGCGCACAGGTTCTTTCGGGAACCTTCCGCGTTCGGCCTGCTGCTTTTCGTCGTAAGCCTTCTTCTGACGTTCCAGTTCCTTCGCGGGGTTGACGAACGGGTCCATGTACTCTTTCGCGGGCAACCGATCGGCCCGGAACGATTCATCCCGCGGCTTGGCCGATCGCGCATCCTCACGCTGGACGAAGACCGAGTGGGGGTCGATGAGATGCTCCAGCGTGAGACAGGCATCGAGAAATTTCTCGACAACCTCCTGGCCTTGCTTCTCGATGTGGCGACGGACCCGGGTGGCGTGATTGGCCATCTGGTCCATCATCTTGCGGTCGGTCTTCCCGAACCACAGGTTCTGCTTGAAGAAATCGGAGTGGCCGTAGACGTGGGCCATGACGAGTTTCTGATCGGTGACGGAGTTGGATTCCTGCAGGTACGCGTAGCACGGATCGTTGTTGATGACCATCTCGTAGATGCGGCCCAGGCCGTACGCATCCCGCCGGCTGAGTTTTTCGTACTCCATCCCCCAGCGCCAGTGCGGGTAGCGCATCGGGAACCCGCCGTAGGAGGCGATCTGGTTCATGGTCTCGAAGTCCAGAACTTCAAAGACCACCTCGAAGAAGTCGAGCCCGTATTCGCTCGCCTTGGCCTTGATCCGCTGCATGTGGTCCAGCAGTTCTGGCGAGAGGTCGGTGTTGGGGCGTGCGGGCATACCGCCATTATCGGGCGGGAGAGGGGGGTGCGTGCAACCATCCGGCGGGTCGGAGGTGGGGCCAATCGAAACTGCCCGCGGCGGGCGTCGTGTTATTCGTCATTCCGGTTGTTCTAGACCGATTCGCCGGTTGGCTTTATGTCGTCCTATAGGGAGTACCCGCTGCGGTTCTCGTCTTCGAAGGTTCGACGGGCATGAGCGATTTAGCCCAAGGTCGACTTGACATATTCCCATATAGGAATATGCTTGGTCATGGCTCGTGCAGCGACAACGACGGACGTCTTCAACGCGATTGCGGAGCCTCGTCGTCGGGCGTTGCTCGACTACCTGCTGCCGCGGGAGCGGGATGTGATGGAGATTGTCGCAGATCTCGGCTGGCCTCAGGCGGTGGTGTCGAAGCACTTGGGTGTCCTGCGCAGCGTTGATTTGGTGCTCGTGCGGGCCCACGGGCGGCGGAGGGCGTATCGGGTGAACGGCGAAGGCCTGAAGACCATCCACGACTGGACCGCGATGTACGAGCGATTCTGGACTCATCAACTGGATCGCATCAAGATGCGCGCGGAACCCCCGTCGCCCTTGTCTTCATTCGCCGTTTGCCGGCCTCACCGCCATCCCCCATAAACTCCCGGCTGCATGACTCCCGACGGCGATAACCCCGCCCCCGCCCCAGAGGGCGATACCGCAGCGGCGTTGTTGCCGCTCGTCTACAACGAGCTCCGCGCCATCGCCGGCTCGCTTCTTTCGCGCGAGGCCGCCTCTCACACACTTCAACCGACCGCCCTCGTCCACGAAGCCTTTGTTCGTCTCGCCGGGCAACGCAAACCCGGCTGGCAGGGCCGACTTGAATTTATCGGCGTCGCCGCGGGCGTGATGCGGCGAGTGCTGGTCGATCACGCCCGCATCAAGAAGGCCGACAAGCGCGGCGGCTCGGGCGAGGAAAGGTGGGGCAGGGTCGAACTGACCGACACGCTCGCCATGTTCGAGTCGCGGGCGATCGACTTGGTCGCCCTTAACGAGGCCCTCGATCAACTTGCAACGCTCGATGCCCGGAAGGCACGCCTTGTTGAACTCCGCTTTTTCGGCGGCTTGGACGTGCCGGAAGCCGCAGCGGTGATGAACGAAACCGTGCGCACCTTGGAACGCGATTGGGCCTTCAGCCGGGCCTGGCTGCGATCCAAGTTGGAGCCGGCGGAGCCGATGGGCCCGGGCAGATATCGGGGCGGCTCGTGACCCCCGACCTCTGGCAGCGGGTGGAAGCGGCCTTTCACGATCTGGCGGCGATTCCGCCCGCCGAGCAACATCTGCGTCTGGCCGGGCTCGAAGCCGCCGACCCGGCGCTCGCCGACGCGCTCCGACCCCTGCTTGCTTCCACCCCCGCCGATGCCTTCCTTGAGCCTCCGCCGCGCACCGCCGCGACCCCGCCCCCACGACGGATCGGGCTGTACGAGATCGTCCGGGCCATCGGGTCGGGGGGCATGGGCACGGTGTACGAGGCCCGCCAGACGCGCCCGCAGCGCACGGTGGCGTTGAAGGTGTTGCGGGCGGGGCTCGCGACGCCCGACGCCGTCAACCGCTTCGAACTCGAATCGCAGGTTCTCGCGACGCTCCGTCACCCTTCGATCGCGCAGGTCTTTGATGCGGGGGTTCACGAAGACCCCGGCGGGCCGGTGCCGTACTTTGTCATGGAATTTATCGACGGCGCCGAGCCCATCACCGCCTTCGCCCGCGAGCACCGACTCGATACCGCGGGCATTATCGACCTATTCCACTCGGTCTGCGATGCGGTCGGCCACGCCCACCAGCGGGGCGTCATCCACCGCGACCTCAAACCCGGCAACATTCTTGTTGATTCGGCCGGCCGCATCAAGGTCATCGATTTTGGCGTCGCCCGAATCATCGAGGCCGATGATCGGAACGACCCGCAGTTCGGCACGCCCACGCCCTCCCACACCTTGCACGGCCAACTCGTCGGAACGCCGGCGTACATGAGCCCCGAGCAGTGCAACGCGGGCACCGACGCGGTGGACACGAGGGCCGACGTGTACGCCTTGGGTACCGTACTTTACGAACTGCTCGCGGGCCGCACTCCCCACGATTTTTCCAACGCCGATATCGCCGAGGCGGTGCGGGCCGTGCGAGACGACGCTTTCCCTCCGCTTTCGCGATTCGCCCCCGGCACGCGCGGCGACCTCGAAACCATCGTCCACCACGCCCTTGAGAAAGCCCCCTCGCGGCGCTACCAGTCCGTCAACGAGTTCTCGCGCGATCTTTCGCGCTTCGTCGCCAAAGAGCCGATTGATGCCCGCCCCGCCAGCGTCGTCTACCAACTCACGCGCTTTGCGCAGCGCAACCGTTCGCTCGTGGCCTCTAGCGCGTTTGCCGCAGCTGCGCTGCTCGTCGCCACCATCCTCAGCGTCGGCTTCGGCGTCCGTGCCGCCAGCGAGCGCGACCGGGCTCGACGAGCCGCCGAGTTCATGCAGGGCGCGCTGGGGTCTGCGAACCCCTTCCTCTCAGCCACCGCCAAGCCGGACCTCCTCAACAGCCCGCTCGACCCCTGGGCGGAATGGGCTCAATCGACCTGGCCCTTCAGCGGTCAGGACGGCAAAGCCCCGGATTCGCGCGACGTTCTGCAGGCCGCGGCCGACCGCCTCGCCACGGACTTTGCCGACGACCCCGAGACCCGGGCCGGCCTCTCGGAGTTCATCGGCTGGACTCTTCTGCGGCTTGAGGACAACACCCGCCCCGGGCCGCTCCTCAAAGACGCTTATGAAACCACCTCTCGCCTCTATGGGGATTCCGATGAGCGTGCCATCCGCGCCTGCCTGCGACTCGCGGAGTACCACGACTATTTCGGCCCCGCCCCCGAAGGAACCCGCCTCTACACCCTGGCCGCCGACGCCTGCGACCGGCTTTTCGGCCCGCTTGATGCCCGCAGCCTCCGCGCGCAACGGATGCTTTCCAACAACATGATGAACCATCGCGGCGAGGGCGCGAACGCCCGGGCCATGCTCAAAGCCCGCCTTGATCTGGCCGACTCGGACGCTGGCGGCCCGCACGACCGCGCCGACGTCCTCGTCCACGCGGCGTACTACGCCGTTGTTCAGCCCGATGCCGCCGTTGCCGCCGCCCTCGCTTTCGACACCCTCACCGAGGCCGAGTTAATGGCGGGTGACGTTCGGCTCGCTCAAATCCGGGCGTGGGCCGGACAAACGTTCATCAACGCGGGCCTTCATCACGAGCGGGCCGAGAGTGCCCTCCGTGCGGCGTCCAGCACCTTCGAAGCCGATTTCGGCCGCTTCACGATGTCGGCCGCCGCCGTCCGCGGGCTCCTCGCCGGCGTTCTCGAAAGCCTCCGCAAGTTTGATGAAGCCATCGCCCTCCGTGAGGAACTGACAGCTACCTACTCCCAGCTCCAGGGCGACACGTCCTGGGAGGCCGCGAGCGCCCGTTTCTCGCTCGCGAGCGTGATCTGGCGCGCGGGCCGTGACGACACCCGCGTCGCGGCCCTCGCGGAACGCTGCCTCGAAGAGTTCAGGATGGCAACCGCCTCGGCCCGAACCGGGGGCTACATGGCATCGGCGTTCGGGCTGCAGGTCTCGGCGTTGGAGAGAGCCCGATTGTTCCGACGCGCGGTCGTGGTGTGCGCCGAATACCGGAGGGAACTGGATGCCGTGACGTCACGCAGCTCCAGCGTCTTGAGCGACACCGGCGACGTGGGGGTCCGCACGGCCGAACTCCTGCTCAAGGCTGGCGACTTGGACGCCGCGGTGCGGGAGGCCGAAGCGATCGATGCCTTCCTGTCGGTGCAGCGATGGAACACCGGCAATCTTCGCCCGCGGGCTGCGGCCGTTATCGAAAAGGCCGCCCGAGCGGCGGATTAGCGACGGCGGCCGGGAATCTTGCCCATCATGCGCCGGGGCGGCAGCATGGTGGGAACGACGCCGCCCGGGAACTTCGCGGTGTCGTTCACCTGGGCTGCGGGCAACACCAAGTTCGAGGCCGCGACCAGCCGGCTGGAGATGAGCGGCCCATCCTTGGCCTCGTCGCGCTCCTCGCGCTTGGGCCTGGGCATGTCGCCCTTCCAACTCGCCGGGGGCGGGGTGGGCACAAAGTCTGGGTAGTCGAGCTTCGGAATTTCGGTGTTGATCAGTTTTTCGATCTGGGTCAGCAACTCACCCTGCTCGGGCGTGACAAGCGCCCACGCGGTGCCGCCCCGGCCGGCCCGGGCGGTGCGGCCGATTCGGTGGACGTACAACTCGACGTCGTCGGGAAGGTCGTAGTTGATGACGTGAGAGATGCCGTCGACGTCGATGCCGCGCGAGGCGAGGTCGCTGGCAATGAGGACCGAGAGTTTGCCGCCCCGCAGCATCTTCATGGTGTCGTTGCGGCGGCCCTGCGACATATCGCCGTGGATGGCGTGGGCCTCGATGCCGCGCTCGCTAAGGACTTTGGCGAGGCGATCGACGGTCCGCTTCAATCGGCAGAAGACGAGGGTGAGCGCGGGCTCCTCGTGCGTGAGGAGGTGAACGAGGAGGCGTTCCTTCTCCCAAGGGTTGACCGCGAGGTAGAACTGCTGGACAAGGCTGACCGTGAGCGAGCCGGAGGCGACGACCAGTTTCTCCGGGTCCTTCATGTAGCGACGGGCCAGTTTGTCGATGTCGCCGGAGATGGTCGCGGACACGAAAATCGTCTGACGGCCGAGACCGGTCTCGGGGTTGAGGCCCGCAGGCGGGCAGCGCTCGAGGATGCGGCGGATGTCTTCGCGGAAGCCGATGTCGAGCATCCTGTCGACTTCATCGAGCACGGCGAAGCGGATGTTGCCGAAGTGAATGTGGCCGCGCTCCAGCATGTCCATCACACGGCCGGGAGTACCGACGAGGATGTGCGAGCCCGACGAGAGGTTCTTGGCCTGGGTGCGGATGGCCTGGCCGCCGTAGACGCTCGTGGCGCGGATTGGGGTGAACTTACCGAGGTCGTTGATCTCCTGCGTGATCTGGACCGCGAGTTCCCGCGTCGGGGCGAGCACAAGTGCCTGGAACGGCTGATCCTTGTTGCACATCTGGAGGAGCGGCAGGCCGAACGCGGCGGTCTTGCCGGTGCCGGTCTTGGCCTGGCCCAGGATGTCGCGCCCGGTGAGGGCGACCGGGATGAGCGTGGCCTGAATGCTCGTGGGATGCTTGAAACCCGCGGCCTCGACGCCTCTCAAAACGCTGCTGCGCAGGCCCAGATCGGCGAAGGTCTGCTTGGTATCGAAAATTTCAGCGTGATTGGCGGCGGCGATCTCATCGGGCGACAACGCCCGCGCCGCCTCGGCAGGGACTGGGGCCTCTGCAGTGCCATTGTTGGCGTAGGGCAGACCCGGCTCAGCAGGTGACTTAGGATCGACGGAATCGGGATCGGCGGGGATCGGCGGGGAAGCATGCATAGTGAAAATGGGTATCCTGCGGCGGGCTGAGGGCTTAGAAAACTCCCCTCGCGTCGAATGTTAGGGCGGACCAACGCCGTTCGCCCTTCTGAACCCCGGATTTCCGCGTCGCACCTCGTCCCCCTCGCGCCTGTCGTTTGCGCTCGCGGTGACCCATGCCGCTATTGGAGTCGCGATAGTCTTTCGCCGCGGCAGTCGTCCGTGAGCCGCTCCAGCTATGCCCCGCACACCCAC
>CAZJXA010000070.1:0-14543 GCA_964549785.1 uncultured Phycisphaeraceae bacterium | reverse complement strand
CGCGGCGGGCGATGGAGCACTTCCGGGAGGCGCTGCGGCTGGAACCCGGGATGGAGTGGGCCCGGCGGGGCATTGTGGAGGCCATGAAGGCCCGCGTCTTTGTCTACCGGTGGATACTGGCGTACTTCCTTTGGATGCAGCGGCTTCCGTCGCAGGTTCAATGGGGGATCATCCTCGGCGCGATGTTCGGATCGCGCATCGTGCGGAGCCTGGGCAAGACGTACCCGGCGGCCGCACCCTTTATGAATGCGCTGCTCATTGCTTACTTTGTGTTCTGCGCCACGACGTGGCTGGCGGTTCCGCTGTTCAACCTTATCCTGCGGCTCGACCGGTTCGGACGGCTGGTGCTTTCAAAGTCCGAGACGTTCGCGGCGAACATGCTGGGCCTTGCGCTGGTGCCGACGATCGCTACCGGGATCGGCTGGGCGGTGGGCGGTGTTTCGGGGCCGGTGTGGCTGGATCGCTTTTTCATTGTGGCCCCGTTCTGCATTCCGGTGGCGATGGCGGGCGGGTGCCGGGAAGGCCTGCCCCGACGGCTGATGTGGTCGGTCGCCGCGGCTGCGGTGTGCGTGGCTGGCTATTTGCTGACGCTGCGGGGGAGCACGCCCGCGCTGCCGCCGATCTACACGCCCTATCTCTTGGTGTGCATTTTCTCGCCGCTGGCGGCCAACCTTCTGAACACGCTGAAGCCGCGTGCGAAGACGTGAGGTGGCCGAGCGGCTTTGTCGATTCCGCAAGAATTTTCGTTCGGAAGGTGTGAAACCGTTTGGCCGGACCGTCCGAAAAGAATGGTGTCGGAATACTGAATCTCTCTCTCGGGCCGCGGCCGTAGATGGTTGCGGCCTTTTTTTTGCTTGTTGGAACGGGCGTTCAGGGGCTCACGGCTTCGCGAGGGCTCGTTCTAGAAAAGCGACCATCGCCTCCTTCGTCGTGTGACTCGCGTAGACGATGTCGTTGTGCCCGACCCCCGGCACCACCAGGCGGGTCACCGCGACGCCGGCCTTGGCCGCAACCCGCTCAATCCTGGCGCTTTCGGCAGGCGGGACGATGGTGTCCTCCTGGCCGTGGATCAACAACAGCGGACGACGTCCGAGGGCGGTGCAGGAATCGATGGGGTCCATTCCGCCGCGGATGAGGGCCGCGCCCAAAAGCGGGGCGTGGGTGTGGGCGATCCGTCTCCACCCGGAAAACGGCGCTGCGGCGACGACCGCGCGGATTTCGGGTCGTTCCGCGGCGAGCCGGGTCGAGAACGCGTTACCGATGCTGACGCCGTAGACCGCGACGCGGGTGGGATCGATCTCTGGCCGGGCGAGGAGCGCATTCAGCGCAGCGCGGGTGTCGTCCATCAGGGCGGCGCGGGAGAGACCGGATGCGGCGGGGTCGCTGCGTCCGTAGCCGCGGTAGTCAAAGATGAAAACCGCGAAGCCGCGATCGACAAGGAAGCGGCTGAAGTCGAGGTGAGACGACACGTTCCCGGCGTTGCCATGCACATGCAACACGGCGGGCGGTGGGCCTTCGCTCTCGCGCGGCAGCAGCAGCCAGCCGTGGAGTTTTCCGCCGGACTTTCCGGTGAACCAGACGTCGGTGACGCCCCGCGGGTTGTCGAATGGTTCGCGAGAAGGGAAGTAGAACGCGAAGGACTCGATGGGGTCGAACAACCGGATGATGAGCACTCCCAAGAGCGTGACCGCAAGGAAGGCCCGCCAGCGGCTCCGGGACGGGGGTCGATCGGGTTGACGTTGCGCGGCGGCGAGGGTCCGGGCGGGGCTGGTTCTTTCTTTGCGGGATATGGGGTCCGGCACACTACAGTGTACGGTTCCACGCGGCACCCGTCGGCCTTTTTACCTCGGAGACCTTGTTCATGCCCGTCCCCAAAGTCCTCGGTTTTTCCGGAAGCACGCGCGAGGCGTCGTATCACAAGAAATTGGTCAAGATCGCGCTCGCGGGCGCGAAGGCCGCCGGCGCGGAGACCACATATCTTGACCTGCGCGACCTGGGGCTTCCGATCTACGACGAGGATCTTGAAAAGTCTTCCGGGCAACCCGAGGGGGCCAAGCGGCTGAAAGAACTCATGATGTCGCACGACGGCCTGTTGATCGCCTCACCGGAGTACAACAGTTCGGTTTCGGGTGCGCTCAAGAACGCCATCGACTGGGCGAGCCGCACTTCGCCCGGCGAGGCGCCCCTGGCCGCGTTCAATGACAAGGTGTGCGCCATCATGGCGTGCTCCCCGGGAGCCATGGGTGGTATCCGCGGCCTGGTTCATCTGCGGGCGATTCTGGGCAACATTAACGTGATCATGCTTCCGCAGCAGGTGGCGGTGATGAAGGTCGGCGAGGCATTTGATGAGACCGGCAACCTGAAAGACGCCAAGCAACGCGGCAGTGTGGAGAACCTGGGTGCGTTGGTAACGCGGGTGGTGGGCAAGTTGCGGGCGTGATCGGGGCGGCGGTATGGGGTCAGCGGGGATTGTTGATCCATCCGTAGGCCTGTGGGGCACCGAAGCGCTCGGCGTTGGAGACCGCGTACCAGGAATTCGAGTTGGCGCGGACGTTCACGTAGAGGTCGTTGGCTTCGGTCTCGGTGGCCGGGGTCGCGATCTGCTGTTGCCGATCGGCGCGTGGTTTGAAAAGGATGACGGAGCCGTCGAGGTGCGACATGTGGCCGCCTCCGTCGTGGCGGGTGGAGACTTGATCGATGTTTCCGAAGAGCCCGTCCTGATATTGGGAGTTGTAGAAGAAGGTGCTCTCTTCGACGAAGATGGGCAGGCCCTGCATGGGCACCAGCCGGGCCGCGACGGCCGGCGTGAGGGTGCGGGTGGATACGTCGCCGGGCGGGATGAAGGCGGCCCGCGCGGAGAGGTGCAGGTTGGCTCCTTCGAGTTCGTCGAGCATGGTGTAGTCGAAATCGACGCCGGTGACGGAGTTCCACATGTTGGCGCGTTCGGACCCGGTGGTGCTGCGGCGTTTGTTGGTGGGGCACTCGCCGACCTCGTGGGCGTTCCCGACGTATTGGTACACATACCCGGGGGCGGGGAGGTTTTGCTCGATCACGCGGGCCCAGAGGCTGACAAACTCGAGGCCGGGCGGGGCGGTGTACTGGCGTGGGCCGTTGGGCCACGAGGCGCGGCTGGCCGCGGGCCAGATGCGGTCCTTGAAATCGATGGCGTAGGTGATGGCGGCGGTTCCGAATTGACGCGTGTTGGAGAGACACTTGACCGTTCGGGCGGTCTCGCGTGCCTTCCCCAGTGCGGGCAAGAGGAGCCCGATGAGGAGGGCGATGATGGCGATGACCACGAGCAACTCGATGAGCGTGAAGGCATTTCGGCGGCCGGGCATGGATGCGGTCTCCGGACGGAAGTGCTCGGTCAGGGCACGGGTGAGCGGACAGGTTTGTTCGCGACGAGATAGGCGCCCAGCACCACCAGCATGAACGCCTTGGACCATGTGGGCGATTCCGGGTGCTCGCAGTACGACTGCCACAGTGCGGAGACTTGGTCTGGCGGGAACATCCCGGAATCTTTCAGAGCCGCTATCGACTCGTTGCACTCGGGGGCGAGCGGACCCAACATCCAGCGCCGGATCGGCAGGGTGAACCCGCGCTTCTTGCCCAACATGATCTCGGGTCGCAATTCGGGGGCGAACGCTTTCTTCAACAGGTGCTTGGGAACACTGCCCGGCGGGAGGCGGATCCGCCCGGGCATTTAGGCGGCGGTTTCGACGACCCGCTTGTCGAGAAAGGGAACCCGGATTTCGATGGAGTGGGCCATGCCGTTGGCGTCGCTGTCGCGCAGGAGCATGTTGCGCATGTAGAACCGGGTTTCCATACGGCTGATCGCGGAAACCACATCGTGATCGAGGTCGCGCCGCAATTCCGCGGCGACGTCGGGGTGCTGGAACGTGGGATCGAGGCCCAGTTCGGCGGCGTTGAGCCCGAAGGCCTGCATCCGTGGGGCCGAAAAGAGTCGTCTCCGCAGCATGTACTGGGTCACGAGATCGCCGCCCGCAGCGCCCATCGCAAAGGCCTTCTCGCGGACTGCCGGGGACGCGTGGGCTTTGGCGAGCCAGAACAGCCGCGACCGCGCGGCCTGCGGCACAACGCCGAGAGTGCGGTGGATGTTCATCGCGGTGGGCACATCGGAGAAACTCGGATAGCCGCCGAAGAGTTCATCGCCGCCCAGACCCGACACCCCGACGACCGTGCCGGTCGACCGCAGGGCCTGCGCGATTATCCAGGTATTAAGCCCATCCACCGACGGCTGATCGATCCGCCGGAGCCACTCGCGGGTGTGCTCGACGGCCAGCCCGGGGGGAATCTGGATGTCGTGGAACTTCACGCCGAGGGCCTGCGCGGTGCGGGCCGCCTCGGCTGACTCACTGAGGTCGGGATGGTCCGCGAACCCCACCGTGAACGTCTGGAGGTTGGCGTCTTTGCGGGCCGCCAGCGACGCGATGAGCGTGCTGTCAACGCCTGCCGAGAGGAAGACGCCCACGGGGACGTCAGAAACCAGGTGCGACGTAACGGCGGCCTCAAGGGATGAGCGGACGGCCGCCATCGATCCCGCTTCGGTCCATGAGTTGTCGGCAACGGGCCAACGCCAGTAGGTTTTCACGGCGTCGGGCCGGGGCCCGCCGCGGGCATCGAGGCCGATCCATTGCAGGCTGGCCGCGGGGAAGCAGGTCGCTCCCGTCAACACGGTGAACGGCTCCTGGACGGCGCCGTATGCGAGGAGCCCCGCGATGGCGCGGCGGTCGGGAGAGACATCGACCTCTCCGGATTGCACCAGCGGGAGCAACTCGCTGGCCCCCGCCATGCCCCAAGGGCCGGAGGTGACGTACAAAGGTTTGATGCCCAGGTGGTCGCGCGCGATGAGCAGTCGGCGGGATTCGCGATGAAAAAACGCGAACGAGAACATTCCCTCGATTTCATCGACGAAGGCCTCGCCCCGGCGGGCCAAGCCGTGCAGCAACACTTCAGTATCCGAGTGGCCACGAAAGACCGATCCCGCCTTCTCGAGTTCTGTGCGTAACGACTTGAAGTTGTAGATCTCTCCGTTCAGGACGAGCACGTCGCCTGTGAGCGGATGCACCATCGGCTGATGCCCGAGCGGAGAGAGATCTTGGATGCTCAAACGCCGGAAGCCGAGGGCGACGACCGGCGGGTCTGACCCATCGGCGAGCGGCAGGATCGCGACGCCGTGGTCGTCGGGCCCGCGGTGAATCATGCAATTGCTCATGCGAGCGATAAGGGCGGACGCTTCGGCGCGCCGTTTGCCCACAATAAATGCGATGCCGCACATAGGTTGATGACCGCCTAGGGGTTTGAAGGGGTCCGTGAGAGCAAGGGTGAGAGTTCATCGGCATGATACCACAATTGCAAGTTGCACCTAAGGAATTCACCCTAGTCGCGGCTAGATAGGACGACTTAAGGTGCGATAAGGATCAGCAGTGAGCCGCGAAGAGCGCGAGCATTGCGCGCCACTCCCCGTAGCGGTAGTGGAGGGAGTTCTCGTCGTGAAGCCGGCGGACCATCGACAAGGCTTTCTCGCTCAACTCCTGTTGCCATCCTTGTGCCGACCGATCACAGAAATAGATGCGGCAACCCAGGGGTTTTACGGTGTGGACTCCGCAGACGTTTTTGTTCAGGTAGGGGCAATCTCCTCGCTCGACTGCGGCGGCGATGGCCGCGGAGTCGGCGGCGGGGGCTCCGGTCGGGCTGTCCAGCAGGCCTCCTCGGACGAGCATGAAAGCGGTTTCCAGACCGGTGACATACAGCCGGTGCCCAGTCCGGGCAAAGTTGCAGCAGCGCCCGCTGGCCCAGCAGGCGGGCCCGCGTGCTTCCACGGCATCCGCCACGCAGCGGTAGACGGCCTCCAGCTCGTGCGCAACGTTTCCTTGCGACATCGCGTCCAGCCATTCCCGCACCAACTCAGGATCGCTCGGGTCTGATTCGCTGGTCACCCCAAAGTCTACCCTCTTGATCGCGGTTTCCCTTGTGCCGGAGTTTGGAGCGAGCATGTTCGACAAATTCAAGTCCATGGCGGCGATGGCCTCACTGATGAAGAATCAGGACAAACTCAAAGACGCCGGTGAACGCATTCGTCAACGGGCTGAAACCATCCGCGTGACGGGGGAAGCGGGCGGCGGCGCGGCCCGGGCGGTGTGCAGCGGATCGATGCGGGTGGTCTCGATTGAACTGGCGCCGGCGCTGGTGAACGGCATGGCCCTGGATGAGAAGACCCGAGCCTTGGCCGGAACCCTCATCACCGAGGCGGTGAATCATGGGCTTGCTCAGGCCCAGATCAAACTCAAAGCCGCGCTCGATGAAGAGGCCCGCGGGCTGGGGCTCGAGGGGGGCCTCCCCGACCTGCCCGGGCTCGCGGGCGTCTAGAGAAACGTTGCCGTGATTTCCTTCGCTCCGATCGAGACGCCGCCGTGGCGCGTTGTGCCCGTGGCTGGCGGCGTGAGAGTTCACGTTGTCGATGCGGACGTGCCGGCGTTGAGGGGCTCGGACGCGGAGGCTTGGGACGAGGCGCAGCGGGCGAACTCGAATCTTTTCGACGGCCCCATCCTGTCGCTGGTGGGCATCGAAGCGACCTCGGCGCTTTGCCATCTCACCGTGCAGCGCGACCGGTATGCGCGGTTCGCACTGCAGCCCGCGATCCACTTTGGCGTGCGCCTGTTCTCGGTCACCGCCTTGGTGATTCGGCCCGACGCCCGTGGACAGACTGGCGTCCTGTGTCTGCGGCGGGGCGAGCGCGTCCACTCATACCCCGACCTGTGGGAGTTTGGCCCCTCGGGCGGCGTCGCGTGCCCTGAGGCGGGGGTTATGGAGCTCAGCGCCGCTGACCTTCGGGCGTCGGTGGCTGCGGAGATTCAGGAAGAGTGCGGGCTGGCTGTTCCGGACTCGTGCATGAGCGGGCCCGTCGCGCTTTTGCACGATGACGCAGCTTTGAGCACCGACGTGGTGATGACGGTGAGCCTGGCGGCCGGGCAGATCGATGACCCTGTGCTGCATTTGAATTGGGAGAACGCCGGGGCACGGTGGATCTCGCTGGGCGACCTTGCAAACATCCGCGATCAGGAGTTGCGGACCTTTGCGCCGCCGACGGTCGCGCTCATCCGGTCGATGATCGCGTAGCGGACGCGGCAGACGGGATGGAATCGCGGCGGGTTGTGGCCCGAAGCGGCCTTTGCGGTTGCGGTGCGGATAGTCAGGGCGGAGATTCCAGGTTCGCCTGGGCGACATGCCGTACATGAAGGAGGGTGCACCTGGTTCTCGCGGATGGTAAAGATCAAGCGATGAGACTTGTGCACGAGTTGGCGGAGTTCGATGCCGGAAACGCCTCGTGCTCGCGCGCGGAACCGTACCCTTGCGGGCATCGACTCGAACGAGCCGAGTGCTGCTTCGAACCCTTCATACCACCGGAGCGCAATCTCGGGGGAGCCGTGCTCCGCGATGCAGTCGGCCGCGTCGAGCGCTTCATCGCGGGCTTCGGGGGAAGATGACCCTGTAGCGCACGAAGGGTTACTTCCGCTTGACGCCGAGACGCTTGCGAACGTCGGCGATCAGATAATCATATCGATAATCCATCGGCGACTTTGGAGCGAGGCTGAATCACCCGCAATCGAAAGGTTGATCAAATCGCGGCAGTTTACTGGATAGGTTGGGGTAATCGCGCTGCGGTGGGCGGCCCTCGTCGTGACGGTCTGGAAAACGCCGGTGGCCCCCGGAGCGAACGCCCGCAGCCGCTTCGAGCCACCGTTGATGGGCAAGGTCGGTTGTATCAGGCTTATGCGAAGACGCCCAGCATTCGAATCAGTACGCAGGAATGAAACCAAACGCGTATCAGGTTGTGAGTTCGTTTCCATCGCGCAGGGCCCGTTCCAACTCGTGCACCACCCGCTCGGGGGCGAGCCAGTCCATGGCGCTGGGCACCTCGGGCGAGACGACGCGGACCTCCGGGCCGATCGGGGCCCAGCGCTCGGGCAGGGTGGGCCCGAAGAGCGTCAGCGTCGAGACACCCAGTTGGGCCGCCAAGTGGGCGGGTCCGGAATCCGCCACCACCACGAGGCGGGCGATTCGGAGCACCTCGGCGAGTTCGGGCAATCCGCCGATGAAGCGCCCACCCAGTTGATCAAAGGCCGCGACCTGTTCGCGGCTGAACTGTTCTTCCTCGGCTTCGCCCGCGACGACCTGGACGGTGAGATCTGGGCGGGCCTTATGAAGATGCTCGACCACGGCGATCCATCCCTTGATGTTCCAGCGCTTCGCGCTGGCGCCGGCCCCGATGTGCAGGACGACCGGGGCATCAGACGAGGCGACGCTGGTGGGCGGGTCGTGGACCACACCCTCTTTGTCGGCCAATTCGATGGCCAGCCGGCGGTCGAGTTGGGTGTCGTAGACCTCGAGCGCTGCGCCGGGGAACATCACCCCCGCGTTGTCGGCCCAGGTACGGTCTTTGCCCTGGATGACGACGAACGAAAGCACGCGTGAGACACCGGCGAGGGCCGCGAGGCGTCCGGCCTCACGACCGGCCCCGGTTACCCACAGATCGGAGAAGCGTTTGGACTCGGCGGAAACGGCCCGCACGCCCAACTCCCGCTGCGCCAAGGTTCCCTTGGAGGCGTCCGAAACGAGCGTGACGGCGCGGCGCTTGCGCCGCAAGGCCCGCATCAGGGGCCACAACAGGACACTGTCGCCCAGGGCGCCGCGATGAAAGATCCAGACTGATTCGACGCTCACGGGGCGGCCGCCCGGCGGGCCCGTGTCAGAGCCTCGCCGTACACATGATGATCGAGGATTGAAGCACGGATGGGCGATTGGCGGCCGTTGGTGGCGGCCCACTCCGCGACGGTGAGCGGGCGTTCGTCACCCAGGCCGTACCGGGCGTGGAGCAGGTCGGCGCTGGTGCCGACGGCACCATCGGCCGAAACGGCCCGGACCACGCGTTCCGGGAGTTCTGTCCAGGACTGCCATGGCGAGACCGTTCGTGTCCAGTCGGAGATCGTCGTCCCGGCGGGCGGTCGGGGCGTTGCGCGGCCCGGGGCGTTGCCCAATGCGAGCGGGGTCTGCTCCTTGATCCACTTGCTGACGGCGCGGTCGAGGGCCAGGCCGATCGGTCCGGCGAGCCGGCCGGCGCGCAGCGGGTCGGCCATGTCGACGGCGGTGGCGAGCGCAGCGAAGCCCAACCGCAAGACCGACCGCACCGCAGGGAGCGGCGAATCGGAGAGGGCTCGACCGAGCCGTCCGGCGATGGTTTCGATCATCAGCGGGAGATACGGGCGCATCAGTTCGACCTTGAGGCGGGAGGCCCAGCGGAGGAAGGTCTCGGCTTTGTCGATGGTTTGGGCCTGCGGGTGGGCGCGGTCGAGGCTGCCGATCAGGGCGAGGGCCCGAAAGCGGAGAAAGTGATACGCCACCACCCGGGCTTTTTCATCATCGACCGGTGGCAGGGGTTTGTTGATCGGGGTCGCAAGGAGCGCCGATAACGATCGCTCGCCGGGTCCTCCCAGGCCAATCCGGACCGCTGGGGCCGCCAAGAAAACGTCCTCGGCTTCTGGCAGCGCGAAGGTCGGCAGGACCGGACCTTGGAGCGAGCCATCCGACCGATGCAGGGTCAGGCGTTCCGCACGCTCGATGGCGATGCCGCGGCGGATGGATGCGAGGCTGCGGCGATATTTCTTGGCCATGTCGGCGATGGGGACGCCCATCCGCCAGGCCCGGAAGATCACCGCCCGCCTTTGGGCGTTGACCGGGGGCGCCTCATCGAAGAGGGCCCGCTCGGGGAATTTCGCGTCGTGCTTCCGCAGCACCTGGCGCACGGCCTCGTGACTTCGGCCCAGTTTTTTTGCGAGCAGCAAGGCCGAGGCGTTGAGCGTGAGGCCCGCCCACTTTTTGTATCGAGCGGCGTTCCGCACGATGCGGGCTTGGGTTTCATCGGGGATGCGTGTGAAGCGCGATGCCCGCCCGAGTTCGCCCTGTCGGGCGCTCTCGAACCACGCGGCGGTCTCGGGCATGAACACAATCCGCACCACGCCGTCTCCACCTTCGACGCGCCGGCCGATCAACCCGCGGCGGCGCATGCGGTCGAGGGTCTTGCGGCTGATGGACCAGCGCTCGCAGAGTTCCGCGGCCGGGAGGGCGTCTTTGAGGTCGGAGGGCCTCAGCCCGATGCGCTCGCTGAGCCGCTCAACCAAGCACGCGAGGTCGGCCAAGGCCGTTTCGCCGTCGGACTGCCGGGCTCCGGCGCCGCTGGCCCGCTGATTGGTGATACGGAAGAAGATGAAATCGTCCGGATAGGACTGGCCGGCATCCAATTCCCGCGCCAGGCCCTCGGCCCGCTCGATGGCGACCACCACGCCCGGCTTGTTAAGCGGGCCGAGCGCAGCTTCGATGCGGCGGGAGACGTCGAGTTGGAGACCCGGGATTGGGGGCACGGTGGATGGCTATGAGTTGGATTCGGGTGACAGGCGTCCGGTGTTCTGCCGGGCGAAGTTTTTTTGCAAAGGGGTGGCACGCCGATCGAAACGTTGTAGGTTGTAGAGACCAACTCGCCGGATGTGTTCAGGCGAAGGTTATCGGTCTCGAGGCGGCCGCGTGGTTCGGCGGTCCAAGGAGGTTATGTGATGCTCAAGCGGTTTCTGTTGGCGAGCGTGATTGTGGTGGCGGCGGGTTCGTTGGCCGACGCGGAGGTCATCTCGATCACGTCGATGCGGGACAACACGCTTTTCGAGAACATTACGGGCGACCTTTCCAACGGGGCGGGATCCGGGATGTTTGTCGGGAACACGAACCAAGGCGGGGAGAACCGTCGGCGAGCCTTGGTCGCCTTCGACATCGCCGGCTCGGTCCCTGCCGGCTCGATTATCACGAACGTCAGCCTCACAGTGACCTGCAACCAGGCCCGGGGCAGCGGGATTGTTGTCGGGCTGCATCCGGTGCTCGCCAATTGGGGTGAGGGGACGAGCGACAGCGGGCCGTTCGGAGGGTCGGGGGACGACTCGACTCCGGGGGACGCGACGTGGATTCACGCGTTTTATGCCTTTCCGGGGGGCGTGTTGTGGGCCACCGAAGGCGGCGACTTCAACCCGGCGGCGAACGCCACCCGAAACGTGAGCGGCGAAGGGCCGGTCACCTGGGCGTCCACGGATTCGATGGTTTCGGTCGTTCAGCGCTGGTTGAACAGGCCCGACCAGAACTTCGGTTGGATGCTCAAGTCTTCGAACGAGACGGGCTCGCAGAACGCCAAGCGGTTTGCCACTCGGGAGGAACCGGTCGTCACGACGCGTCCCCGACTGACCATCGAGTACACCATCCCGGCACCGGGGGGCGTCGCGTTGGCCGGAATGTTCTTGGTGGTGGCTGGGCGGCGGCGGCGTGTCGTGGGGCGTGTCGTGGGGCGTGTCGTGGTGGTGTGACGTGGGGGTGTGACGGAGAACGTCGGGGGTTGGGGACGTCGTACACTCGGCACCCGGAGCGGTAGTCGCTGTTGGGTGCGGAGTTTCTTATGCCCACACGCTTTGACCGTCGCGCCGACGAACTGATTTCGACCCTGCGGAATGCCGGGCAATACAAGCATTTGCAGGTGATCGATGGCCCGATGGACGCGGTGGTGAAGGTGCGCCTGCCCGACGGGCGCTTCCGCGAGACGCTGTGCTTCTGCTCGAACAACTACCTGGGCCTGGCCAACCACCCGGAGGTGGTGGAGGCGGGGATCAAGGGTCTGAAAGACTTTGGCGCGGGCACGGCCAGTGTCCGGTTTATCTGCGGAACGTTCACCGCACATGAGGAACTCGAGGAGCGCATCGCCCGCTACATGGGAACGCAGGCGGCGTACACGTTTGTCTCGGCGTGGACCGCGAACGAAGCCGTCTTCCCGACGGCGTGCGAACCGGGCGACCTGATTATTTCGGACGAACTCAATCACGCCTGCATCATCGACAGCGTGCGGCTGGCGACCACGATCAAGAAGGGCATCCACAAGAGTCTCTACAAGAACAACTGCCTTCGTGGCGAGAACTCGCTTGAACAGCGGCTGACCGAAGCGACGGCCAACAAGGACGTCAGCGGCCAGATATGGGTTGTCACCGACGGCGTCTTCAGCATGGAAGGATCGGTCGCCGACCTCCCGACGATGCGGAAACTGTGCGACGCTGCGGATGCGATCCTGGTGGTTGACGATTCGCACGGGCACGGCGTCATGGGAAAATTGGGGCGGGGCACGCACGAACACTGGGATATGTCGGGCGATTGGGAGACGACCACCTATCGCGACGGGCGCGATCCTGGCAGCAGACCGACGGATGTCGAGTACCGGGACGGGCGGGATTCTGGCAGCAGACCGACGGATGTCGAGTACCGGGACGGGCGGGATCCTGGCAGCAGACCGACGGATGTCGAATACCGGGATGGGCGGGAGTCAAAGGGCGGTTCGGGCGAGACCGTTTACCGTGATGGGCGCGAGTCGGGCGGGCGGCCCGTGCCGGGCATTGGCAAGAACGGACGCGTGGACGTCTTCACGGGAACTCTTGGGAAGGCGCTGGGGGGTGGAGCGGGCGGGTTTGTGGCCGCGGACAAGCGGTTCGTCGAGTTGATGGTGCAACGCGGCCGGCCGACGCTGTTTTCGAACGCGCTCCCGGCAACGGTTGCTCGCAGCGCCAGCAAGGCCATCGAGATCGTCGAGCGCGAGCCGGAGCGGGTCGCGAAACTGCGCTCCAACGTGGCGTATGCGCGGAAGGCCATCCGCGGGGCGGGGTTTGACGTTGCTGAATCTCCCACCGCCATCTGCCCGGTGATTGTGCATGACACGGCCAAGGCGATCGCGATGAGCAAGCGTCTCTTGGAAATGGGCGTCTTCGTCATCGGCTTCGGGTATCCGGTTGTTCCGGAGGGCCATGCCCGGCTGCGATGCCAGATTTCGGCGGCCCACACGACGGCGCACATTGATGCTCTGGTGGACGGCCTGAAGCGTCTTTAGGTCGGGCCCGAGCGACCCAAGTGCTTGAAGGCGGGTTTCTTCCCCGCGACGCGGTTTGGAGCGATACGCTCATGCCCCTCATGGGGCTTTGTGAAGATATGCCGCTCAAGACCCTCGTTTGACCTTGCCTTGGAGCCCGCAGATATGACGTTCGCTCGCCGCGCCGGCACCGTGATTGTCGCTTTGGTTGTTGCACCGATGGGTCTGTGCGGGTGCAACGCGGCTCCTGCCGGCGGGCTGGAGCCGCAGTCGGGCACCGGGCCGGAAGGCGGGGCGGTTCGGGGGACGGCGTCAGCGTCCGGGTCCGGGTCGGGGTTAGGGTCGGGGTTAGGGTCCGCCAGGGCCTCGAACGACCCCTCAGCCTTCCCGGTCGATCATGAGGCGTGGGCGAAGTTGGGGTTCCGGCTCGATTGGGTGGGGTTCCCGTTCCCGCGTCAGGGTCGTGCCCCCAAGGTTGTATCGCTGGTGGGGTATGACGATGTGGTGGTCGCCCAGGAGAGCGACAGCACGGTGACGGTGCTGGAGGCGGCCACGGGGCAGCGGCGCTGGGCGACCGATCTGACTGGGCCGCTCACGCGGTTTGTGAGTCTCAACCGCGATCCGCTCGACCCCAACCGCGTGATCCTGACGAGCGAATCCGAGGCGTTTGTGCTCGCGATACCCAACGGCAACCTGCTGGGCCGCGAACGCTTTGATCGCGTGGTCAACACGCGGGGCGTTTTGGACGGATCGATGTTGATTTATGGCACCAGCAGCGGCGAGGTGCTGGCGCATCGCCTGGGCGTGGGGGTGAAGGCGTGGGGCTTTGGTACCAACGACCCCATCGATGCGGCACCGGTATTGGTGGGTTCGACGGTGCTGACTGTCAACCAAGGCGGCGAAGTGTTGGCCCTCGGCACGGACGGCAAACTGGCGGGGCGCAACCGGATCTTTGGAGGAACCGCCACAGACCCGGTTTCCAACGGCACCCTGGCGTTTGTCGCGGGCCTCGATCAGTCGCTCTGGGCCTTCGATGAATCCGCCGGGCTGGCGTGGAGGTATCGGACGCCGGGCCCGCTGCGTACACAGCCGGCGGTTTTCGGCGACCGCATCTATGTCGAAATCCGTGATCTAGGCCTGACAGCGCTCGCGACCGCCGACGGCACGGTGGTCTGGAGCAGCAAGGGCGTCGCGGGAACTGTCATTTCGGCGCGCGGGGGAGAACTGCTGGTTTGGGATGACGACACCGAAACCCTCACACTCATCGGAGCGGAGCGGGGCGCCGTGCTGACCACCGCCAAGGTTCCCGGCGTTGAGCAACTCTTTACCGACGGGGTGGAAACTTCGCCCATCTACGCGGTTTCGGACAAGGGTGTGGTGGCGCGGTTTGTTCGGAGGAAGTAGCGTGCGGCAAGACGTTCCGTGATTTCGTCAGGATCCTTGTGACTTTTCTTGTTCCCATCCGCCGCGCTCTGGTCTCGGTCAGCGATAAAGCCGGGCTATTGCCCTTTGTGCGGGGTCTGGCGGGGGCGGGCGCGGAGATTATTTCGACCGGCGGGACCGCCGCCGCGCTGCGGGAGGGTGG
>CAZJXA010000069.1:0-14580 GCA_964549785.1 uncultured Phycisphaeraceae bacterium | reverse complement strand
GCCCAACGGAGTCGGGGCCGGATCGGGGACGAAATGACAGGAGGTCACGGATGGCGGGCAAAAGCGTGCCGGGGGCGGAAGATCGTGCCGGAAGTCTGGTGCTCCGGCTTGAGGAGCAGCGGAACTCACTGCGAGAGGTGTTGCAACTGGCGGGGAAGCAGCGTGCCGCGATTGCGCGGGACGACCCCGGCGAACTGCTCCGCGTGATCGCCGAGCGCGACCGCGTGTTCGCGGCGATCGAAGCGAACACCAAGGCGATCGACGAGTTGCGCGCGGACGACGACCCGGTGGGAAGTGCCGGGGCCAGCATGCGTCTGCTGCTCGAAACACGCCTTTGCGAACTCGCGACGCTGGCGGCGGACGTCATTGAACACGACCGGGTGGATACGGAGGCTGCGGTGGCGTCACGCGATCGGGCCACCGCCGAACTGACGGCCCTCTCGCAGGGACGGCGTGTGAACGGGGCGTACGGCGCCGGCGGTCGGATGGCGGCGTCATTTCAGGATCAGGAAGGTTAATGGCGCCGCTCACCGTTGCTGAAGCGGCGACGGCCCCCGGAGTGGTCGCCGCGTCCGAGCCGGTGGCGGCCCGTGCGGGGGCGATGAGTCCGCACGAGCTCGCCGACCTCGTGCGGTCGTTCACGCAGGTGACCTCGAAGCTGGAGGCGTCGCACGATCGGTTGCGGGGCGAGGTGCTCCGCCTTACGGCGGAACTGAGCGAGGCCAACCGGCAACTCGAGCGGAGCCGTCGGCTGAGCGCGTTGGGCGAGATGGCCGCGGGGATCGCCCATGAAGTTCGAAACCCGCTCGGGTCGATCCGGCTGTACGCAGGGATCTTGATGAAGGATCTCGCGGACCCGTCGCGGCATCTCGCGGTCAAGATCGACTCGGCGGCCCGCGACTTAGACGGCGTCGTCGGAGATGTCCTGTCGTTCGCGCGCGAGATCCGGTTGCGGCGCGAACGGGTGGATGTAGCGGAGTTGTTCGAGCGGGTGATCGAATCGACGCGGGCGGACGGCGCAGCGGCGGGCGTGCGAACGGTCGCGGAGGCCGGCGCGGGTGAGTCCGTCTGGGCCGATGAGGCGCTGACGCGACAGGCGCTCGTCAACCTGGTGCGGAATGCCCAAGAAGCCGTTTCCGTGCTGCCAGAGAGCCGGCGGGTTGTCCGGTTGGGTGTCCGGAGCGAGCCCGGCACGTCTGGCGACGGCAAGGGTGGGCCGAATCACACCGTGCTGAGGGTCGAAGACCGGGGCGAGGGCGTGACGGACGACGTGCGGGCACGGATGTTCAATCCGTTTTTCACCACCCGCGCGGCGGGGACCGGGCTCGGACTGTCGATCGTTCACAGGATTGTCGATGCTCACGGCGGGGTTGTGTCGATCCGGAACATCGTGGGTGAGTCCGGCGAGGTGCGTGGGGCCGCGGCGGAAATCGGCTTCCCGGAGTCGGACGGATAACGAATGGCTTCGGAAGCGAAGCCGAGAATGGAGCGAAGCACGCCATGGCGATGATTCTCGTGGTTGACGACAAGGAAATGCTGCGCGACAGCGTGGGGCTGACGCTGGAACGCGCGGGGTTCGAGGTCGAGACCGCGGCCGATGGAGCCGCGGCCTTGCAGGCGGTGGCGAAGCGCCGCCCGGACGCGGTGGTGACGGACATGCGGATGCCGGGGTTGACGGGCATTGAGTTGCTGGAACGGTTGATGGGCATCGACGCCGATCTCCCGGTTGTGATGATGACCGCGTTCGGAACGATTGACACGGCGGTCAAGGCGATGCGTTTGGGGGCGTTTGATTACCTCACCAAACCGTTCGAGGGCGATGAGTTGGTGATCAGTGTGAAGCGCGCCGTGGAGCATCGGCGGGTGGTAAACGAGAACGCCGTTCTGCGGGCGGCGGCGGACACGCCCTTCGGCGATCGCGGGTTCGCACCCGACGACAGCCCGACGTCGGACAACGGGCACGTCGGGCCGACGCGTGCAGCGCGCGGGCCTTCCCGCGGGACCGACCGGGTCATCGGGGGCGGGCCGCTGGCGATTCGCATGCGGTCGGACATCGCCTCGGTGGCGTCGTCGCACGGGACGGTGCTCATTACCGGTGAATCAGGTGTGGGGAAGGAGGTAGCGGCCCGGGCGGTCCATGAATTGTCGCCCAGGCGGGACGGGCCGTTCTTGGCGGTGAACTGCGCTGCGCTCTCCGAGGGTTTGCTGGAAAGCGAGTTGTTCGGGCACGAGAAAGGCGCATTCACCGGGGCCGACCGGACGCGGAAGGGGCGTTTCGAGTTGGCCCACGGCGGCACGCTCCTCTTGGACGAGGTGTCGGAGATCAGCCCGAAGATTCAGGCCAAGTTGCTGCGGGTGATCCAGGAGCGGACGCTGGAGCGGGTGGGTTCGGGGACTTCGATCGGTGTGGATGTTCGGATCATCGCCACCAGCAACCGAGACCTGGGGGCGGAAGTCGAAAAGGGAGATTTTCGCCAAGACCTTTTCTTTCGGTTGAACGTGTTGCCGTTGCCGTTGCCGTCGCTGCGTGAGCGACGCGAGGACGTCGCGCCGTTAGCGCAGCACTTCCTCAATGAGAACTGTCGGCGCGACGGACGCACAGGGCTCGTTTTCAGCGCTGAAGCAAACGATGCTTTGGCAGCGTATTCGTGGCCGGGCAACGTGCGGGAACTACAGAACATCTGTGAACGGGCCGTGGTGCTCTGCCCGAGCAGGATGGGCGACACGATCGGTCGCGAACTAGTGGAGCCGTGGCTCCGCACACGGTCGGCTACGCCGATCGCCGCGGCGAGCCAGCAGATCGAGAACAAGCCCCTGGTGACGGTGAACGGGGTGGCACTGCCGGCCCCGCAGCCGGTCTTCGGGGTGAGCGTGGGCGCCGCGGGAGTGGGACCGAGCATTGGGCCAGGCACGCCCGCCAGCGGGAACGATGAGGTCAAGACTCTCGAGGACATCGAGCGGGAGACGATTGTCAGGACGCTTGGCAAATTCAACGGCCACCGACAACGAACGGCCTCGATTCTGGGAATCGGCGTGCGGACGCTGGGGCTGAAGTTGAAGAAGTGGAAGCAGATGAAGTTGGTGGAGGAAGGGTTATAAGTTGGTTGCTCCGGAGATGGAAGGCACCGGCGGTCTGCGAAGGTTGATTCGGGAACAACCGTGGAAAGCGTGCGGTTGTGGGCAGACGGTTCTGCCATGACGAACTCGCCCTACGACACCTATACCTCTCCGCTCGCCAGCCGAAACGCCAGCCCGCAGATGCTGCGGCTGTGGTCACCCCGGCACAAGTTCAACACTTGGAGGCGCATCTGGCTGGCGGTGGCTGAGGCCCAACACGAGATGGGCCTGCCTGTGACGAAGGAGCAGGTGGAGGAACTGCGTGCCGTGGTGGGGCGGCCGGGCGGCATCACGGATGAGGAGATGCAAGCGGCCGAGAGATACGAGCGGGAGTTGCGGCACGATGTGATGGCGCATGTGCACGCGCTGGGGGATTCGTGTCCAAAGGCAAAGGGAATCATTCATCTCGGGATGACGAGTCAGGATGTGGTGTGCAATGCGGATTACTTCATCATTCATCAGGCGACGGTCCAGATTGCTGCAAAAATTGCAAACACTGTGATCGCCTGGAGTGTTTTCGCCGAGAGATGGAAATCTCTGCCGACGCTCGGATTCACCCATTATCAACCGGCGCAGCCGGTCACGATCGGACGTCGCGCTGCGATGTGGGGTTACGACCTGAGTCTGGTCGTCGACCGCTTGTTCTCGGACCAGCCGAGGGGGTTCCGGGGTGCAACGGGAACACAGGCATCATTTCTATCGCTCTTTGACGGCAAATCCGTTGATGTGGACCGATTTGACGCTGCGGTTGTTCGAGCGCTAAAGGGCTTTTTCATTCGCGATAACCTGGGGGCACCGGTCGAAACAGTGGCGGACTACGTAACACGCGTTCGGAATCGGAACCTCCGTCAGGCTGGAGAAGAGCTTCGTCGATTCGAGATGGAAGGCAATGTTGAAGGGATCAAGAAGAACAGGGCGAGCGTAAAGGAATACGAGTCACGGACGGTAGAGCAACTCATCGATGAAGAGGCTCCTGGGTTTCTTGAGTATCAGACGGCGCTGCTCACCGGTCAAACATATCCGCGCGTGTTCGATACCTTCCTCCTCGCCGACCTCGCCTCGACCGCCTCTGTGCTCCATAAGATCGCCACCGACATCCGCCTCCTCTGCAACCGCAAGGAACTCGATGAGCCCTTCGAGGAGAAGCAGATCGGGTCGTCGGCGATGCCATACAAACGCAACCCGATGCGCTGCGAGCGCATCTGCGGCCTCACGCGTTTCGTGATGAACCTTGTCGGAAACGGCTACGACACCGCGGCGACACAATGGTTGGAGCGCACGCTCGACGATTCATCCAACCGAAGGCTCTCGTTGCCCGAAGCCTTCCTCGCCCTCGACGGCGCCCTCGACCTCATGCACAACGTCGCCTCCGGGCTCATCGTGCACGAGGCGATGGTCCGCAAGAACCTGATGGCCGAACTGCCGTTCATGGCCACCGAGAACCTTCTCATGGCCTGCGTGAAGCTCGGCGGTGATCGGCAACACTACCACGAGATCATCCGTGTTCATGCCCAATCCGCAGGGATGCGGGTCAAGCAGGAGGGGCTCGACAACGATCTCCTCGATCGCCTTACAGCCGACCCCGCCTTCCACACACCCTCACTGACCGCAGAACTGGATTGGAACGGACTGATGGACCCGATGAGGTACATCGGTCGCAGCGAGCAACAAACCGACCGTTTCATCCAACACGTTGCCCGGTCCCTGCGCGAGCGATTCAAGGACGACATCGCTGACTTGGAAGATTCCGGCCCAAAGGTGTGATCGCCTTTGTCGGCCCGGCCGATTCCGATCCCACCCCAGGCCGCTCGCTGGCTCACGAGTCACTGGAGTTCTTCGTGGCATCAGCCGGGGGCACCGCCGTTTTCTCCCAGTTCACACTGTCGATCCGAACAACCGTCGGCGGCGTCTCGTCGGGAAGTTCATCCGGGAAGTATTTCCCTTCCACACTGTCAAGCACGATCAGCGTGAACAACGCGGCGACCGTCAAAAGCGCCGCGAGTTTGTAGAGTCCCAGCCCGCACGAAGCCCCAATCGCCGCCACCACCCACGTCGCAGCGGCAGTCGTGAGCCCCCGCACCGACCGTTTGCTCTGGATAACCGCGCCCGCGCCCAGAAAACCGACGCCCCCCATCAGCCCTTGAAGAACGCGGCTCAAAGCATCGACCTCGTTCGGTCCTCCAACGCGGTCGGCCTGCCCTTGCACCATCAGCTCATGGCCGGCCAGCACAAACCCAGCGCACCCCAAGCTGATGAGGATCATCGTGCGAAAACCCACCGGCCGACGCTTCCGTTCGCGTTCAAGGCCAACAAGTGCACCCAATACGAGCGCCGTCCCGATTCGGAGGGCCATTTCAAGCGTGGGGGTCGATTGCATGAGCGCAATCTTAACACAAACGGGCGTCGGGCCGCGTTGTCGCCGACGCTCAATCCTCCGGCACCTCGTCGCTGGTCACCACCTCGCGGAACTTCTTCCGCATCTTCTTGGTCAACGGTCCCTCGCCGCTCGAAATCCGGTGCGGCTCGTTGTCGATGTCGATCTGGTTGACCGCGATCATCTCGGCGGCGGTGCCGGTCAGGAATACCTCGTCGGCGTTCAGCACATCGTCGATCTTCATCATCTTCTCGATGCACGGCACCCCGCACTGGGGGGCCAACTCGTTGACCACGAAGCGGCGCGTGACACCCTCAAGCAGCCCCGACTCGCCGCACACCGGGGGCGGGGTGAACATCTTGCCGTCCTTGATGACGAAGATGTTGTCGCCCGTGCATTCAGTAACCCAGCCGTCGGTCGAGAGCATGATCGCTTCATCGCAGCCCTGCTCGATGGCCTCAACCTTCGCCAGAATGTTGTTGAGGTAGTTCAGGCTCTTGATCCGCGGGTCGAGGCACGCCACCGGTGTCTTCGGACGCTTGGCCACGATCACCCGCATCCCGCTGTCATAAAACTCCGGCGCGTACAGCCGGATCTGATCACCGATGCAGATGATCCCCGGCGTCGGGCAGCGGCGCGGATCAAGGCCCAAGGTACCGAAACCGCGGGTGACGACGAGACGGATGTAGCCGTCATCAAGCCCGTTCGCGCGGATCACCTCACGCTGCACCGCGATCATCTCGGCAGGCGTGATAGGGATTTTCAGGTGGATCCGTTCCGCGCACTTGTACAGCCGCTCCATGTGCTGCTGACACTTGAAAATCCGGCCGCGGTACACGCGGATTCCCTCGAAAACCCCGTCGCCATAAAGCAGACCGTGGTCGTAGACGCTGACCATCGCCTGCGCCTTAGGGAGGAGGTGGCCGTTTACCCAGATCAAGGGCCTCTCACCGATGTCTTCGGGCGTTGGCCAGAGTCCGGCTAACTTGGAAAGCCCTCGCGTCGGGAGCGCTTCGGTCGCGTTGTGCATGTTCTTCCATCACCCTTCGTTTGTGCCGTCATCGACCGCCAGAACCCGTGAATGCTGCCTTTTAGCCTGAGCCTGCCCGGTTGCTGGCGGCAAGATCACATCACCCTCCGCGTCCGAATCGCCGCTCGGGGCATAATAGCGGGGGTGCGGAGCGGTGCCCGATCCGACGCCCTTCGAACCATCTCTACACCTCCCGAACTTCCGCACCGAGCACCGCTTTCAGCCGGTCAATCACGGCCCGGGCCGGCCCGTCAACCTCGTCATGTGTCAACGTCCGCGTGGGGTCGCGGAAAGCGAGCCGCAGGGTGACGCTCTTGCGGCCTTTCCCGATTTGGAGGCCGCGATACGTTCCCACGAAGCCGCACGATTCGAGCCAGCGGGCCCCGGCCTCGGTCACCCCGCCCTCGATCATGGCGTACGTGACGGATTCCTGAACGATGAACGAGACGTCGCGTTCGATGCCCGGGAAGCCGGGCAGGGACGCAAGGGCACTGGGGGCCGGATAGTCCGCAATAATTTCAGCCAAGTTCAGTTCGCCGGCGACCACCGGTATGGTCAGACCGAAGGCCGAAACCGCTTCGTCCGAAATCAGTCCGAAGACCCCCAATTCCCTCCCGTTGACGGACACCGCGGCGGTCGCGCCCGCACGAAAGCCCCGGCAATGCGGCGGTCGAGATTCCACCCGGATCGCGACGCTGTTCCCCCGCGTCGACCGAATGAGCGTTTCAATCACGCCGCGCGCGAGTCGAACTCCCATCTGAAGTTCGGAGAGGGTGGGCGTTTTTCCCTTGAAAGGAACGTCCGCAAGGAAAGCAACGTTGGTCGTTTCCGTGCCCGCTTCGCCGGTGTCAGCGAAAACCGCCGCGGTCTCAAAGAGGCGCACGCCGCCGCTGCGGATCACCCCTCCGTCTTGATTATGCCGGCGGCTTGCAAGCAGTCCCGGGATGATCGCGGGGCGGAGCGCCGGCTCGTGGGCCCTGCGGGTGTCATCGACGGCCACCGCCGTCATTCCTTGCGGCATGAACATCCCGGCGATTTCCCGGCTCGCGAAACTGAAGGAAATCGCCTCAAAAAACCCGAGTCCGACGAGTGTTTCGGAAACCGTCCCGCGGGCGAGCTCGCTGGCCTGCGGGGCCTTCACGCGCAGGCTCATCCGCTCCGCGACGGGGATCAGCGGCAATCCTTCGAGACGGGCGTATTCCTCGATCAGGTCGATTTCGCGGGTGATATCCGGTCGATGCGGCGGGACGAGCGCAACGAGGTCGTCACCGGCCCGACCGAGTGGCCCGACCCCGATGCCGAGCGCTGCAAGATGTGTGGAAAGCCGTTCGGGAGAAACGTCGACACCGAGAATGTCTCGGACACGGCGGGGCCGAAGCCGTACCCGCATCGGCGGTTCCATCGGGAGGCCAGCTGCAACCGTCCCGGACAGCAATTCGCCCCCAGCAACCTCGACGATAAGGGCGGCGCCCCGCGCCGAAGCGGCCTCGATCGTGCGGGGGTCGACCAAACGCTCGAAGCGGTGCGAGGCGTCGGTGCGCAGGCCGTGGCGGCGGGATGCGCGGCGGACCAGGACGGGATTCCAAGTGGCCATCTCCAACACAACGTCGGTGGTCGAGAGCGACACCTCCGAATCGGCCCCGCCCATCACTCCCGCAAGGCTCTGGGCCCGGTCGCGATCGGCCACGACCAATTCATCGCCGCTCAGAGTTCGCTTCTTGCCGTCGAGCGTGGTGAGGGCTTCGCCCGAATGTGCGAAACGGACGTTCAGTTGAGCTCCCGCGAGCTTCGCGAGATCAAACACATGGCAGGGATTCCCCAGTTCGGCGGAGATGAAATTGGTCACGTCGACGACGTTGTTGATGGACCTTTGCCCGACGGACTCCAGCGCCAAGCGAAGCCACGGCGGGCTGGCACCAACGGTGACACCCCGGATCACCCGGACGGAGAAGTGCGGGCACCCGGAACTCGGCGGGTTGGAGAGCGCAATGGCGGAGGAGGTGGCTGCGGAATTCAGCGGAGCAGGGGCTGCCAGCACAGGGGGCCGGAGCGAACTGTCCGTTTTCGCCGCGACCTCGCGGGCCAAGCCGATGTGGGAAAGGCAGTCGCCCCGATTACTGGTAATTTCGACGTCGAGTTGAAGGTCCGGGCCATCTGGTCCGGTAACTGCTGTTTTCGACTCGATCGGAAAACCTGCCTCGATGAGCGCGAGTTCGATCGCCTCCGCGGTGAGCGGTCGTTCAAGAAGTCGGTTGAGCCACGAGACGCTTGCTTTCATGGGGGGACAGCGTATGGACCGAGGACCATATAATGCGAATCGGACGCTGCCGATGGGCGACGATCGGTTCCGTAAATCTCATTGAAAGGTAAAATTCGGGTTGCGGACTTGGGAAAACTGGTTACACTGGTTGCGGTGTCAGTTCTGCACCGGCCATTCGTGCCATTCGGTTGTGTAGCCGAAAACGTTCTGTCGGAAGCCGCTTGCGGCGACTGTCAGCGGTAGGCACGAGCAGGGTCGGGGAGTCGTTTCGCAGAGAAAGAGGGTGTTCATATGACGAACGGATGTACGAACAAGGCGGCGTGGCTTTTGGCCATTGCCGCGGGGCTTAGTTGCAGCACGGCTGCGTTTGCTCAGAGTGATTCTTGCGCGACCGCAACGCTGGTGACCGATGGAGTCTACGCGTACGACCTCGCCGGCTCGACCAACGACGGTGCCGGCTCGTGCGGTGCTACGGGTACCGCGGAAGACCGGTGGTTCGCCTACACGGCCGTCAGCGCCGGTACGCTGACCGCTTCGACCTGCGGCCTCACCGGGGGCGACTCCGTCCTGGGCTTCTGGTCCGGCTGCGCGGAAGTTTCTTGCCTCGACGACTTCTGCGGCCTTCAGACGTCGCTCTCATACAACATCGCGGCCGGCGAAACCGTCCAGATCCGCATCGCCGACTTTGCCGGCGGCACCCACGCCGGCTCGATCTCGATCGCCGTGGCCGGCCCCGGCCCCGGCAACGACACCTGCGCCCAGGCCGTCACGGCCGTCGACGGCGACAACGCCTTTAGCACCATCGGTTTCACCACCGATGGTCCCGATGAATGTGTCGAATTTGGGTTCTCGCAAGTTGGCCAGGACGCTTGGTTCAACTACACCGTGACAGGCACCGGTCTCCTCCGCGTCCAGACTTGCGGCACCGCGTTCTACGACTCCAAGATCGCTCTCTACTCCGGCAACGCTCCCGCTGCGTGCCCGGCCTTCACAAGCGCCATCGCGTGCAACGACGACACCTGCGGCCTTCAGTCGCGCGTAGAAACCCCGGTCACGATCGGCGATCAGATTCTGATCCGCATCGGCGGCTACGGCGCCGCCACCGGCTCCGGTTCGTTCAACGTGTCGATCGTTGAGCCCTGTGAGATTCCCCAGCCCGCTGGCTCGGTGCTCGAAGCCGAACTCTGCGGCGAAGACCTCAACGGCGGCTGCAACCTTGTTCCCCCCCTCTATGAAGCCATCCCCTGCGGCAACACCGTGATTTACGGGCAGGGCTTCTCCTCCCCGGCCCTGCGTGACACCGATTGGTACCAAGTCCAGACGTTCGGCACCTCCACCATCACGGCCACCCTCACCGCCGAATTCGCCGCGAACGCGGTCATTCTGTCGGGTGATTGCTCGGGCTTGGTGCAGGAAGCGTTCGACTTCACCAGCGATTCTTGCGAGACGGTCACCATCTCGGCGACCGTTCCGGCCGGCCTCTACGTCATCCTGATGAGCCCAGTGGACTTTGTGGCCAACGGCTGCGAGACCGGCAACAACTCCTACGTCTTCGACATCTCGGTCGACGGCGGCTGCGTCCCGACGGGCGCGTGCTGCGCGGCGACGGGCTGCTCGATCCTCAGCGAGGCCGAGTGCGCGACCGCCCAGGGCGACTACCTCGGCGACCTCAGCACCTGCGAAGAACCCGGAAACTACAGCCTCGCCCTCGGGTCCGGCCAGTTCTCGGATATCGCCGATGTCGGCACCGAGATCCTCCAGGCCGACGATACGAACGTGAACGTTCCCATCGGCTTCACCTTCAACTTCTTCGGCACCGACTACACCGACGCCTTCATCGGCTCCAACGGCTACGTCTCGTTCGGCGCCGGGTTCAACACGTTCTTCAACACTGCCATCCCCTCGGTCGCCATTCCCAATAACGCCGCCTACGCCCTCTGGGACGACTTCAACTTCGCCGCCTCCCCCGGCGCGAAGTGCTACCACGCGACCCTCGGCACTGCGGGTGTTGACCTCCGCTTCGTCGCCCAGTGGACGAACGTTCCCCAGTTCGCCGCCGATCCGGCCGTCTCCTTCAACACCTTCCAGGCCATCCTGTACGAGAACGGCAACATCGAATACCGCTACGGCGCGGTCGATGGTTTCCCGACCGGCGATGCCACGATCGGCATCGAGAACGCCGACGGCACCGTCGCCGTCAGCGCTGATGGCGACACCATCGGCACCGGTGGCAACTCGTACGACGCCACCTTCACCCCCGGCAGCAGCAACTGCGTTGGCGGCTGCGCTTCGGACATCACGGATTGCCGTGCCGACCAGGACGGCGACGAGGACATCGACTCCGACGACATCAACCTCTTCTTCGCGGCCTTTGAGGCCGGCGACTCCTGCGGCGACCAGGACGGCGACGACGACGTCGACTCCGACGACATCAACATCTTCTTCGCGGCCTTCGAGAACGGTGGCTGCCCCTAATCGTCGGGCCTGATCTACACACCTACAGACTCAGGTAACATCAAGACCCCCGGGTGCCGAACGGTCCCCGGGGGTTTTTCACTGGTCCAATAAGTGCAATCGGATTTATAAATGCCTAATCCTCCCGAAGGCTGTGGCTCTTTTCGCGAAAGGAGTTAGAATACGCGGGTGTCGATGTCGGGGAAGCCGGACTCGACTCCAAGAAGGTGTTTCAATCGTGTGGTGCAGGAGCAGATCGTGCCGCGAGCCATCGTGAGGCCGCGCCGCGATCCGGATTTAATAAAGGGAGCGTTGTATGAAGAAGTCGTTGAAGATCTCGCTGGCGGCGGGCCTGACGTGCGGGCTTGCGGGTATCGCCTCCGGACAGACATTCTCGTCCGGACCCATCGCCGTGGCGATTCCGGATAGCCCGACGGTTCAAACCTCGATCACCGTTGCGGGCGGCCCCGTGGTCACGGGCGACGTTGATATCCGCCTGAATATCACCCACACGTTCGATGGCGATCTGGACATCGTCGTCATTGTCCCGGGCGGTACGGAGTACATCCACCTCTCCACCGACAACGGCTCCGGGGGCGACAACTTTTCCGACACCATCTTCGATCAGGACGCCGCGGCGTCGATCGTGGGGTCGGCGGCACCGTTTGCGGGCTCATTCCGCCCCGAGGGCGGCCTCGCGACGTTCGCGGCGGGCTCGATCCTTCCAATCTCCGGCCTCACGCCCGTTGCCAATCTCGACAGCTTGAACGGTCGCGACTCCAACGGCACATGGACGCTCCGCATTGATGACGATGCCGGCGGCGACGTCGGCACCATTAACGAGTGGGCCGTGATCCTCCTCGGCACCAACGATCCGATTCCGCCGTCCGTGACGCTGACGCTCAGCCCCAACAACGGCGCAGTAGGCACGTCCATCTTGGCGACGGCGGCGTTCACGTCCGGCGCCAACCCGCCGTCCACGGGCGTCACAGTGTCCCTCGACGCGTCCGCCATCGACGGCGGCACCGTGACGTTGCTCGACGATGGAATGGGGCCCGACGCGGCTATCGACAACGTGTATTCGGGTAACGTGGTCGTCGGTCCCGCCGCTTCGCTCGGCGTCCAGACCCTTACCGTCACCGCCGCCGACGACGTGCCGCGGAGCGCGACCGCCAGCGCGACGTTCCAAGTCCGGCCCCCCGCCGCGGCGAACGACCTTTGCCAGAACGCGACCCTCATCAGCGGGCCCTTCCCCGTCGCCACCGCGGGCGACTTTATTGAGGGCAATGCGATCCCCCCCGAGGCTCCGGCCTCGTGCCAGACCTCCAGCAACTACACGGTCTGGTACAAGGTTGTGGGCGCGGGCGATCGCGTCCGCATTCGGACGGATCCCGCCGTCGCCACCGGCAACAACGTCGCCGATCCGATCGTCTCGGTCTACGAAAGCGCCGACGGCTCGTGCTCCTCGCTCACGCAGGTCGCGTGCGACGACGACAGCGGCGTGGGCCTCCACGCCGATGTCACCACGAACTTCCTGACCGCGGGCACCACCTACTACATCCAGGTCGGCAAGTTCCTCACCACGGCCCCGGCCGCGGGCGCGACTCTCGGCATCTTCATCGAGCAACTCGTTTCGACCGGTGCCTGCTGCGTGACCGGCTCATGCTCGGTCCTCTCCGCCGCCGACTGCCAGGCGGCGGGTGGTCTGTACCTGGGTAACGACGCTCTCTGCGTGACCCCGGGCGAGTACGTCAGCGACGGAACCGCCGGCTCATTCGAGGACATCAGCGCGACCGGAACCCCGCTCACCCTCGGCGACGATGCCAATGTGAACATCCCCATCGGGTTCTCGTTCACGCACTACAGCGCGGCGTTCACGGACGTCTTCGTCGGCTCGAACGGGCTGCTCACGTTCGGAGTGGGGTCGAATGTCTTTACCAACACGGCGATCCCCTCGGTCGCCCTCCCCAACAACGCCATTTATCCGTACTGGGACGATCTCAACCCCGCCTTGGGTGGCACAGTCGTTTACCAGAACCTAGGAACCTCTGGGTTCGACCTCCGCCTCATCGTTCAGTACACCGCCGTTCCCCAATTCGGGCTTCCCGCCGACGCCAACACCTTCCAAGCCGTGCTCTTTGAGTCCGGCGAGGTCGAATTCCGCTACGGGGTCTTGGGCACCCCCAACGATCTCGTCACCATCGGGTTCGAGAACGCCGACGGCACCGTGGCGACGTCCTTCGTCCGCGACGACGTGGTGAGCACCGGTGTTCGCGCGATCTTGACGGATGACACCGACAACTGCGGCACCGGCGGTTGCGATTCTGACATCACGTCCTGCCGCGCCGACCAGGACGGCGACGAGGATATCGACTCCGACGACATCACGCTCTTCTTCTCCAACTTCGAAAACGGCGATTCGTGCGGCGATCAAGACGGCGACGACGACGTTGATTCCGACGACATCACCATCTTCTTCAGCCGGTTCGAAGCCGGCGGCTGCTGAGCCCTTGTCGCTGGGCCGCCAACCGCGGCTCTCCACGTAGAATCCAACCCCCGGGGCATACCTGTTCCGGGGGTTTTTCATTCGATCTCCCTCGCGATTTTTGTCTGCCCGGCGCCTGCTTTCGGTCGATGGTCGACAGGATGGTGATCGGGATCACCGCCATAGGCCTCTCCAACGCAAAGGGGTTCGCACATGGCCCGTTCGTCCCATCTCTTCGGTGCCTTCGCCGCAGCCCAATTGCTCCGGTTCGCGTGCTTTGCCCAGGTGGCCAACCCCGAGGTCGAGCCCAACGACGGCAAGATAGTCGCGACGGTTGCCTCAAGCTGTGGGGAGGGGATGCAGTCGGGGGACTTCCTGAGCGGAATGTCGGTGGGCGGTTCGGCGGCGGGTCTTGATTACTTCCGGGTCAGGGTGCGACCTGCGGTCGCCGGCATCTACCGACACCGGCTGCGGCTCACGACTACCGGTCCCGTGGGGCATACCGGCACGATCCGTGGCCTCAGCCAGATCGAGGGCGTCATTTCCGTTGTAAGCGACATCGCGCTGCAAACGTCCAGCAGCGGCACCGCACCATCGCGAATGAATCAGTGGTACGGTTTCGGGGCTGGCGAGGAATTTCTCTACCGGGTGACCGGTGCAGCGGCGACCACCGCACCGTACGTGGCCACTCTGTTCACGGAGCCCGTTATCCCCGTGACCGGTCCCGACGTCCCCGCCGGGGTAGTCGTGATCACCACCATCGGGCAGGGGCATACCAGCGACACCGATATGTGGCTGTACGACGGCGACTTCAACGCGATCGTCGACGGCGGCAACGACGACGAATCGGTGGTCGGGGG
>CAZJXA010000068.1:0-14720 GCA_964549785.1 uncultured Phycisphaeraceae bacterium | reverse complement strand
GTGGCGGATTGTGTCGCGGGGTTGCGGGTGGGCTGAAATGGGGTTCGATGGGTCGGGTTCAGGCCTCGGGAGACCCTTCCAAGAACGCCCCGGCATCGACAAGCCGGTCGCCCGCGGCATCGGCCACCGAAAACTGTGAACCGCCGTAGAGGGAAGCCGAGCCGAACGCACCGTCTTTGCGAAGGGCGTAGAAGCGGACGTTGAAATTGGGGAAGCCGCGGGCATTCTTAAGCCGCTTTTCCTTGGTGTGATCGACGACCTTCTTGCAGATGTCGAGGCATGCCTGGCCGGGTTCGATGCCGCGCGACATCAGGTCGACGATGAGGAACGAGGCGAGGTTCACAATGGCCGCTTCGCCGCGACCGGTGGAGCCGGCGGCCCCGACGTCGTTATCGCAATAGTTGCCAGCCCCGATAATGGGGGAATCGCCCACGCGGCCTGGGATTTTCCAGTTGAGGCCGCTGGTTGAGGTGCAACTGGCGATGTCGCCGGCGGCGGTGAGGGCGGAGAGGTGAACGGTTCCGGTTACGTCGGTTCGGAACGGGCGGAGGCCGACGGGCTTGGGCATCTTGAACTCGGGACCGTCGTTCATGCGTGGCGCAGCGCGGCCGGCATCTGCGCCGCCCTCGTCTTGCCAGGGCAGCGTGTTCCATGTTTTGCCAAACGGAGCGTCTTGCTCGTCGTCGTTCAGCCAGTCGTCGTCTTTGCTCATGTTCTCGCGCCAGGCCTGCCACTGGCGGCGGGAGTTCTCCGTCACGAGGTCCTCTTCGCGGAAGCCCATCGACTTCGCGAAGCGGAGGGCACCCTCGCCGACCAAGAGGCAGTGGTCGGTGCGGCGGAGCACCAGGAGCGCGACCATCGACGGGTTCTTGATGTTCTCGAGCGCTGCGACCGCGCCCGACTTGTGGGTGGGCCCGTGCATGACCGAAGCGTCGAGTTGGACGACGCCGTCGGCGTTGGGAAGGCCGCCCAGCCCGACGGAATCGTCGTTGGGATCGTTCTCGATGATGCGGACCCCCTGGACGACGGCGTCGGCGGGGTCGAAGCCGTCGTTGAGGAGGGCGACGGCGCGGGCGGCCCCGGGGCGGCCGTTGGCGGATCCGATGACGATGGGGCCTTTGCGAGGCCCTTGCCCGAACGAAGCGGCGGCAAGGGGGGATCGAATCAGTGGGAGCGCGGCGGCGGCAGCGGCGGCGGATAGGAACACGCGTCGTGAGTGGTCGGTCATGATGCGATGTATATCAGAACGGCGCCCGGCTGTCCAGAAACGCGGCGGGCTCCGGGGTCGGAAGTTACCCCGGAAGCAGCCCGAGCCGGGCCGCGATGTCGAGCGCGTTCGTGGCGGCTCCGCGGCGGAGCTGGTCCGCGCAGGCGAAGAAGCAGAAGCGTGTGTAGCGGTCGTTTTCGTCGGGCTGTTGGGCAGGGTCGGGACGAATCCGGCCGATGAGCACGTTGTCCTGGTCGGTCGCCTTGAGCGGCGTCGGGAATGCGTTGTTCACGCGATCATCGACGATCGAGATCGACTTGCCATCGCGAAACTCGGATCGGACGTCGGCGAGCGAGACAGCTGTGCGGAGATCGACCATCACCGATTGGCTGTGGGCCCGGATCACCGGGACGCGGACACAGGTGGGCGTGACTTGGATCGTGCGGTCCTCCCAGATTCGGGCGGCCTCCAGCATGATTTTACGTTCTTCGCCGTTCACGCCGTCTTCCACATCAACCTCGGAGTCATGGCTGAAGAGATTGAAAGCGCACGGCTCCTTGAAGAACCTGGGCCGGGGTTCGCCGCCGTCCAAAACGGTCTGGAGTTGCGACCGGAGTTCGGCGATCGCACCCAACCCCGCCCCGGAAACGGCCTGATAGGTTGAGACAACGACGCGGGCAATGCCAAAGGCGCGGCGGAGTGGTTCGAGCGCCACGACGAGCATGATCGTGGAACAGTTGGGATTGGCGATCAATCGCGAACCGGCGTGCAGGGTGCCGCCGTTGACCCCGGGCACGATGAGCGGGACGCCGGGGTCCATGCGAAAAGCGGAAGAATTGTCGATGACAACGGTGCCGCCCGCCACGGCCTCGGGGGCGAAGCGTCGGGCGATGTCGGCCGTGGCAGCGAAGATCGAGACCGGGGCCGAGCGGATACGTTCTGGCGTAGTCGGTTCGACGACGACATCGTCGTCCCCGAATGGGACGAGCGTCCCCGTTGACTGATCGGAAGCGAGGGCCCGAACCTTGGACGCTTTGACGCCGCGTTCATGCAGCACGCGCAGAACTTCGCGGCCGACCGCGCCGGTGGCACCGACGATCGTCGCCCCGTGGGTGAAGGTGGTCACGTGTGGGTCAGACGGCATCGACGGCCTCCCGCTGAGGATTCATGGCACTGCTCTCGCGCGGAAGCAGCGTGACGTCGAGGCAGTCGGCAAAGACCGACTCGGCGGTGGGCCAGCGTCCGGCCCCCAGGCCCCGGAGCGTGAGCGGGGCGAGGGTTTCGCCGCGGATGGTGAGGATGTTGCCCGGGCCGGCGGTGCGGCCGATGGCGCTTTCTTTGTCCAGGGCTTCGATACGAACCGAAGCGGTCACGGAGCCGTTGATGCGAGTGACCGAAGAAATTTGGCGGGCGATCTGCCCGGGTCCGGCCTTGCGAAAGGAGTGCGGGTCCAGCGGCTCGCGCGTTACATCGTCCGGTGAAAGGAGTGCTCCCCACGCCTCGCGGGCGAGAACGACGAGTTTCTCGGCGGCGTCCACACCGTGCAGGTCACGCGACGGATCGGCCTCGGCGAAACCGGCGGTCTGGGCTTCCGAGACGGCATCGGCGAAGGGCCGCCCCGAAGCCACGCGATCGAGCACGAAGTTGCAAGTTCCGTTCACGATGCCGCGGATTTCGGTGATGGTGTCGCGGGCTGCGAATCGTCGGACGGATTCGATCATCGGTACGCCGCCGCCGACGGAGGCGCTGTATCGAAGGCTACCGCCCTGGGCCTGGCAGAGAAGGGCGAGTTGCGGACCGTGGAGGGCGATGAGCGCTTTGTTCGCGGTGACCACGTGAGCCCCGCGCGCCAGGGCGCTGCGGACCAGACGGAGGGAGAGGTCAACGCCGCCGATCAACTCGATGAGAAGGTCCGCGGACTCCAGTGCGTGCGGGTCGGTGGTAAGAAGGCGGTCGGCCCCGAGTAGCCCCGCGTGGCGGGCGGGGTCTCGCACCAGGACCGCCCCGACCTCAAAGAGGTCGGGATGGGCCGCGAGGTGTTCAACGACTCCGCGGCCGACCGCGCCGCACCCCGCGACGGCGACGCGGAGCGGAGGCGAGGGGTTCTGTGGCGGAATGGTGATGCGTGGCTCATCGCCAACACGGGAGACGAGCGGGTTGAGAAAGCCGCCGATCTCGAACGCGACTCCGCGCTCCCGCGCGTAGCGCACGGCCTTGTGCTGGATGATCTTGCCATCGAGGGCGAGCGCGTCGTCCCACGAAAGCGACTCAAACCGTCTGGCGGGGCCCCTCGGGTCCGGAATCTTTGGGTCGCGCTCAAAGAGACCGCCCACGTCCTTGATGAGTCGGCAACGGTCGGCTTCGAGTTGGTCGGCGAGAAAGAGGGCCGAAAGGTCTGACCCTCCGCGACCCAGCAGCGTGATGGTGCCGTCGTGCGCCAAGCCGATGAAGCCGGGCACCACCGCGACCGGCACCTCGGACAGGTGACGCTTGACGGCGTCGACGTCGATGCTGACGCAGGCGGAGTCGAGCACGTTGCCGCGGGTCTTGAGCCCGACGGCGGCGGGCGGAAGGACCCGGTTGGGCACGCCGGCACGGTCCAGGGCGAGCCCGAGCAGTGCGGCGGTGGTAAGTTCGCCGGTGGCCAGCAAGAGCGCGTGTGCACCCTCACTCGGGGAGTCGGTGAACTCGTGGCTCTTGCCGATGAGCGCATCGGTGGTTCCTTCAAACGCGGAAACGACGGCGACGATCCGCGAGCCGGCCCGCACCCACCGGTAGAGTTCGTGGGCCGCCGTCGCGAGCGCCTTCTCATCTTTAAGCACCGAACCGCCGAACTTGAGGACGATCAGTTCACCGCGCGACATAGTTTGCTCCCCTTTTGACCGGTTCGAGACACGGCCGAGTTTGATGAAACGGGTTGAAGGCCGGCGGCGGCCGCGGCGTCGGCAAAGTCACGGATGATGTCGATCGGATCTTCGAGCCCGACGGAGAGGCGGATAAGCCCGTCGGTAAGCCCGACCGCCAGTCGGTCTTCCCGCGGCACATCGCCGTGGGTCATGCTTGCGGGGTGGGTGAAGAGGGTTTCGACGCCGCCGATGTGCTCGGCGAGAGTTCCCAATGTGAGGTTCGAGAGCAACGAAACCGCGGCGTCATAGCCGCCGTTGAGTTCGAATGTCACCACTCCGCCGTGCCCGCCCAGGTGCTGGCGCTCGGCCAGACCACGCTGCGGGAAATTGGTGAGGCCGGGATAGATAACGTGGGCGGCCAGGCCGGATTGATCAAGCCACGCGGCGACGGTCGCGGCGTGGCGGGACTGCTCGCGGATGCGGAGCGCGAGGGTTTTGATGCCGCGAACGGTGACCCACGCGTTGAACGGGGTCTGAATGCCGCCCGTGGCCTTGCGGATAAAGCGGAGGCGGTCGGCGATCCCGGCGTTCCGGGTGGTGAGCGCGCCGCCCAGCGCAGCGGAGTGACCTTCGATGTGCTTGGTGGTGGAATAGACGCTGACGTCGGCGCCGAGTTCGAGGGGATGCTGCAGAACCGGGGTCAGGAAGGTGTTGTCGACGGCGAGGGGGATGGATCGGGGATTGGTGATGCCGGCGATGGCGGCGATATCGGTGAGCTTGAGGGTCGGATTGGCCGGGCTTTCGATAAAGACGAGTTTGGTGTTGTTGCGGATCGCGGCTTCCACGGCGGCCGGGTTGCTGCTGTCGACAAACGTGAAGGAAATGCCCAATCCGGAGAGGATCTGACGGAAGAGCCGGGTGGTTCCACCGTAGATGGCATCTCCGACGACGGCGTGGTCACCGGCCTTCAGGAGCGCCAGAAAGAGCCCGGTTTCGGCGCCGAGACCGGTTGAGAATGTGACGGAAGGGAGCGCGTTCTCGAGCGATCCCAGGAGCGTCTCGAGTTCGTCCACGCTGGGGTTGGCGACGCGGCTGTAGGTCGGGCCTTCGTACGAACCCAGGCCTGATTGGGCATAACTGGTGGATTGAACGATCGAGCCGGCGAGCGGCCGCAGGAGATCGTGGCCGACACGTCGGGGGGGGTGGAGCGCGGACGTTGCGATGCCGAGGTTGGCAACTACCCGGGCTCGGGCCGGTGACGGCGGGAACACGGACTCTGGGGCGGGGGCGCCGGGTTTGGTGGAAAAACGTGTCACGGCCGTGAAACTCCTTCACGGCACCAACAGCGTCCAGCGTTGCGGGGTCGATGGTGAACGTCACCATCTTGTTTGCCGCTGAATGGCCCAAGAAGGGACTCAGGACGGCCGCATCGCTCCCCCGCAGGGGCTGGCCTCGGCACCGCGGCTGGATTCGTGTTAAGACACGTCCGCTCGGTTGCCGCCCGGGTTACAAGGCCTCCCGGGACTCTTGATGCAGAACCAACCCTAGGCGGTGCTCGGCGGGAAGTCACGAACGCAGCGTTGGGCTGGCCAACGTTCGGCTGGCCAAAGTGGGCTGGCCTTGGTATCCGCAAGGGTCATGCCGTGATTGGTCGCCCACGTGATCGGTCGCTTTAGTAAAACCGATCCGCCGCGATCTCCACCAGACGTTCGCGCATGTCGTCTACTTTGGACATGCTGGCGCGGGCCCGGAGGCGGTTGATGTACTTTTTGCGTTCGTCGTTGGTGCGGCCTTCACGCAGGACGTTCTCGATCACGAGTTGGGCGTCGTAGAGAGAACGCGTATTAGCGTTGATGTTTTCGAGCGTGATCCACGCGACGCTGCCGTCGAGTTCGATGGGGCCGGCTACGTCGCCCACGGGGAGCACCCGCGCGGCCTCGTTGAGTTTGGGGTTGAGATAGATCTTGGCTTCTTCCTTGACGCCCTTCATCTCGAGCGTGTCGAGCCCGCCGGTCTTGGCCTTGTAAATGTTGATCGCGTCGGACGCGATGTCTTTGAATGCTTCCCCCGCTGCGAGCCGGGTTTTCACGGTTTCGATGTCCTGGGCTTTGGTGTCGAGCACCTGGATCATTCGGAACGTGGCCTTCGGGGCCGGGTTGAAGTTGTCAAAGAGGCGGTAGTAGGTCTGTTCGATATCACGCCACGAGATGTTGACGCGGCGATAAATCTGTTCGCCGAGCTGGTACTTGATGAGTTCGTCGTCCTGCCGTCGACGGAGGGCCTCATCGAAACTCCGGCCGTCGGTTTCTTCGGCGCGTTTCTCGGCCAAGGCCCGGCTGCCGTAGTTCTCGCTCTGAACCTTCTTGGAGAGGGATTCCATAAAGCCCAGGAAGCCCTGCCGCTGTTCGGGACTGAACGACGCGAGGGCTTCGGCCCGAAGCAATTCGTCCTCGATAAAGAGATCAAGTTCCCGGTTGATCTCGGTTCGCGCGAACTTCTCCCACTCAGGGCGCTTCACCTCGACGGCTTTGGCGCGGAGGCGATCGGCCATCGGCGCGAGGAACGTGCCCGCGTAGATGGGCTTGCCGTTGACGTCGCCGACTTTGGAGTCGATAAACACGGATTCCCCTACAACTTGGGATTCGGGTGAGCCCACGGTCGAGCCGACGATGGCGGCCACGTCGGTGATTCCGGACGATGCGGCGATCGGGCCGGTGACACGCACCACCGGGCGGCGGCTTGAGGGCGGCGTCGCGTCGGCGATCCCGGAAATCGTGATCGCATCCGGGCGGGCGGCGGCGGCGGGTGTGGGCGCGGTGTCCGGGTGCGGGACCGGGTCCCGCTGGATGTTCCACTCCCGGGCTTCGACCGTGCGATCAAACTCACTCCGAGAGAGGATGGCGGTGGAGGGGACACGGGTCGCCTGACATCCGACCAGTAGCAGCGAAGCCGCGGCGATCGTTGAGAGCTGGCGACGCAGCGACCGCGACGGGGCATCCGGCACTTCGGTTCCTACAATGCGGCGGTCATTCGAAGTCGCCGTTTCCCGGCTGTTGTGGGGGGCGATGGTTTCGGCCAAGGGAAAGATCTCCATGCCAGACGACTCGTCCGACGCCCCCAAGATTATCATCGACTCGGACTGGAAATCACAGGCCCAGGCCGAGAAGGAAAAACTCTCGAAGAAGGCGGAGACGCCCAAACCCGGCGCGACCGGCAAGGGTCTGGCGGGGTTGGGGACGCCGAGCAGTGAAGGGGGAGCGGCCGCCGGCGAAGAAGGGATCGCCGAGGCGGGCTCCGAGCAGCCGAAATTCGAGGACATTGTGAGCCTGCTGATGACGCAGGCGTTGACGTACATGGGGGCGTTCCCCGACCCCCGGACGGGCCGGTCGGTCGTGTCCTTGGAGATGGCCAAGATTTTCGTTGATCTTCTGGGGATTCTCGAGACCAAGACCAAAGGCAATCTCACCGAGCAGGAAAACCAAGTGATGATGCGGGTCCTGGGCGAACTCCGGATGGAGTATGTTGAGGTCGCCAAGTACGTCCAGCAGGCCGTCGCTGAAGGCAAGATCAAGCAGGTGCCGATGGGCGGTGGGGGTGCGGGCGGGATGCCCGGAATGGGCGGAGCGGGTTTGGCCGGGCCGGGATTGGCCGGACCGGGGCTGCGGTCGTAACGGCGGGGACGATGACGCGAGTTTCTTCAAATAGAACTGCTCGTCCTCCAAAGCGGTCCTCAACCGTCGCGCGACCGAAACTCAGGAAGGAAGCGGACGAGCGTCGCCAGCAGGAAAGCCGATTGGCGATCGACATGCGGCGGTTCCGCTCGACACAACCTTCTCCGAGACGTTGCCGAAGGATTTGCGCTCGGATTTCAAAGGGTTGATTGATCGCGTCCGCTCGAACCAGAAGCACCTGGGCGATCGGCGGTTCGGACCGCCGCGCGCCTGCCGGTACTCTCGGACAACGAGTGATAACAACCGACAGGCCCGCACCGCTCGTGCATCGAGTCGTGCTAGTCGGCACCGGCCCGACACGCTCCACAGTCCGAACCGGTGTGGGGAATCCCGGTTCACCCGAGTTGAAGGGCGCGGCCGTGAACGCCGAAGGTTGCCTCGATGCGCGGCCACCTCAATCGACAATCCTCGGACCTTGGCGTTTTCGGACTTCCCAAGGTCTGGCCTTCGGACTACCTCAACCGTGCGGGGCTGGCGGCGATCGATTGGGGCGTGCGCGGCCTCGCCGCCGCGGGAGCGTCGGCGGACGTGGACGTGGGGGAACGCGTGACACGCTGGATCGATGACCACGAATGGCCGGCGCGGCCGCTGCGGATCGGCGTCCGCGGTCCGAATGCGTGGCCGCTCGGGTGGGCCGATCGGGTTCACGCGTCGGCCTCGGCGGGGATCGAATGGTTTGCGCTGCCGGCCCGCGAGGGCGGGACCGACGGGGCGATGATCGAGCACCTTCTGGATGCGGCGGTGGAAGTGACCGCAGCTGGGATGATGCGGGTTGAGACGCTGACGCGGAGCGGCTTCGAGGCGGCGTGGTTTGATTGGGCGGGTAGTCTGCCGCTTTCGTATGCATCGGTCTTCCCGTGCCGGGTGGATTGCGAGCGAGTGGAAGTTCAACTGGAGGAAGGCGATTCGGCAGGGTTGGTGACGGCGCTGATTGAAGCGGCGGCGTGGAGCAGTCGCGCACCGGCGCGGCTGACGCTGGAAGACCGATTGAAGGGGCGCTGTGTGTCCTCACCGATGAGGAAAAGGGTCCGGCGGCTGGAGGTGTGGAAGCCCTCGGTAGACCAGTTCGAGCGGGCGATGCGGCGATTGACCGCGGGCGTGACGGAGGCGGAGGCGAAGCGAGTGGAATCCGGGTTCCGGAATGAGGCCGGTCCGAGCGGCGCCGAGCGGGCGGCGGCGCGGGTTTCGTCGGCGTGGCTCGCGACGTGGGTGGGCCCGATGCGGGACACCGAGCGGCGCGACGCGATGGAGGCGTGCGCTGGGCTGGCGGGCGACGAAGCCGAGGTGGCGCTCCGGCTCGCGGCGGCCCGGCTGGCGTGCGGCGCGGACCAAGCGGGCTTTGATGCCCTCGAACAGGCGGACCGGATGCTCCGGACCCGGGTATTGCTGCCCGGGATTGATCAGTTTGCGTTCGTGCAGGGCGAACTGGCGACCCACCTGCAGACGCCGCTCGCCGTCGGGCGGGTGGCGGCCGGGGCGTGCATGATCGGAGCGACGATGGCCGCGGACACGTTCGTCCACTTCAAGGACGACGTGCTGGACGAGCTGAAGCACAGCGAGTTGCTGGTGGGGCGCGATCAGGACCACCGGTTGCTGGTAGAAGTGTTTCGCACGCTGCACAGAATCCGGCGGAGCGAGTGCTACGGATTGCCCGCGGCGGCGTGAAGTGGGGAAACGCGGCGGGCGGGTGGTCAATAGTCGAGCATGACCGGCACGCGGGACCGGAGGGCAGTCTCGGCGAGCGCGTGCCACGTGTCGAGGGCTCCGCGCGCGATGGTTCGGGACGGACTTGCGTTGGCGGACGTGCCCTCGATGAGAACCCGTTGGAGGGCTGCGAGTTCGGCCTTCAACATTTCGACTCCGCCCACCGGATGCGTTCGGCCCGAGGGCATTTCGAGCGAGATCGGTTCGGCGATCCGCAGCGGGAGCCACGCCTCGCAGGCGTGGACGTGGGCGAACCGGGATCGGGATTCGTGACTCCGGAGGCGCGCGAGGGCGGGGTCGCCGGCGAGCGAGTCGATGGTCGGCGGGTTCGGTGGTTCAGCGAGGTCATCGAACTGCGCGTAGGCGGCGACCAGTCGAACGGCCCAGTATCCTTCGTGCGTCAGGTCTTGGGTGAACGTCGGGGCGTCGATCCTTTCGTCCCACTCCGGGTGGCCGACACCGGCGGAGCGGAGGGCCGGGGCGATGATGCGTTGCCAGCCGCGGATGCTGGGGAGGAGATCGCGGGCCGCTTCTTGCTCCGGGTCGGTCGGAGATCGGGCTGCCCGCGCGTAGTAGCAACAGAGCGGGCCGGCGTAGACATCGAATGACATGCGGCAAGCGTACCGACTGACCCGCGGCGACAAGAGTGCTCGGAGAGCCATCTGCGACGGGTCGCTCGCTTTAGGAAGCGGGGGGAACGACGACCGGGGCCAGCACGACCACGCGCTTCTTGTCGGTCACGACGACGCCGCCAGGGGTTTCGAGGGTGACGGCAAAGGCCCCGGGGTTCTTGATGAGGAGTTTGGGATCGATGGGGATGATGAGGTCGCCGGTGGCTTCGTCCATGGTGGCGAGCGTGATGTCGAAGACTCCGGCGTCGACCGGGAACTTGGGATCGCGGCCCTCATCGAAGATCCACGCCTGGTACTGCTCTTTGGAGGGGTCGTTGGCGCCCAAGCCACGGAAACGCAGGTAGCCCTGCTGGAGGCGGGCGTTCCAGACGACGTCTCCGGTGACGCCCTTGGCTTCCGGGATTTCGGTGGCCGTCCAGGCGATTTGGACATTGTCCGCGTTCTGCTCGAGCAGGGCGACGCGGGCCTGAGCGGTTGAAAGGTTGCGTTCGGAGGCGGTGAGTTGAGTTTGGAGAGCGGCGATCTGCGAGGCGGCCTGGGCGGCGGTTTGGGCGGTGGTTTCACGTTCTGCCCTGAGCGTGGTGGCGAGGGCGGCCTTCTCGGCTTCGAGGGTGGTCCGCTGTTCCGCAGCGGTGGCGAGCAGGGCATTGGCTTCCTGACGCTGGGCCTGAAGGGCGGCGGTGACTTCGTTGATGCGAGCCTCCGAGGCCGCGAGACGGGTGATCGATTCCTGATTCTGTGCTTCGGACTGGATTCGCGCCACAATCGACTCGGCCCGGGAACGTCTGGCCTGGTCGAGCATGAAGAGCGACGTACACAACGCCGCGGACGCCGCGGCGGCGGTGAGGAGGAGGGGCCAAGAGAAGGGGCGCGGCCGGGGCTGCATTGGGATTGTGGGCGGGGCCATGTGGGCGAGGCGGGCAAGGCGGGGCATGGGTGCGGTGGCGGAAGGAGAAGAGTTTTCGCGGGCGAACTCGAGGCCGCGATCGAGGAGGCGGGCGCGGACATCGGGCGGCAATGCGGCCTGGGTGGTCGCTGACCACGCTTTGATGAGGGCACCGCTGATGGACGAGATCGCGTCGGCGTGCAGGCCGGAAGGAGACCGGGGATGGGAGTGAGCGTTGAGCAAGGCGTTGAGTTCGGCGAGTTCGGGCTGTGACAGCGGGCCGGTGGCTTGGTCGGCCAGGAGTTCGGTGAGGCGGAGGGATGGACCGCGGTCGTCGCGAGGGGGATTGGTAGAAGGATTCATTGGGCGGCTCCTTCCACCTTGGGGCGGGTGTTGGAGGGAGCGAAGTCGGCTTGGAGAAGTTCGCGGAGGCGCATCAGGCCCCGGCGAAGACGGGTTTTGACCGTTCCGAGGGGGATGTTGACCGTCGTCGCGATTCTTTCGTGCGAGAGGCCGTGGTAGAGTGAGAACCACAATACTTGTTTTTCGTCGGCGTCGAGTTTTTGGAAGGCTTCGGTGGCTTTTCGGACGTCGTCGGCGAGTTCGGCTGAGTTGAAGGCCAACGGCTTGGATGCGAGGAAGCCGTGATCCTCGAAGTGGACGGCGCGGCGGGTTTGGGCGCGGCGCTGGCGGTCGATCAGGCGGCGGTGGGCGATGGTGGCGATGAAGGCGGCTTCGGAGCCTTGAAGGGGGTCGAAGCGGTTGGCGTGCCTCCAGATTTCTACGAAAACCTCCTGAACCGCGTCTTCCAGGTCGTCGCCGAAGCCCTTGAGGTAGCGCTCGGCCAAGCCCCAGATGGTGCCGCCATATTCATCGATGCACGCGGCCACCGCGAGGGGGTCACCGGCGGCGATACGTGGGAGAAAAGCGGTGGGCAAGCGGGGCTTCCGGTTTCAGAGGTCGTTGCGGATACTAGCGCGCAGGACACCACGCTCCCTTGGGTGATGGCGGCAGCCTTTCGGCGATCGGACCCGTGCGGATGTGTATTCGATTGGAGTGAGAAGGAATTCACTTTCTTTTCGGACGGCGTCGGGGTGCTCGGACGAGAGTCTGGTGTCGCGCGGAGAGGTCGGCGGTGTCCGGAGGGGAGTGCCGTGATCTTGGCTGCGCAAACGGAAATTCGTCGTGACATCACTTTTGAGCGCCGCACCCCGGAGTCTGTTCGGATTCGGGATAACAGGCCTTCAGAGCGGTAGAACTTCGTTCCTCGCGGGTCGATGGCTTTCGGGTCATCGGCCCGCTTTGGTTTTTGGCGGGGAGCGGTGAGAGACGGAGAGAGCCGGTCACGCTGGGGTCACCACGGGAGGACAAAGGCGGTGACGACGGCGTCGGCGATGCCCATGAGCGCGGCACCCGCGATGAGGCCGGCGCAGATGGGTTCGTGGTTGTCGTTCCAGAAGTGGCCGGTGGGAGTGCCGTCGCCTTTGGAGAGGTGGGCGTGGCGTTTGGTGAGAGCCCAGAAGATGAACGCGCCGAGGAACATGGCGAAACTGGATTGAAAGTTGATGACGAAGGCGAGGCCCAGCCCGACGGACGAGAGGGGGAACTTGCCTTTGGTGAGGATTCGGCTGACCTCGATGACGAGGCCCAGGAGCGCCGCCAGGCCGACCGCGACCAGCACGCTGGGGGCGAGCATGTCGATGCCTTTGGTGAGGACCTCGGCGACTGACTTCCACACGGTGACGGAGGGCATCTCGAACTTGTCGCTCTGGAGACCGGCCACGCCTTTATCCTTGAAATCGGGGGTGGTGGTGAAGAGCAGATAGAAGAGCGGGATGGAGGCGAGGGCACCGGAAAAGATGCCGATGACGTGCCCGATGGCCTGCTGACGGGGTTTGGCGCCGAGCATGTAGCCGGGCTTGATATCCATGAGCAGGTTGCTGGCGTTGGAGACCACCTCGGCGGTCATGCCGGCGGTCATGAGGTTGGTCTTGATGTTGCCGGGGTCGATGGCGCCGTAGGTGAGTTGGGTGACCTTGCTGACCGCGCCGACCGGGGTGGTGCCGGTGAGGGCGGTGGAATTGGCGGCGATGAGCGAGAGGATGAACATCAGGGGGACACCGATGAGGCTCATCCAGTACTTGATGTCGAAGAACTCGTGGCCGAGGTAGGCGGCGAGGAGGCTGAAGATCGGGATACCGACGACGAAAACCCACCTGGGGATTTCGATGTGGCTGAGGACGTCCTTCTCGGCATCGGGCGATTTTTTGGCGAAGAGGCCGGCGATGGCGGAGAGGATGATCTTGGGTTTCGCGAAGAAGACGATGAAGGAGGCGACGACCATGATGGTGACGCCCGGCCAGAGCGACCAGAGGGTGATCTGCCGCATCCCGTACTTCATGGTGTCGAGGAGCGCGGGGTTGAGGATCGCTTCGGCGAAGCCTTCGGGGGGATTGCTGGGGAGGATGTCCTTGCGGTGGATCATCCAGGGGACGAGGATGGCGTAGTTGAGGATGGCGCCGATCAGGAGTGACGAACCCGCGCGGATGCCCATGAGCCCGCCGGCACCGATGAGGGCGACGTCGAGGGCCGGGGTGATGGTGAGTTGGACGGGGTCGATGCCCGCGATCTTGCGGAACTGATAGCCGAACTTGCCGATGAGGACGTCCAAGCGCTCGGGCAGGTAGAGGAGTTTCTCCTCCATGGCGTGCTTGGCCGCGTCGTAGTTGTCGCGGACGGCGAGCAGAAGGCTTTCGGTGGCGGCCAGGTCGTCGGGCGCGAGGGCGGCTTTGTCGGCGAGTGTGGCGCGGAGCGTCGTCTTCTCGGCGTTGAGAGCGATCACCGGATCGACGAGGGAAGCGTGGCGACCGAAGAGGCGGAACTGAAGCCACGCCTGGATGCCCTCGGCCTGCACGAACTTGATGCCGGCGGCCAGAAACGCGGCCCCGGCGAGCACTTTGGCCTTGAAGACGCCGACGCGCGCGTCCTCGGAATGGAGGGTGTCGAGCACGACACCGCAGGCCCGACCCTCGGGGAAGGGTTGCTGCTCGTCGTTAATGAAGCGCCGCTTCATGGGGAACGCGAAGAGGACGCCCAGGATGGAGAGGCTGATGTTCCACAGCATCATGGTGTGCCAGGGGAGCAACTCGCCGGTGACAATCATGTAGGCGGGGAGGCTGGAGATGAGGGGCGCGGTCATGTACCCCGCGCTGGTGGCGATGGATTGCATCGCGTTGTTCTCGAGGATCGTGAACTCGCGCGAGGCCCCGAGTTTGGAGAGCACCTTGAACGCGCCGAAGGCGAGGATCACGGAGGTGATCCCCACGCCCAACGACCAGCCGGTGCGGGCGCCGACGTACAGGTTGGTGGCCGAGAGAACGCCGCCGAGAAAGAACCCGGTGATCGCCGACCGGATGGTGAGTTGGGGCATGTCGCCGCGGAAGACGTTGGCGAGCCACCAGCGGTCTTTTTGCTCGACCGTCCAAGTGCGGACTTGCTCTTCGGTGAGGTTTTTGATGGCCATTGGGGGAGGAGGATAGCGGAAACGAGCGCAGCGCGGGAGGGGCCAGTTCCCGAGGCGGCCCCGGAAGGGGGAGGCCGCGCAAGGAGTCAGGAAACGGGCTGGGGAAGGGTGGGTTCGAGAAGGTCTGCGAAGGCTTCGAGTTGTTGGGCGAGTTCCAAGAGTTCTTCGCTGGAGGGGAGGTCGGTGGAGGG
>CAZJXA010000067.1:6661-14749 GCA_964549785.1 uncultured Phycisphaeraceae bacterium | reverse complement strand
CACCCATCGAGGCCCTCGCGATCGCCGAAATGGCCCGGGCGTCTCCCACATCGCCGTTTCGAGCGTTCCTGGTTCCATCCGGCACGCCCGGGCCATTTCGGCGATCGCGAGGGCCTCGATGGGTGCGCCGGACGATTTTGGAGGCAGTTCGAGGCTCTGGGAGAGCAGGGCCGCCGAGGGTGCCGCCAAGATGAGCGTCTCGCCCTGGAAGCCTGCGGCCCGGAGCGCTCCATCCAGCCGCGCCACCGCATCGGGCTGGGGCAGCCACGAACGGGGGCCGGGCGGAACGACCCGCTCCACGCGGGCGAGGCGCCAGCGGGGACCGACCGCTTGGGCGGCCTTCATCCAGCGGCCCCGCAGTTCGAGCCCGATGGGGGAGAAGCTGGGGCCCGCGAGGGGCGTTTTTCTAGTCAGTTTCATGGTGCCCCGCCCCCGCCCGCGGCGGTCAGATCAAAGAGAGGAAGGAACATGCTGATAGCAACCGCCCCGACCAGAACGCCCAGGACCATCAGGATGAGCGGCTCGATGATGCTGGCCGCGCTCTTCACCAGGATTTCGTTGTCTTCATCGAGGTGGTCGGCCATGCTCAACAGCACCGGGCCGATCTGTCCCGAACGCTCGGCGCTGCGGAGAGCCTCGCAGACGGACGGGTGAATGAGCGCGGGATCGGCGAAGGCTGAACTGATGTTCCCGCCCCGCGTCACCGCCTGCTCGGCTCGGTCGAGCAGCGACTGATACAGAGTGTTGTTCGACGACAGCCGCGTGAGCCGGATGGAATCGAGCAACGGAACCTTGCCCGCGACCAGCACCCCCAGCACCCGCGCGATACGGGCCGTCGCGAACGAACGCGTGACCTTTCCGATCTGCGGGGCGCTGACGCTGAATCGGTGCAGCGTGCTCCGCCCGATCGCGGAGCCGACCCACGTCTTTACCCCGAAACCGGCCAACCCCAAGCCGCCGACCGCCAGGTACCAGCGTTCCCGCAGGAGGTGGCTCGCGGCCATCAAGACCTTCGTTGTGGGTGGCAGGGGGGTGTCAAGGGACTTGAAGAGACCCTCAAACCGCGGCAGCACGAACCCCAGCATCGCCGTCAAGACGAGGATCGCCACGAAGATGAGGAGACACGGGTAGACCATCGCCCCGGCGAGCGAGGCACGGACCTTCTGCTGCTGACGGGTGAGTTTGGCCAGGCGCTCCATCATGGCGTCGAGTTGGCCGCCCTGCTCGCCCGCCGAAACCAGACTGCGGGCGACGCCGTCGAACCACGTTGGGTGCTGGGCCATCGCCTCCGAGAGCTGGGCACCTTCCTCGAGTCGTTTCTGCACGTCTTCAACGGTGTCCCGCCATTCGCCCGGCGGTGTTTGACGGGCTAGCGAGGAGACAGCATCGACAAGCGGTGTTCCCGTTGAGATAAGGATCGACAGTTGACGCGAGAAGGCGGAGAGGTCCTTGAGTCTGCGCCCCGACGACGTGCGGCGCCAACCGCGCTTCCGGCCGGTCGCGGCGGTCGGGCGGGTGCCGACCGGCCCCTGCGCAGAGCCGTTGGCCGGTCCGATCTCAGCGACGAAGAGGCCACGGCGGCGGAGGATTTCGGTCGCCTCCTTGGCGTCGTCGGCCTCGACCACATCGCTGCTCGCCTTCCCGAGTTTGTCGTACGCGCGGTATCGAAACCTCATGCGGGCTCCTTACGGAGCGGCGCGGCGGTTGGCGCGGTGGCGGCCGGGGCGGGGGCCGCGCTGGCCGAGGGGCCGTGCGCGGCCGTGTCTTCGTCGTCGTTCTGCGTGACCCGCAATATCTCTTCGAGGCTGGTCTTCCCATCGAGGGCGAGGAGAACGCCCTCCTCGCGGAGCGACAAACCGCCGCCCTTTTTCATCTGCTCCCGCAGTTCGTGTGTGGGCCGCGCGTGGTGGACCATCCGCCGCAGTTCCGGCGTGATTTCGAGGACTTCGTAGACGCCCATGCGCCCGGCGAACCCGCTGTCGTGGCAGCGCTGGCAGCCCGAGCCCTTTCGGAACGAGCGACCGACTTGGTCGCTCAGGCCGGCGTCCCTCAGGACGTCTTCTGTAGGGTAATACTTCGTCGCGCACCCGGGGCAGATGGTCCGCGCCAGTCGCTGGGCCACCGCGCCGTTGAAAGCGCCCGAGAGCAGGTACGGCTCGATGGACATGTCCACCAGTCGGGCCACCGCGCCCGGCGCGTCGTTGGTGTGCAAGGTCGCGAGGACGAGGTGGCCGGTCAGCGCCGCCTGGACGGCCACGCGGGCGGTTTCCTGGTCGCGGATCTCGCCGACCATGATGATGTCCGGGTCCTGGCGAAGAACGCTCCGCAGCACCCGCGCAAACGAAAGCCCCACCGCCTCATTGACCTGTATCTGGTTGACGAGGTCGAGTTGATACTCGACGGGGTCTTCGACCGTGAGCACGTTGACCTCGGGCCCGCGGAGGAGTTCGAGGGCCGAGTAGAGAGTTGTGGTCTTGCCGCTGCCGGTCGGCCCCGTCACGAGGGCCATTCCGTGCGCGAGGTTGAGGAACCGCTTGAAAGCGTCCAGCGCCCCCACGCGGAAGCCCAGGTCTTCCATGCGCACCTTGAGGTTCGCCTTGTCCAAAATTCGGACCACCACCTTCTCGCCCAGCAGCGTGGGGATGCTGCTGACGCGGAGATCGATCTCCCGCCCCTCCGCCACGATGCGCACCCGGCCTTCCTGCGGGAGGCGCTTCTCGGCGATGTCCATCTTCCCGATCACCTTCACGCGGCTGATGATCGCGCCGTGCATCCCGGCCGGCGGCTTCATGAGATCGCGCAGCACCCCGTCGATGCGGTAGCGGATGCGGGTGCCGCGCTTGTCGGGCTCGATGTGGATATCGCTGGAACCGTCCTTGACCGCCGTGAGGAAGGCGATGTTGACCAGGTTAATGATGGGGCTGCCCGCCACCATGCGGTCGAGATCGGTTGAGGGACCTTCGTCGATGCTCTCGCGCTCGATGACCTCGACGTCGGACTCGGCCAACTTCGTGAGAAACTGGTCGACGTCCACGTCACCCGAGGAATACTTGCGGACGTACTCGAGGATGTTCGCCTCGATCGCGAGCACCGGCCGGATCTCACAGTCGGTCAGTTGCCGCAGGCGGTCTATCGTCGGAAGGCTCTGCGGCTCGGCCATGGCCACGGTCAATTGATTCCCGACCTTGAACATCGGGATGACTTTCAGGCGCTCGGCCTCATCGGCTCCGACCACTTTGATCAGGCCGGGATCGATCAGCCCGTGCCGGAGGACGACCCCTTTGACGCCCAGGCACCGGCCCAGCGCTCGCACCAACGCCGCGGGCGAAACCATCCCCTGCTCGACCAGGAGTTCGCCCAACATCTGCCCGCCGGCCTTCTGCTCAACGAGTGCCCGGTCGAGTTGTTCCTTGCTGACCAGCCCTTCCTCAACCAGCACGTCGCCCACGCGCGGTCGGCGGGATGTGCCGGCCGTCCCGGTTGAAGGGACGACCGCGACAACGGGCTCGGCCGCCGCGGGCGCGAGATCCGGGGGTTTCGTCGCGTCGCGGATCACAGGAAACTCCTCACCGCGGCGTTGACGTCTTCATAGAACTCGAACCGGTCGGCGAGGCCCGTCAGGTCCATCACCTCGCGGAGCGTCTCGTTTGCGCTGCACACCCGCAGGCTGCGTCCGCTCTCGCCCAGGTCGTTCGTGATGCGGAGCAAGGCGCCCAGCCCGCTCGAATCGACATACGGGATTCCCGATGCGTCCAAGACGAACCGGCCGAGGCTCCGCGCCATCACCTCGTCGATATGGCCCGAAAATTGCTCGGCCTCGGCGTGGCACAGAGGCCCGCCGGGCTTCACGATCGTCACGGCCCCCTGGCGTTGTTCGCTGATCTCCATGTACGGTGCGGTCCCTGTCAAGTGCGCCGCGACGGGCGCTAGGCCGCCCTTCGCTGTTCGCCGGCCTTGCCGGTCCCGATTCCTCCGCCCGTCCCGATCGCCCCGGCCGCGACCGGGGCCGAGGGAAGGGTCAGCGTGAACGTGCTGCCTTTGTCGATCTCGGACCTCACGATGATGTCGCCGCCGTGGAGGCGTGCGATCTGTCGCGCGAGCGCCAGCCCCAGCCCCGAGCCGGTGATCGAGCCGATGCGTTTGTCCTTGGCCCGGTAGAAGCGTTCGAAGATGCGTTCGCACTCGTCGGGCCGGATGCCGATGCCGTTATCCACGACGTCAACGGAGATAAGGCTGCCTTCCTCCCGCACCACCACGCGGACCGCGCCCCCGGGCGGAGTGTACTTGACGGCGTTACCGACGACGTTGTGCAGAGAGAGCATGAGTTTGTCGCGATCTCCCCGGATGACGGGCAGTTTGGGCGGCAGGTCGAAGGTCAGGATCATCTCGCGGTCCTCGGTCTGGGCCCGGAAATCGGCGTCGAGATCGGCGAACAGCGCATCGAGCCGAACGTCGTCTTCGGCGAGCCGGAGCGAGCCGGCCTCGATCTCCGAGACGCTCAGCATGTCTCCCACGATCCGCTCCAGCCGGCGAGATTCCCCGCTGATCACGTTGAGGCACTTGGAACGAACGGCGGGGTCGCCCGCCTCCTCGACCAGAGTGTCGATATACAACCTCATATTGGTGAGGGGGGTTCGGAGTTCGTGGGTGGCTTGGGCGACGAACGCGTTCCGCGACTCATCCGCGACCCGTTGCTGCGTCACGTCCTCGATCATCACGAGGGCGGCCGCCGCATCTTCCTTGCGCAATCCCTTGACCGTGACCCGCAGCACGCTGCGTTCCGCGTCCGGCCCGGCCCCGCCGCGTTCCAGTTCGACGCTCGTGCGTTGGCGGCTCTGCCCCGACGAAACGTCCTTCACCGCGTTCAGCAGGGCCGCATCGGGCAGCAGGTCGGCGATAGTGGTTCCTGTGAGTTGATCGCGCCGCACGCCGAGCATCACCGCCGCAGCGCCGTTCGCGTAGCGGATTTTGCCGTCGGGTCCCAAGAGCAGCACCCCGATCCACAGCGCATCCACCGCCGAGTTTCCGCCGCCCTCGCCCCTACCCGAGGTGCCCAGGCCTTCGATTGTTTCACGCAGCACGGCCCGCTCACGGAGGGCGTCGCGGGCGGACATCAGATCGTTCCAGGCACGCCCGGTCGCCGCGTCACCCACGCCCAGCACCAAGGATTCGGCCCGGGCCGCGGGTTCGCTCGCTGCCCGTTCGATGAGCGCGCGGACGAACGAGAAGGAGCGGAACCGATGGTTGAGCATTCGCCACGCGGCGAGGAAACCGCAGACCGCCACGCCCCCGATCAGGATCAGGCCTGTCTGGAGGTGATCGGTCTCAAAGAGCGAAGCCGAGACACCCCCTCCGATTTCCAGCAGCGCCTCGCCCCGGCCCGCGACGTGCAGCACGGTCGCGGATCGGAAAAAGCCGTATTCGGTGCGCTCACCGACGGCCCGCAGGGGCTCGGGGATCGGCGGCCACTCGTCGGGCAATTGGGCACCGCCGACCGCGTACACGCTGGCGTCTGCGATGCACTCACCCGCCCCGTTCACCACGCGGCAGATTGTCAGTTGATGGCGGAGGGCCGCTTCGCGAAGAGAGGCGTTCACGGTCCCCACTTCGCCCTCGCCCTGGGCCAGCACCGCTCCGATGTCGGACGCCAGCAATCTGGAGACCACCCGCAGACGGTCTTCGTTGAACCCGGTCACCACATCCTGATGCGTCGCGGAGGCCCACACCAAGCACACCGCGACCACCATCAGCAGCACCGCCGCGAACGTCGCGGCGGCACCGACGATCGGCCCGGGCTTGCGGAAAAACCGCTTGCGCGGGCCCCCCGTAGCGACCATCGGCGTGGGTGCGGTCGTTGCGGATGGGCTGGCGCTGTTCTGCATGTTCGTGCGTACCGCTTCCGTCCGCCGGCAATCCCCCAGACTGGGAGCGATGCGGCAGGATGACTCTCTGATATCGGTCGGGCGAGGAGTCCGCTTTGACTGGGTTGGAAGGAAGGCCGCCGGTTTGAAGGCCGGCCCGCCGGGGAGCCGCTGCCCGTTATGCCGCGAGACGGCGGGGCTCTGCCGAAGCGGCTGCCGCGCGGTCGTAATCGGCGAGATTGATGCGGAAGAACGCTTCCACCACCCGGGCGTCCAACTGCGTGCCGGTGCATTCCGCGATGATGCGGAGCACTTTTTCCCGCGGCATTCCGTCGCGGTAGGAGCGGCTGCTGCTCATTGCGTCGAATGTATCGGCCACTCCGATAATCCGAGCGATGAGCGGGATTTCGTCCCCGCGCTTGCCGTGTGGGTATCCCGCGCCGTCCCATCGCTCATGGTGGTGAAGGACGCCCGGGAGAACGTCCGCCAGTTGGACGATCCCCGAGAGGATGCCCCAGCCGATCTCGGGGTGCCGCTTGATCTCGGCGAATTCTTCTTCGGTGAGTCGGCCGGGCTTGCGGAGCACCAGCTCGGACACCCCGATTTTGCCGACGTCGTGGACCAGCCCCGACAGCCGGATGGTCTCGACTTCCTTAGCGGACATTCCCATGGCCTCGGCGATCTGCCCGGAGATGAGCGACACCCGCTCCGAATGGCCGAAGGTGTAACTGTCCTTGGCGTCGATCGCGGCGGCAAGGGCCCCGACGGTCCCGATGAACAGGGTGCGCTGCTCTTCGAAGAGCGCGACGTTGTCACAGAACGAATCCAGGTGCCCCGCCGCGGCCCGCACGAGTTGAATGTCGTAACTACTGATTGAAAGGTCCGCGCCGTGCTTTCCGCCTGCCAATAGGAGCCCGGACCGCCCGCCCCGGCACTTGAGAGTTTGGACCAGCACCTGCCCCTCCGCCAGACCCGTGTCGTTTCGGCCCTCGGGTGGCAGCAGGTCGGAAATGGTCGGGCAGACTGTCCAGCCTTGCGGCGACTCGGGGGGTCGAAAGTTTCGGACGGCTTCGACAAACTGGCCGCGTGGCAGGGGGAGGTCACCGTCCGTGGCGATAACGGATGAGAGCGGCGGCGGGGCAGTCCCCCCGGAGTCAAATACCGCGGCGAAGTAGGCGAAATTGAGGGTTTTAAAGAGCCGGCTCAGCACGAGGTCGATGAACCGGGCGGGTTGGGTGAGATCGCGCGGAGCGGCACCGATCGTATAAAGAAGATCGATCGTGTCGTAGGCTTCGGTGAGGTAGACGGTGAAGCCTTCGATGGTGGCGGCCTGCTCGGCGGCCGCGGTGATCGTCTCGCGAAATCGCTCGCCGCCGGTGTCGGCGGGACCGCTGTCGACCACGATCGCCAACGAGCCCTGCGGGGACGAAATCCGGAGAGCGGCGGGATCGATCGTCTCGGCGCGTTCCGCTTCGCGGGCCGGGAGGCCGAGTTGCCCCAAGGCGGTCACGAGGCCGCAGCACCATCCATCTTGAGAATTGGACGAAGGGGTCGGCATGGCGGATCACGCGGCGTTGCGGATTGGCTGGGCTAGATTGGTGTCGGGAAGGGCGGGGAGGGCGTTCGCGGAAACCAGGCTCGCGACGCGCTCCATAAGTTGTTTCACGCCGAAGGGCTTGGCGACGACTTCGCGGATGTTGGTCAAGGCGAGTTCGCCGGGCGTCAGTGTGTAGCCACGGGCGGTGAGCATCAGGACCGGGACGTGGGCGGTGATGGGATTGGCTTTCAGCCGCTGGGCCATCTCGAGGCCGCTCATCAGAGGCATCTGGAGATCGGTAATGATCAACGTGGGAGGCCGCTCCAGAGCCAGCGCGAGACCCTCGGCACCGGTGCGGCCCTGCTTGACGCTCAGCCCATTCCCCGTAAGTTTCGCCGCAATCACGGCCCGGATGTGGGCCTCGTCATCGCACACGAGAATGTACGACGCCGACGAGTCCGGCGGTGCGGTTAACTCTGGACGGGAGACGACGGGAGGATTCACGGTGCTTTCATCGAATGGGGGTCGCCGCGGCTTCACCTTTGTTGGACTGAATTCGGTCGGGGCGGGCGGGGGGTTCGTAGGATGCCGACGGATTTGCGTTTTTGGTTACGCCGCGTGGGAAACTTCACGGAGTTTGTTAGGATTGACTCAACACTCGGCAACGTCGCTCGCCAGTACGAAGGAGTC
>CAZJXA010000067.1:579-6651 GCA_964549785.1 uncultured Phycisphaeraceae bacterium | reverse complement strand
AGGAGTCGTCTAGAGGACGGTCCGGACCGATCGCCCGCGAAGGTTGGCCGGTGGTCGCGTTGTTTGTGCTCATTTCGGCGATTGTCGTAGCGGCGGCGTGGAGATTTCTGCCGATGGCGGCGGCGGTGGCTGTTTCGGTCGTCTTCGGATTGCTCTGCGCGTGGTGCTTGTGGTTCTTTCGCGATCCGGTGCGGCCCGTCCCTTCAGGCGCGGACGTGGTGGTGAGCCCCGCCGATGGGAGGGTGGTCGCGGTTGATTCAACACCCCCCCCGTCGGAGGCGCGTGCGGCCTCGGAGAGCGCGGGCCTCAGTACTCCGGACTCTCGCTGGGTGCGGATCAGCGTGTTTATGAATGTGTTCGATGTGCACGTAAATCGAGCCCCCGTCGCGGGGGTGGTGACCGCCGCCGTGCGTAAAAACGGCACCTTTGTGAACGCATCTCTTGCCAAGGCCAGCGAAGCCAACGAACGGGTTTCCCTCGTGCAACGGATGTCGTCGGGCAAGGCCGCCATCAGCGTGCAGATCGCCGGGCTGATTGCGAGGCGCATCATCTGCCGCGTGCAGGCCGGGGCGGACCTCGCGAAAGGCGAACGGTTTGGGATGATCCGTTTCGGCTCGCGCGTGGACGTGTTCCTTCCGGAAGGCTCGTCGTCGGAGGTCAAGCCCGGCGACCGCTGTGTGGCGGGGCAGACCGTCTTGGCGACATTGGCGGCTGACACCAAGGTACACTGAGCCATGCCTTTTCTTTCCCCCAGATATCGGCAGCGTGAGATCCCGCTACGGGCGGTGGTTCCGAACTTCATCACCACGATGGCCTTGTGCGCTGGGCTTGCGTCTCTGCATTTTTCGATGATCTACCGGCCGGGTCTGGCGACGAACCATCTCAATTTGGCCATGGGCGCGGTGCTGGTCTCGGCGATTCTTGATGTCTTGGACGGTCGTGCCGCGCGGATGTTGCGGGTTTCGAGCCGCTTCGGCGCGGTTCTGGATTCGCTCTCGGATTTTCTGGCGTTCGGCGTTGCGCCCGTGGTGATCCTGCACCGCGGAGCGTTCGTCAAGGAAGATTTTCTTGGGTTGGCGGCCATGACCGTTTACGCGACCTGCGCCGCCCTGCGGCTGGCGCGATTTACCTCCGCCGCCAACGCCCCCAAGGCGGTCGACAAGTTGGCCGAAAAGCCCACCGCGTTCTTCCAGGGCATGCCCTCCCCTGCGGCGGCGGGTGTCGTCCTGATCCCGCCGCTATTGGAGGCGTCGCCGACGGTCGGTCAGTACGTCGACTTCCCGGCGTGGTACATCGTGATTCACACCTTTGTCACGGGGTTGCTGATGATCAGCACCATCCCGATGTTCTCGATCAAGAAGATCCGCATCAGCCCGAAGTTGATCGCCCCGGGCCTCGTGCTGGTGGGTTTGCTGGTGGTGTCGATGATCCGGGATTGGTGGCTGACGGTCGCGGGGCTGTGTGTGGTGTACCTGCTGCTGATCCCGGTGAGCGTTTTCAACAAGCGGCGGGCGGCAACAAAGGTGGAGACCGCAGCGGCGGAAGAGCCCGCCCTCCATTCGCGCCTCGACTAGCTCGTTCACACAACGGCCGACCACCCCCTTTGAGAGCGCCCCGCCTGATCCCCATCATCGCCGGACCCACCGCGGGAGGGAAGTCCGCGCTCGCGCTCGAACTCGCGATGCGGCTGCGCGAATCCGGGGTGGCGGCGGAACTGATCTCGGCCGATGCGTACCAGGTGTATCGGGGCCTCGACATCGGGACGGCCAAACCGTCGCTCGCCGAGCGGATGGGCGTGGCGCACCACCTTGTCGATGTCGCCGCTCCGCGCGAGCGGTTCACGGTCTCCGATTGGCTGCGGGCGACGGAGGTGGCGATCGCCGACGTCCAATCTCGCGACGGCGTGCCCATCGTCGTCGGCGGGACGCACCTCTATCTTAAGAATCTTCTCGACGGCATGTTCGAGGGACCGGGCGCGGACGACGCCCTAAGAACCCGGTTGGCCGGGATGGAAACGGCTGAACTGCGGGCAGAACTGGGACGGATTGACCCCGCCGCGGCGGACCGTATCCACGCGAACGATACCCGCCGGACGATCCGCGCCATCGAGGTCTTTCGGCTGACGGGCATTCCGATCTCCGCGCACCAGCGGCAGTGGACCAGCGGCGCCGGAGCCGTTGGCAGCCGGTTCACGCTGATCACGCTCGCGTGGAGGCCCGAGGCGCTCAACCCGCGTATCAACGCGCGGGTGAAGACGATGATGGAGCGGGGCTTGCTGGAAGAGACGCGGGCCCTGGCGGTCGCGGGTGCCTTCGAGGGACCGCACAACCAAGCCAAGGAAGCGCTTGGCTACAAGCAGCTCCTCTCACACTTGGCGGGCCGAGACAAGCTCGACGATGCCATCGAACGCATCAAGATCGAGACCCGTCAATTCGCGAAGAGCCAGCGCACCTGGCTCCGGCGACTGCGGACGCATTCGGGAACGATCGTGATCGATGCGGACGCGATCATCGAGAATGCCCGCGCGGAGTGGGTCGCGGAACGCTGGTAGAGGCCCGCAGCGAAGACCGGCTGCGTGCAGGATGCGCCCATCGATGAGCGTTTCCGAGGCCTTCGCTTCACGCCCCATAAGTTCAGGACCCTCATGGTTTAAGTAGCATCGGCGGTGGGGTTATCCGTTCGCCCGGAGATTGTCTTATGTTTTCTCGCTTCAAGGGAACTTCCCTCCTTCTCGGGCTCTGGGCGGCCGTGTGCGGCAGCTGCTCGCGCCCGAGCGATACCGATAGCGTTGTGATCGCCAAGAGCGCCAACGATGCCCGCTTCGGCGAAACTGAGTCCAGGAAGAAAGCAGCGCATTTCCTCGTTGAAATGGCCGACGCGCGAATGATGGACGGCTTTGAAGGCCAAGTGGCCGTCGATAGGGGCGTCAGCCCGGATGTCAAGGCGTACGGGGCTCGGATGATCACCGAGCAGGCCGAACTTCATAAGGAAATCAAGCAAGTCGCGATGGCGATGGGCGTTCAATTGCCCGGCACCATCAGCGATGCGAAGGCCGATGGGCTCAAGGACCTCAGGGAACAGTCCGGCGACGACGCCGACAAGAAGTTCATCAGCATGATCACGATCGACCACAAGCGCGACGTGAAGGAATTCAAAAAAGCGATGGAGTTGAATGAGCCGCTCGTGCGTGACTTCGCCGCGCGGCGGTTACCCACCATCGAGCAGCATCTCGCCGCCATCGAAGCCATTCACGACGCCCGCAAGTAAAGCGCCCTCTACGCCCGATGTCGGGCCAATTGCCGGGCCATACTCCGCGGTAGACGCATCGCCGCCAAAATGGAACTTCCCACCCCACTGCCGCTGGCGCGATTGTGGCGTGGCGGTCAACGTCGCAGCACAGACAGTGTCCGCGGCGGCCCCAGCCTGGCCCAGCCTGCCTGAACCCCGCCATGCGAAGTCTTCGCACAACCGTTGCGCAATCTGAACATGACTCGCGCACAGGGCCGGTACGCTGATGGGTCCGGTGTTCCGACCCGGTGTCGGCACGCCGAGAGTTTAGAGGAGAATGTCATTATGTTTGTCAGCCGCCCGTGCGCGACCGCGCGTCCCTTTGCCACCGGTCTTCTGACCGCCGCCGCCATCGCCCTCACCGCAGGCACCGCTCTGGCCTCGCTGCCGCAGGGGGTCGCCGCCGGCGATACCACCGCGACCTCGAGCGTCCTCTGGGCCGCCACCGACACCATCGGCAACGTGCAGTTCGAGTATTCGACGGACCCCGCCTTCGGCGTCATCGAAGGCTCCGCGACCGTCTCGGTCACGGACATTCTCCAGCCCGCGAAGGCGGCCATCACGACGCTCAACCCCGGCACGCAGTACTTCTACCGCGCCACCGATTCAACGGGCGCAACCACCGGCGGGCGCTTCCGCACCTCGGCCGCCGCGGGCGTCCAATCTGGCTTCCGCTTCGGAGTTTCGGGCGACTGGAGGGGCGAGCTCGCCCCCTACCCGGCCGTCCGCAACGCCGTCGGGCGCGACCTTGACCTGTGGGTCGCGCTGGGCGACACCATCTATGCCGACTATCCCTCGCCCGGTCTCCCCCAGCCTCAGGCTGTTACGCTCGAAGATTACCGCCGCAAGCACGCCGAGGTCTATAGCACCCGCTTGGGCCTCAACACCCTCGGCGACCTCCGCGCCTCCACCTCCACGCTCGCCAACATCGACGATCACGAGGTCATCAACGACTTCGCCGGGGGCGCGCCCGTCGCCTCCGACCCGCGCTTCACTGGCCAGTCCGGCAACCTTATCAACGAGACCCCGCAGTACAACAACGGCATCCAGGCCTTCAACGAGTACAACCCCGTCAACGTCGAGCGGTACTCCAACACCGGAGCCGACCCGCGCATGGACGACAAAGTGAAGATCTACCGCGAGCGCTCCTTCGGCTCGGACGCCGCCGTCTTCTCCCTCGACGCCCGCTCCTTCCGCGACACCGAGCTCCCCGCCGCCAACTTGCTCGACCCCGCCTCGATCGGGCAGTTCCTCGTCAACTCATTCGACCCCTCTCGCACCATGCTCGGCCAGCGCCAACTCGCGGACGTCAAGGCGGGCCTGCTCGACGCCCAGAACGATGGCCAGACTTGGAAGTTTGTCATGGTCCCCGAGCCTATCCAGAACCTCGGGGTCCTGGGCGCCTCCGATCGCTTCGAGGGCTACGCCGCGGAACGCAGCGACCTCCTCCGCTTCATCGATCAGAACAACATCGAGAACGTCGTCTTCGTCGCTGCGGACATCCACGGCACGCTCGTCAACAACCTGACGTACCAGGACTTCCCCGGAGGCGCGCAACGCCCCACCGGCGCCTTCGAGATCACAACCGGCTCCGTCGCCTTCGACGCCCCGTTCGGCCCCACCGTCGCCCAGATCGCCTTCGGCCTCGGCATCCCGGGAGCGCTCAACCCCGCGATCTACAACTCGCTCTCCCTCCCTTTGCGGGAGGTCTACATCGAGGGCCTTGTCAACGCCCAGCTCGACCTCCTGGACTACGACCGCCTCGGCCTGCAGGGCTCCGACATCAACGCCACGCTCCTTCAGGGCGGGTACGTGGCCACCAACACCTTCGGCTGGACGGAGTTCAACATCGACCCCCTCACCCAGCTCCTCCTCGTCACCACCTACGGCATTCTTCCTTACACCGAGGCCGAACTGCTCGCTGACCCGGACAGCATCTTGGCTCGGCAGCCCTTTGTCGTCAGCCAGTTCGAGGTTGTGCCGATTCCGTCCCCGGCCGTGCTCTCGGTCTTTGTTGGCACTCTGGCTTTCGCGGGCCGCCGCCGCCGGGCCTGAACTTTGGGCCCAAATGTTGGACCTTGATCGACGGGGCAACCTGACCCCGACGCCGTAAACCCAGTTCACCCCCGACGCCCCGCGCTCGCCGCGGGGCGTTTTCTTTGCTATATAAACCGCGCGGGTTCCACCCCGTATCGGACCGCTCGTCCCCACCCGCTCGCGTTTTCGTTTGACCCCCCCGGCCCCACGTTCTACACTCTCTTCCCTGTCGACGCCGGGTGGGCGCGGCGGGTCTGTCTAGCCCCAGCGATTCCTCGCCGACGTCGGAAGGCTTCCCTCTCACGACGTCTGTCGGTGTCGGTGTCGGGAATTGGTGTCGAGTCTCTGGGGTTTCGACAGGTTCTACCGCCCGAAAAACCGTTTCGCAACGTTTCGCCACCGTAGCTCAGTGGTAGAGCACTCCCTTGGTAAGGGAGAGGTCAAGGGTTCAAGTCCCTTTGGTGGCTTTCGGAGTCGGTTGTAATGCGGGCCGCAACGCCCGCTCCGGCTGGGTACACCCCTCCAAGGGCGCACCCACCCGGCTCGGCCATCAATCGGCCGCGGCAACCAAGGGCTTCTCGGCGGCTTTGGCAACCGTCGATCGTTGGACGTCGTCATTTTCTCGAAAGTGACTGGTCTGGTGGAGGCGCTTGGGAGCCCCGCCCCAGCCCTTGGCGCAGGGTGTCCCGGTTTGAAAGTCTGGAGTTTTCAGCATGGCTAAGGGACAATTCGTTCGAAACAAGCCGC
>CAZJXA010000067.1:0-569 GCA_964549785.1 uncultured Phycisphaeraceae bacterium | reverse complement strand
TCACATCGATCACGGCAAATCCACGCTCACCGCGGCTCTCTCGGCCCGCTCGGCCGTCAAGAACGGCCAGATTCCGAAGACCTACGCCGAAATCACCAAGGGCGGCACCGTCCGCGACGCCAACAAGACCGTGACGATCGCGTCCTCGCACACCGAGTACGAAACCGCGAACCGCCATTACGCCCACGTCGATTGCCCGGGCCACGCCGACTTCGTCAAGAACATGATCACCGGCGCCGCCCAGATGGACGGCGCGATCCTGGTCGTTTCCGCGGCCGACGGCCCCATGCCCCAGACCCGCGAGCACGTTCTGCTCGCGCGTCAGGTCGGTGTGCCCCACATCGTCGTCTTCCTGAACAAGGTCGATCTCGTTGACGATCCGGAACTTCTCGACCTCGTGGAACTCGAAGTCCGCGAACTCCTCAAGAAGTACAACTTCCCCGGCGACGACACCCCCGTGATCCGCGGCCAGTCCAAACTCGCCCTGGAGAATCCCAAGGACGACAAGGCCTGCAAGCCCATCGATGACCTCTTTGACGCCATCGACAAGTACATCCCCGAACCCACCC
>CAZJXA010000066.1:0-14829 GCA_964549785.1 uncultured Phycisphaeraceae bacterium | reverse complement strand
AAACGCCAGATGACCCGGCTGCGCGAGGTCGTGCAGGCCGAACGCTCCGGCCAGAAGATTCCCGGCTTCAAAGTCATCGATAAGTTGGGCGCGGGCGCCATGGCGACGGTCTTCAAGGCCAAGCAACTCAGCCTTGACCGCCTCGTGGCCATCAAAGTCCTGCCCCGCAAGTTCAGCAGCAACCCGCAGTTCATCGAGCGCTTCTACGCCGAAGGCCGGGCGGCTGCGCAACTCAACCATCCCAACATCGTGCAGGCCTACGACGTCGGCAAGGCCGGCGACTACCACTTCTTTGTGATGGAATACGTCGAGGGCGCCACCGTCTACGACCAGATTGTCAAGAACCGCCGCTACACCGAAGCCGAGGCCATCGAGATCACTATACAGATCGCCGAGGCTCTTCTTCATGCTCACGACAAGGGCATCGTTCACCGCGACGTCAAACCCAAGAACGTCATGCTCACCAAGAACGGCGCCGTCAAACTCGCCGACATGGGCCTCGCCCGCGCCATCTCGGATAAGGAAGCCGCCGAGGCCGAACAGGGCAAAGCCTTCGGCACCCCCTACTACATCTCCCCGGAGCAGATCCGCGGCGAGATCCACATCGGCCCCCAGGCCGACATCTACTCACTGGGCGCGACGCTCTACCACATGGTCTGCGGCACGGTACCGTTCGACGGCAAGAACCCGTCGGCGGTCATGCACAAGCATCTCAAGAGCGACCTGGTTCCGCCCGACCACGTCAACCCCAAACTCTCCGCCGGCATCTCCGAAGTCATCGAATTGATGATGGCCAAGGATGCGCGCAAACGCTATCAAAACTGCCGCGACTTGCTGGGTGATCTCCAAGCCGTCAAGAACAAAAAGTCTCCGCCCATCGCGCACAAAGATTTCGCCGAGGCCGACCTCGCTTCGATCGTCAAGGCCGAGGCCGCGGTCGCGACCGAGATTCCGGTCTCGACCGCCCAGCCCTCCGTCCGCCGCGGCCTGGTCGTGGCGTTGGGCATTGCCCTCGCCATCAGTGTCCTGGGCAACATCATCCTCATCGCCCTCAAAGCCAGCGGCGAGTGACTGAGTGCCCGCAGGGCGATTGGCAGCGTTCTACTCCGCCTTGCCGCCCGCGATGTCATAAATCCATGCGTCGCCCGCTCGCGGCCAGCCCAGCACTTCGCCGTCCTTGAAGAAGAGGCCCAATTCGCGTTCCGCCGCTTCCGGGCTGTCCGAGCCGTGAATCAGATTGAACGAGTTGGAGACGCCGAAGTCGCCGCGGATGGTTCCGGGGTTCGCCTTGCTGCCGAACGTCGCCCCCATCATTCCCCGCGCGATGGTGATCGCCCCGTTGCCGCGTAACGCCATCACCAGGACCGGACTGCTGGTCATGAACTTGACCAGCCCGGGATAGAACCCGCGCTCCTTGTGTGCCTCGTAGTGGGTCGCCGCCAACTGCTGGCTGATCTGCATCAACTTGCAGCCGACGACCTGAAGGCCCTTGTCTTCAAACCGCGAGATGATCTTCCCCATGAGTCCCCGCTGAACGGCGTCGGGCTTCAGGATGATGAGCGTGGTTTCCATATGATCTCCAGACGTCAATTGCTGCAACAGCGGTTCGATTTCGCACCAAAGTCGGCCGAAACCCATGGCGGAGCCGCCCGGGCGGGGTCAACGATAGGCGTTGGAGGCGAAAAACCAATCGCCGCTGGAATCGACTACCCATTCAAGGCACCCATGACACAGCCGCCCATCACCATTCACCTCAACGGTCAGGCGCTCACGCTGCCTGCGCCCGTCACACTTCGCACGCTCATCGAACAGCAAGGCGTGGGGGCCGGTGCCTGCGCCGCCGAAGTCAACGGCAAGTTGGTCCCCCGGCGCGACCACGAATCACGAACGCTTGTTGATGGCGACCGAATCGAATTGGTGACGCTGGTCGGCGGCGGATGATCGAACCACCCGACCCCGTCAGTCCTCCGACGAATGATGCCGCCCGTCATCAAACGCTTCCTCGGCATCCAAATCTGCGCTTTCAACCGCCGCGCTTTGGCCGCCCGGCCCTGCCAGCACCCGGTCGAGCCGTTCCGCATTTGCGCTCAGCAGCCGCACCGCACCGTCCCGATCCACCGACAACGCCTCCATCACCGCGGCCACCTTCACGGACCCGCCGGCGTTATCGAGCAACGCAAAGCACTCGTCCCGCGTCAATCCGGTGATCGCCACCAAGATCCGGGCTGCCCGATCCCGCAGCTTGCTGTTCGTCGCCTTCACATCCACCATCAGGTTCTGATACACCTTCCCGAGCCGGATCATCAGCGTCGTCGAGATGATGTTGAGCGTCAGCTTTGTCGCTGTCCCGGCTTTCAATCGGGTCGATCCCGTCAGCACTTCCGCGCCCGTCTTGAGTGTGATCATGTGGTCGATATACGCCGGCACGGGCTCCACGCCCGCACACGTCAAAAGCCCCGTCACCGGGCGAGAACCGTCCGCGATCTCCGTCTTGCAGAACTCCAACGCCCCGAGCACGTACGGCGTCGTCCCGCCCGCCGCGATCCCCAGCACCGTGTCCGATTCGCTGAGCCCCAGCCCGCGCAGATCGTCCCACGCCCCCTTCGCGTCATCCTCGCGGCCCTCGCTGGACTTCCGGAGAGACCCATCCCCGCCCGCGATGATGCCCACGATCCGCGACGGATCGATCTGGAAGGTCGGCGGTGCTTCCGACGCATCGAGCACACCCAGCCGGCCCGACGTCCCGGCTCCCACATAAATCAATCGCCCTCCGGCGACAAAGTTGGGTTCGATCGCCTCGATGAACCGGCTGATCCGGTGATCCGCCCGCCGCACCGCCTCGAACGCGTGCCGATCTTCCCGGCACATTGTCGCGACGCAATCGGTCACGCTCAGCGCGTGCAGATCCATCGTGCGGGGGTTGCGTTTCTCGGTCGAAATGTGCGAACGGTCGGGGATCAGGGCATCGGAACTCATTTCGGAATGTAGGTCCGCGATCCCGCCCGGGGCGCAGGGTCCGCCCCTTTCGTGATCCGCGGCAGCGTGATCGGCACCCCGTCCTCGCACAACGCCGCCAACACCGCGAAGCACGCCGCCTCGCGATATCCGACGGGGATGCCCAACACCCCGGTGTCCATCATCACCTTGTCCATCTCGAACACGACCGACGCCATCAGCCCTTGCTGGAGCGCAACGTTTTTGCATCCCCCGCCAGCGATCAGCACGCAATCCGAGTCTTTCACCTGCTCACCGATCACTATCACAAGGGCCGTCACCGCCGAGGCCGCGATGTGCTGCGGCGCCATCGTTACCTTGCAGCCAGCGATCCACGCGCGGATGGATTCCTCCATCTCGTCGCCCGTTCCAAGCGAACGCCCCGTACCGCTCTGCGGCGCGAGCAACTCGCGCAGGTCATTCACGGCGCCGCGCTCGGGCTTGCCCGCCAGTGCCATCCGACCGTCCTTGTCAAAGGGCTCTCCGATCGTTTCCCGTGCTACGGCGTCGAGCACGTGGTTGCACGCGCACACATCCCCGCCCCGAATCGCCTCGATGCCCGCAACCTCCGGGTCGGGCAGGTGGGTGACGTTGCAGAACCCGCCCAGGTTCACCACCGACCTCGATTCACCTTTGGCCCGCAGCAATACCCAATCCGCGAGGGGCGTGATCGGGGCACCCTGCCCGCCGCACGCCAGATCGGCCGCCCGCAGGTCGTGCCATACCGGACACCCGAACTCGTGCGCCACAACCGCCGGATTGATCAACTGCCACGAGAGCGGGGGCTGGTGAAACACCGTCTGGCCGTGCAGGCAGATCAGGTCCGCCCGATCGGTGGGGCAATCCCGGATCGCTTCGGCGATCGGTTCGATATGGGCCTTGGCCAACTCCGACGCCAGGGTTGCAAACTCCGACGCGGGCAACGGCACACCCGAAGCCGCCGCCCGCAGCCGCGGCTTCAGTGCGCCCAAATCGCGGCTGCCGTAGGAGTGCATGACGCCCTTCATCTTGACGCCCTCGCCCTCGATCACCACCAACGCGGCATCCACCGCATCCAAGCTCGTCCCCGTCATGCACCCCACCACCCGCCGCGCACCGTTCGGAATCTCCGGTCCCTTGGCCTCTTCGGTCTCGTCACTCATCGGTCCACCTCCATCACGCCCAATTTGGATTCCACGAGATCGAAGAACTCGCATGACTGGGCCAGCCCACCTTCTCGGGAACGCACCCGCCACAGCCGCTGATGTTCCGCTTTGAGCCCCCGCCACTCGGCGTGCCCGATCCGCTTCCCGGCGAACGGAAACCGCCGCGCGATCGCCCGTCGAAGCGCGAAGTCCGCCATGGCCACGGTGTGCGCGATCTCGTTACGCTCGAGCGGCTCGGCACAACGCCCCGCCTCCTCCAACTGTTTCGCCGCGGTGTGCAATTTGTCCAGCGATCTATCCCACGACGCGACATCGCCCACCGCCGTCTGCTCATCCGCGCCCTTGAAGAGATCAATGAACATCGCCGACTGATTGAGCAGCCGCGTGCGTGACGGGTGCGAGAGCGGCCCGCACACCTCGCGCAGCGCCAGGTCCACATCCCCCAGCACATCCAATTCCCGCGCCAGCCCTCCAGACTGCGCACCGAACACCACCCGCGAACGCGCCTCAACATCGAGTTCCCGCACCGCCCGGCCCGTCCAGGCGGCCCCCAACCCAGCCGCCAGCGCGTTGATCGCCACCGGCCACTGCTGCCAGTGCCCCGTGTCGCCCCAATCGCAGATCATGACTCCGCTGGCCCCGTGTCGGACCCCCGCCGCCACCGCGGCATCAATGCTGCCGTTCCGCTCCGTCGTCCGACCGGTCAGCGACCGCCACGAGCTTGTCCCCGGGCACATCCAGAACTCGCGTCCGGATTTCGCCAAGGCACTCCCCCACTCGTCAAAGGCCGACGTCGGCTCATACCCCCACGCCAGTGCCACGATGTCGTTGGGCAAGATCTCCAGACACTCCGGGTGCGAAAGCGCGATATCCCCCCAGATCATCGGACGCTTGCCCAATCTCGCGGCCGCGCCGGCGATCTCCGCCGCAAACTCCGCGAACACCCTTCCCCGGCCCCGGGCGTCGCATGCTTCCTTCGATCTCCCGAACGCGATGTCGTACGTCTCATCGCACCCGATATTGACAAGCGGCGAGCGCACGCACGGGGTCAACTCTTCGAGCATGCGTCCCACAAACGCGACCGATGCCGAATCCGTCGGGCACAACGAAAAGGGCCCGTTTCGCGGCCACACATCGAACATCCAGTCCCCGTGCGTCTCGGCAAGGGAAGCAAAGTCGGGGGTCTCCAGCCACCGCTTCAGATGCCCGAAGCAGTTCTGATTCGCCGCGAGTTCGATGCCGCGTTCTCGACACAAACGGTCAATTTCCCGCAGTTCCGCCGGCGTGATCGGCGACCACCCGCCCCAAACGGCTTCACCGAACGAATACGCGAACGTGTGCTCGGTGTACAACTGAAGATGGTTGCACTTGCACGCCGCCAGTTGGTTGATGATGCGGCTGAACTCCGGCATCGTCGGGATGCGGCAGCGCGAAACATCGAGCATCACGCCGCGCGTCGCGAACGCCGGCGCATCGTGAACGACCCCGCAGGGCAATCCTCGTGCGGACGCCGCCAGCCATTGATGCAGGGTTTCGAGCCCATACCGCACGCCGGCCCGCGTCCACGATTCGATCGCGACCCCCGACAACGCGACATGAATCGCGTATCCCTGCCCGGCGGAGGGCGAAACCCCGCAGGCCCCCGCCTGCACCCGCAATTCCAAGTTTCCCCGGGTCAGCCGCTCGACCGACACCCCCAACTCGGGCGGCAGCGTCAGCCGCAACTCGGCAGCATGCGCCCGCAACGCGGGATCGATCAACAACTCGCCCCCCGCCGCCTCAAAGTGCTCGGGGCCGGGGAAAACGTCCGGGTTAGCCATGCGCAGCTGTCTCCGAATCCGGCACACGCTTGCGGGCGACGTTTCCCCGCCGCGCCGGCCTTCCCGCTGCGCACACGGCGGTTGTGATGGTGGCCGCGATCAGCAAGTGCCAAGGAAACGCCAGGACCACGCCCGCGAGTCCGACCTTCGGCCCCCACCACGCGAAAACGCCTTTCTGCAGCAGCGTCACCACCCCGAACCCCGTGAAAATGGCGGCCACTGCGCTCACGCCGTTTCCACGTTTGGTAAAAATCGCTGTGAAAAACACCCCCAACAGCCCCGCGTACGCGAACGTCATGACGGAGAGGGCGAACTGAATGAGAGTCTGCCCGCTCCCCTGTTGCCAGTACACGCACACGCACGCGAACCCGCCGAGGACGACACCCCATCCCGCCACAGCCCAACGGCCCGCGCTCAGGTAGTGCCGATCGGTCCTCTCCGGTACGATGTGCTTGTAGCAGTCGTTGACAAACGCCGCGGACATCGCGTTGATCGCCGAGAGCGTGCTCCCCAACCCCGCCGCGAACAACCCCGCCATCATCAGCCCGGGCATCCCGGACGGTGTATGGTCGAGGATGTACGTCAAAAACACTTCCCTGCTGTCGGACGGCGTCACCCCCGGGCCAATTTCGCCCATCAGTTCGGGGCGCTGGTAGAAGATGTGGAGCAGCAGCCCGATTGACATGAAGACCGCCAGTACGGGCAGGTTGATGAGAATCGCCACAACAATCGACTGGCTCCCCTTGGCGGCGGTCTTGCACGTCAACATCCGCTGAGCCAGGTCGTGATCGGTCCCGTAGGACGCGATCCCCAGGAGCGAGAATCCCGCGACCACCGCCCAGATGGAGAACGGGTTGGAAGGGTCGAGGGACGTTTCGATGACCCGCAGTTTGCTGCCTCCCTTGGGTGCCGGCGTCTCGCCCAAAACCGCCACAATCTCGCCGAGGCTCAGCGGAATCCGGTCACGCAGCATCACCAACGCCGCCACCGCCGCGCCCACAAACACGCACGTTTGAATCACGTCTGTCCAGATGATGCTGCGAATCCCGCCCACCAGGGTGTACAAGATCGCGATCACTGACAGCACCCAGATCGCCACCAGGAGTTGCCAAGGCTCTGTTTCCCGGAACAAAATCAGCGAAAGCGGGAGGGCCGCGATGTACAGCCTGCTCCCGCTCGCGAACACCCGTCCCAGCAAGAATGCCCAACTCGCGGCCTGCTTGGCCCCGACCCCGAAGCGCACTTCCAACAGGTCGTACACCGTCGTGACGTTCGCCCGGTAAAACGCCGGAATAAAAAAGACTGCTACCACCGCCGCCGCGATGAACATCCCGATATTCGTCGAGAGATAGGTCAGGTTTCCGGCGTACGCCTCTTGCGGACCCCCGATGAACGTCGCGGCAGACGTGGCCGTCGCCAACACACTGATCGCCACCGCCCACATCGGCATCTGGCGACCCGCCAGGAAATACTCGCGCGCGCCGGATGGCTCACGGCGCGAAAACAACCACCCCGTCACCGCCAGCAGTGCAAAGTACCCGACCAATACCGCCCAGTCGAGCGTCGAAAACGAGGCGGAAGCCAGCATCAGGTTCATCACGACGCCAGAGTATCGGAATCCACGACAACGGGCCGCCAAACTATTTGCCACCGCGCAGACACGGGTGCAAAATCAAGACCGGCCCCGCGACTGCTGATAAAATGGCCGCGACTTCGGACCTTCCCACCTACCTCCCGAAGTCGGCCTTCTTGATCGCCGTCTTCCCCGAGTTGTTCGCCTTCTCAAAGAAATCCTCGATCGCGGCCGGATCGGCCTTCCTCAGTTCCCTCGCCAACTTCTTCACATGCTGGTCCAGTTCCGATCGGAATTTCGTGAACCACATCTCGAGTTCGTGACGGTTGAAGCGCGAGAGGGGGTCCTTCATCCCGGTCTGGATCGACGCCCAGTCGAGCAGCGCCGACGGCCCTTCACCAAAGCGGTACGCATCCAACGTTGTCGCGAACCGCTTCCGCAACGGGGTAAAAGGGTCAGTCATCGTCTCGGGCAACTTCGTCATTACCTCGATCAGGCTGGCGGTGTCGCTCGCCTTGGCCAGCGGGTCATCGTCATCGGGCCGCTCCGGTGACACCGAGATGGCCCCGTCCGAAGCCCGGAGAGTTGCGAACGCCGTTGAGATCGTTTTCATCCCCGCCCGCTCAAACCGAATCGTCAGCCGCTGGCACGCCTGCCCATCCTGGACGCCCGGTTCCGCGAGCAGCACATGTCCCAAACCCCACTCCGGTTTCCCGGAATGCACCACGCGATCGCCTTTTTTCCACAACGGCTCAACCATGAAAAAATACCCCAAGGTCCGGCCCGATGCGGTCCCCGCCGCCGGCGCCGCCACTCACCGATCCGACAAAACGGTCGCCGAAGCGCCGTTCCAGACGCACGCGGCACCGCCGGCTGCACGCCGGGCGCGTTCCCCGCCGCAATCAACATCCCGGTCCGATCGGCGTTTCACGGCCCACGCCCGAAGGGCACACCGGGCGTGCCGGGTGCAAACCGGAACGCCCGTTTGTCGCGGGGCTGCCGACGGAATACTATTCCCTCCAAACCAACCCGCTTTGGCCGTTCCCTTTTGGAAGACCGCGCGCTCTCGTCCGCGAAGTCTTGAAGGCGGCAAGCATCGGAGCCTTCCACGCCCATGATCGAAGCCCTCAAGAGCGAACAGATTGTCAACAAGGCCGGCGGTCGTTTCAAACTCTGCACGCTCATCCAGCGCCGCATCGTCCAATTGATGGAAGGTAGCCGCCCCCTGGTCGAGAGAGAAGGCCGTTCCGACCTGGAAGTGGCGATCGCCGAGATCATGCAGGACAAGATCACCCTCGAGTTCGATGCGTCGGTCCTGCACAAGCGCTCTGTTGACCGCTGAACCGGTGCCCTGCCGAAGCGCAACCTGAAGAGGCCCTGGCGCGCGTCCGCGCGATGCTGTCATGCCCAATCCTTCGCCCCGCATCATTGTCGGAATCACCGGGGGGATCGCCGTTTACAAGGTGGCCACGGTTGTCAGCAGGCTCTCCCAACAAGGGGCCCACGTCACCGTGGTGATGACGGAAGCCGCGACCCGCTTCGTCACGCCCCTCACCTTTCAGGCCCTCTCCGCCAACCCGGTCTACACCTCGCCTTGGGAGCACATCGAGAGCCGAGACCCCCAGCACATTGCGCTCGCTTCAAAGGCCGACCTGTGCCTCATCGCTCCCTGCACGATGGACTGCATGGCCAAACTCGCCACCGGCCGCACGGACGACGTCGTCACCCTCATCGTGAGCGCCATCGACCGGGCCGCCACCCCCGTCCTCCTTGCTCCCTCTATGAACTCGGTCATGTGGGCTCAACCCAGCACCCAGCGGAACTTAGCAACCCTGCATGCGGACGGTTTCCACACCATCGGCCCCGACGAAGGATGGCAGGCCTGTCGCCACACCGGCCCCGGTCGCATGTCCGAGCCCGAAGCCATTCTTGAGGCGATCCGCCTCCGGCTCGCGTAGCCCGCGATCTACCCCCGCGGACAAGCCTGCGAACACGGCGTCCGGCCCGTGTTGAGAGTCAGGGCGAAGCCTGGAAGTGCTTGTTCTGGATCGGCACCACCGCGTCGAGGATGCTTCTCATCACGCACGCGGGCGAGCCCACCGCGTCCACCTCCGCGATGATGGACTTGGGGTAAAACTCGAGCACGGGCATCGTTTCGCGCTCGTAGACCTCGAAGCGGCGGCGGATGACGTCGGGCTTTGCGTCGTCGTTGCGGCTCTCCTTGAGCGCCCGCTTGCGCATGCGCTCAAAGAGCGCCTCTTTGTCGCGGCACACCAGATGGATGATCTTCAGCACGTTGCAGTATCGGTAGAGGAGTTTCGCCTGGTTCACGCTCCGCGGCAGGCCGTCCAGAACGAGCAGGTCGGCGTGCTGCTTGAAGAGGCCGAGGATGGTGTTGGCATAGATGTTCTGGTGCCAGATTCGGATGGTGACGTCGTCGGGCAACAGTTCGCCCTTGGTCGAGTGCTGGAAGAACATTTTGCCCATTTCGGAGTGGGCGTCCATGTTCCGGAAAATCTCGCCGGTGGAGCTGTGAAAAAACCCCGGGATACGCGCGAGAATCTTGCCTTGGGTGCCTTTGCCCACTCCGGGCGGGCCGAACAAGAGGATGGTTTGGAAGTGGTCCGACATGCTGCCTCCGCCCGGGTACGAGGGTACCGATGGGGGGCAAGTGTACCAAACTGAAGTGAAACCGGTTTACCCCCTTTATCGGGGGCCACGGGGCTTCCCGAACCTGCGGGCGGGTTACGGTCGCGGGGCGGGTTTTCTGCCGCGGGTTGCAGCCGTTCGGCGTCCGGCGGAGGTGGCCGGGACGGGAACCGCAGGCGGGGACGCGGCGGAAGGGTTCAGCGGTTCTCCGCTGACGGGGTTACGGAAATGGGTTTCCTGAACCGGCACCAAGTGCCCGAGAATCTTTTCGAGCACCCGCGCCGGCGAGCCGGTCGCGTTCACGTCGCGGATGATGCCCTTCGAGTAATAGTCCAGCACCGGGAAGGTTTCGTCTTCATACACCTGCCAGCGTTTCCGGATGACCTCCTCCTGAGCGTCGTCGATGCGGTTTTCACGCAGCGCTCGGCGTCGCAGGCGGGAGATCATCTCCTCCTTGTTCGGGCAGACGAGGTGGATGACCTGAAGAACGTCGAGGTGGCGCGAAAGCAGACGGGCCTGGTTGACGTTGCGCGGGATGCCGTCGAGCACGAGCAGGTCGGCGTTGGGTTTGAAGTCGGCGAGAACGGTCCGGGCCTGCATGTTCTGGTGCCACATCTTCACGGTGACGTCGTCGGGCACCAGCAGCCCCTTGCTCGAAAACTGCATGAACGTGCGGCCGAGTTCTGAACTCATGTCGAGCGTGCGGAAGACCTCGCCGCATGAAAGGTGATAGAACCCGGGGACCTCGCCCAGAATCTTTCCCTGCGTTCCCTTGCCGGCTCCGGGAGCCCCGAAGAGCAGGACGGTCTGAAACTTGGACGGCATACGCGGCTCCGGGATGGACCACAGGCACAGGGGGTCGAGGAACAAGGTGGAGGTAAGAGTAGAGGCTATCCATAAGGCAACGGCTGTCGCGGAGGTGCGAAGTAAGCTGAGGTGGCGCCGCCCTTCCGGGCGGTGTGATTGTTCGTCCTTTCGTGGGAGTGCGGGGGTATGAACGCGGAAACGGAGAGGCAAGAAGAGAGAGGGACACCGGGCGGAAGCCCGGTGCCACGAAAAACCCCCGGAGGTTTCGCTCCCGGGGGTCGGTGTTCACGTGTTGCCTTGGCGGGGTGTTACGGCGCGGCAGACGAAGGGGTCATTAGGATCAGCAGCCCCCCGCGTCCCAGTAGCAGAAGAACAGGTTGTTGTCGTCCGAATCGGTGTCGCCGTCGAAGTCGAGGTCGGCGTTGCCGTTCTCGGCATCGTCGCCGTAGGCGATGATGTCGTCGGAATCGACGTCGCCGTCGAGGTCCCAGTCGGCTAGGAAGCAGTAGAGGCCGCACGGGCACGTGCCGACGCACTCGTTGCGGAGGTAGCACTCGTACTCGTGCTCGTTCAATTGCAGCGGGCGGACGGGAATCTCGAGGCTCGGCTCGAGAATGCTGCAGAGGAGCCGGGACGTCCCGATCCGCTCGGGCGTGACGCGGTAGCGGCCGGCGGGCAGGGCGGGGTCGTTGGGGTCGGTCGGTCGGCTGATCACAAGCCTGCGGCCTTCGATCTTGACGATGTACATGCTGGGGGGCATGGTCCCGACGGCCCCGTTGGCGGGGTTGATGCGTTCGACCTTGACGGCCGGCAGAGCGCTCCCCTCGCCCAAGAGGGGGCCTCGCCAGGCAATGTTGATGGTGGCCGTTGGCGGCGTGGATGCAGTTGATCGAGTAGGTACGGCCCTCGAAACTCAGGGCTGAATCGTCGTTAATGAAAGCCGATTCCAAGTCTTCGTCGTTGCCGGTGCTGGTGATGTCGCCGGAAATGGTGCCGCCGATCGATGAACCTTCCGGCCGCTTCACATGGATGCGGTAGATGCAGCCGGCCGCCACATCGCCGCTCAGCGTCCCCACCGTCGTGGCGGACAGGCTCACCCTGTCTCGCAGGGTGGTGTCGTTAACGTCGGTCGGGTGAAGGCAACGAAGGCCTCCCCAGTCACGCAGTCCCTCGTTGCGGGAAACAAGCGGTGAAGAAAAAGCCAACGAAGGGTCTGAGAGAGATCTGCTCGCGATGACCACACGCACAACCGCGGTACTCGAGGCACTGCCGCGGAGGGTGATCATGCCGACGCCCAACGCGGGCGCGTCGGCGGTGAGGTCGAAGATATGGACGATGGTGCTGGAGCCGAGGGATCCCAGGTTGATCTCGATGTTCGGCGGCGACACCGAATTATCAAACGTGGGCGAAAGGTTGGTTTGACTGCCATTGAGCCGGTAACGGATCTGGCCAATAGCGGGCAAGGCGGCGACCAGCAAAGCGATGCACAATACCAGAGTGCGGACCATAGTTTCTCGCTCCGATATCTAACGACACGATCTCTCAAGCGAAAAGCCGATCCGCTTGTCGCACGCACGGACTAATTCCACCCAAGATACCAACTGATCGGCGTCGCGTCAAACAACGTAGCATGGTCGTGTGGTTAACCTGTCGGCTCGGCGGCGTTGCCGGCTAAAGGTGAACGTGGCGACGATCGCAAGACCGGAGAGCGGACCGGGCGCCGGCACCGCCGCGGCAACCCGCAGCCCGACGTCGTACAGGCTCCACATCGGGAAAATGCCGTTGAGCGGCGATTGAACATGATCGGAGCTGAATGCGCCGAGCGCCCACGCCGAGCCTTCGGAGTATCGATCCCGCAGGAACATCTCGCCGGGACTGATGCCTGCAGCCTCCGTCCATTCGCTCGTGGCCCCGGCCGTGTCCGCCAAGCCCCAGGGGCTGAGGGCGGTCGGGTAGGCGTTGAGCGGTATGGCGAAGGGGTCGAAGCCCGGCCAAGTCGACGGGGTCCACCCCCCGTTCGCGGTCGTCGGCAGGCCGTTCACGAGCTGACCCGGGGGGCCGTAGCGGGGCGGCTGGTCGCTGGAGTTGGCCCACGTCCAGTAGCCCCCCTCGCCCGGCCCGTTCTTGTTGGGGTCCCAGTGGGCGGCCTTGATCCACTCGTCCAGCGTCGGTATCCAATACCGGGCCGCCGGGTGGTGCGCCAACTGGTCGGTGTAGGTGTCGCCCCCCAAGTAACTCCCGAATGTCGAGACGTCGTAGGCCCCGTCCAGGAACGCCGCCCGGTCGGTCCCCTTCCCGTTGTGGAGCCAGTTGCAGTAGATCGCCGAGACCCGCCAGTTGACCCCGCCGACGGCGTTCATGTCCCCCCCAGTTGGGACGGCCCAGCGCCGCGTCCCGCCGTTCTGGGGTGTGATGCGGGTCGCCGACCACGCCGAGGGTGCGTGGACGAACGGGATAAGGTCGTTCGCCGGACGGTCGAACGCGGCGTTCATGAACTCGACCCACTGGGCGGTGTTGACCTCGAAGCGGCCGATCTTGAACTCGTAATCGACCCCGCCACGGTTGTCGTTATCGCCCCCGCCGGCCCAGTCGGGGTTGCCGGGGTCCCCCACGGTGACGAAGTCGATGTCAGCGGCCTGGGCGGCCGCAAATGGGCAGATGAGCAGATGGGCAGAGAGGCAAATGGATGCAGGAAGCAGACGGACCGGGCGCATGGGGCGGCCTTTCGAGAGAGCGAGCCACCCATAAGGTGCGCCATCTTAGAGCAAAAGCAAGCGGAATGCGCCGCGAAAAACGGTTATTCACAGTGTGCGGGTTGGGACGAGGCCGTCGCGCCGGGTCATTTCTCCGTCCAGAGACAGCCACAAACCATCCTACAAGCAGCGCGATGCCGCCCGGAGCCGGTACCGCGGCGGCGACGCGGAAGCCCGTGTCGCTGCCCGCGAAGGAGGGAAACGCGGAACCTCCCCCGCCGCGGGCTTGATCCTGCAGTGGCCCCACCGCCAGATTCCACGCCGAGCCCTTGAAGATGCGGTCGCGGGGAAGGGACTCCCCCTGAATCCAGAAGGTATGCTCGGTCCACTCGCTGGCCCCGCCCGCGAGGTCATACAGCCCGTAGGCGCTGGTCTCGGCGTACGACCCCAGGAGCGTCGCATAAGGGCTGAACCCCGGGTGGGTGTCCCCGCTCCAGCCCGCGTTGGCGGTGGCGGGCTGGCCGTTCACCAGGACCCCCGGCGGTCCGTACACAAAGGGCTGGTCACTCCCGTTGCTGTAGGTCCACCAGCCGCCCTGGCCGTCACCGTTGCGGTCGGGGTCGTAGAACGCGGCCTTCATCCACTCGTCCAGGCTCGGGACCCAGTACCGCGCCCCCGGGCTGCGGGTCAGTTGGTCGCTGAACAATGAGCCGCCGCCTGAGTACCCGAACGTGCTCACGTCGTACGCCCCGTCCATGAACGCGGCACGGTCGAGGCCCTTCCCGTTGTGCAGCCAGTTGCAGTAGATCGCGCTGGTCCGCCAGTCGAGGCCGCCCACCCCCCGCATCGCGTTGCCCGCGGGGACCGTCCACCTCAGCCCGCCGGGGGTGTTGGGCGTCGTCCCTTGCGCCCCCCACACAAAGGGCGTCCAGACGTGGGGGATGCGGTCGTTCGCCGGGCGGTCGAAGGCCGCGTTCATGAACTCGACCCATTCCGCCGTCGTCACCTCGAAGCGGCCGATCTTGAACTCGTAGTTGACGCTGCCGCGATTGTTGTTGTTTCCCGGACCCTGCCACGCGGCGTTGCCCACGTCGCCGACGGTCACGAAGTCGATGCCGGAGGGGTCGGGCTGGGCGATGGCCAAGGGG
>CAZJXA010000065.1:0-14991 GCA_964549785.1 uncultured Phycisphaeraceae bacterium | reverse complement strand
ACCTGAAACACCTTGGCGAACTCGTGTACCCCGCCGCCGCCACCACCGCCACCACCGCCCCCGCTGCCATCCGCCGCGCGTATGCCGCCCATCCCGCCAAAGCCGCCGGAAAGGCGGACGTTGGGATCTGCGCCATCTGGAGCGGCACCGTCGCTGGCCTTGATCACGAGCCTTGCGTTACCGCCGTCGCGCGCGCTGCCCGCCCCGCCGCCGACCACTCCGCCGGTGCTAGGCGTGCCATCGGTGCCGCCGGTCGCGTTCGCGTTCAGTGTTCCCGCGAAAGTCAGATTGCCGCCGGCCAATAGCGCAATCGGGTGCGTGCCGCGGCAGAAGCCCGCTTGATCGCCTTGTGTCACCTCAGGTGGCATCCGCATGGGGGTGCGGTGTGGGGCACGAACGGCGGTGCGTAGGTGCTTGGCGACCCGAATGGCAGAATGAAACCGACCCCGGAACATTGCTGAACCGGGGCCGTCGTTGCTTTGCTGGGGTCGAGGGTGACTCGAGGCATTGGTTCGCCCTTTGGGGCGATAAAGACAGGGGGATCGGCTACCCCGCGCGGCATGGGTGACCAAGCCCCTGCCACATCAGGCTACTTCACCTTCTCCGCGAGCCGGGCCAACTGCAGTTCCACGCGCTTGATCTCTCTGGTGTGGGTGTTGCGGTTCATCTCCATCAGGTACCACATCTTGAGCATGGCCGTGGCCATGCCTGCGAACAGGAACACGCACGCGTACATGATCCAATCTCGCGTGTCGTTGGCGCGGAAGAACGCGGTGGCCGCCCAGGCAGCCACACCGACCCAGAAGAGCGAGGCGGCCCACGTGATGAGGATCCACCGCCGCATGCGGCCGTGGAACGTCGCGGCGACCTGCTGGATCATTCCCTCGTCTCCCGCGTTCTGAAGCGAGGCGTCATCGGTCTGCATTGCGGTGCGGATGTCGTCGTCGAACGTGTTCATGATGCGTTCCTTTCGAGAAGTGCTTTGAGTTGTGCCCGTGCCTCGTTCAGGCGCGACTTGATGGTGCCCGTGGGAGCATCCAATATCTCGGCGATTACTGCGACCGACAGCCCTTCGCCGTAGTACAGACTCACGACGGCCCGGAGATCGGTCGGCAAGTGCAAGCACGCCGCGCGGATGAGCGCCGCTTGTTCGTGCGATTCGCTCTCCATCTGAAGGTCGCTCGGGACGGAGCGCGGTTCACGATTCTGGAGGGTGCGAGTCAATTCTCGGTCTCGCGTTCGGCGGCGCACCCAATCCGCGGCCTTCTGCGTCACGATTCGCAGCATCCACCCGTGGGCTCGCGCAGGATCTTTGAGACGTGCCATGGCCCCGACGAGGGCGAGACAGGCTTCTTGGCACACGTCTTCAGCTGTTCCGGCATCGCCGGTGAGGCGTGCCGCGTGCCGTCGCATGATCGGCAGCCAGCGCCGCAGGATTGCCTCGAAGGCGGCGGCGTCCCCGGCCTATGCCCTGAGGATGAGGATCTCGTCCTGGATGGTTTCGAAAGAACGGGTCATGCCGGCATTACAGTCGCTCCGGCAGGATGGAGGTTCGAGATTCCGCTGCCGCGGGGACAGCGTGTTTTGGGGGAGGGAATCGTTGCGGGTCGTCGCTGGGAGGGAGGGTTGAGCGGACGACGGTGATCTGGTACGTGCGGAGCGAAGCCCATGCGCTTTCATTCCCAATGTACCCTCGAAATCCACATTGATGTCGTTCGTCGTTACGCGGTAGCCGAATCGCCGAGCGGGCGCAACTCTTCGGGCTGCGGCCTCGATTTCCTTGAGCGTGCTGGGGCCTTCAGGGTACCCGGTGCGAAAGGGGGGCAGGAAAAGGGCGAACATCTCACGCGTGCCGAGTGTTGCAACGTCTTCTCGATCGTCGGTGCCGCTGGCATGTTCGACTGCTTCTTCATCGGAAAGCGCCATCTGGTTCGGTGGGTACACGCGAACGATCGCCGACGGCATGGTCTCAGCCGCCATCACCGGAGCTATGTTCGCGTGGTGTTGGCCCGCGGGAAGTGGCGGCTGGGTTCGCGCCGCACTCAGGGCACACCGTCCCCGTCGCGAGGCCCCAGAGGTCGTCGCCGCACGTCGGACAAGAGCCCGGTCGCCACCGGCGACGGGCGAGCGAGTCCAACCGCCAAGCCGCAGCCGCGCACAAAATGCTCGCGGCGGTCAGCGCCCAGATTGGTACGCAGACTCGCCAGGCTGTCCCGGACGATTCCCACGCGAAGGTCGACTGGCGGTTCACCACCGCCGATGCCCGAATCAAGCTCAAACGGCTCTACCCTCAGACCCAGCCTTGACGGTCCACTAGAGGCAGTTGAATGCGACCGCATCAATTCTGGCGGCACCCTCACGCTTGATGGCACGCTCGATGTCTCGTTCGTCTCGGCCGCAACTCCTGCCCCCGATACGACATGGGTCATTCTCAGCGCCACAAGCATCGTCGGTGCGTTTGATTCGATTACGCTCCCCGAAGATTGCGTCCTGCGCCGAACGATCCAACGGATCGAGGTCTACCTCCCTTGTACTTCCGACATCGACGCCGACGGCGATGTGGACTCCGACGACATCACAGAACTCTTCGCGGCCTTCGAGGCCGGCAGCGACGTGGGCGACACCGACAACGATGGCGACGTCGATTCTGACGACCTCATCCTCTTCTTCGACCGCTTTGATGCCGGCTGTTGACCCACCGGCTGTTGACCCGAGGGCCGCTCTACTCGCAGACGGCGGAACACGACTTCAGTCAGAAGACCCCGCCAACCCGGCGGGGTTTTTTCATGTCGTCTCCGACCTTCGCCGACCTCTGGCCGGCGCAGCGAATCCAAAGAAAAACCCCGCGTTGAACGCGGGGTCCGAGAGAATGTGCCACGTCCCGAGATCGGGGGGACTCGTCTTAACGCTTGCTGAACTGGAAGCGCTTGCGGGCACCGGCCTGGCCGTACTTCTTGCGTTCAACCTTGCGGGCGTCGCGGGTGAGCATTCCGGCCTGACGCAGGCCCAGTTCCAACGTCGGGTCGTAGTCGCAGATGGCGCGGGCGATGCCGAGTTTGACCGAGGCCGCCTGGCCCATGTAGCCCCCGCCGTGGCAGGAGCAGACGATGCGGAACTTGCCGACGAGGCCCGAGGTTTTGAGGGCGGCCACGCATTCGTTGCGGTCGCGCTCTTCCGTGAAGTATTCCTCGACGGTCTTGACCTTCCCGCTCTTGCACTCGAAGGTGATCGCCGCGGCGTCGCCGCTGGCGGGCTTCATGCGGACGCGGGCGACGGCCGACTTGCGGCGACCGGTCCCCCACCACCACCCGTGCTTGTCGGCGAGTTTGGCCTCGCGCAAGGGGCGGACGACCTCGACGGCGCCGGCAACGGCGACCGGGACAGCGGTCGCGCCGGGCAGACCCGGAATCCCTCCCACACCACCCGTGCTGACTCCACTCATCATGTTCGACATTCGGTATTCCTACTAGAGAAGTTCGGGGTGACGTTAGGGGACGGTGATCGGCGTGGGCTTCTTGGCGCCGTGCGGATGCTCGGCGGCCTGGTAGATGTGCAGGCCCTTGAGCATCACGCGGGCGAGGCGGTTCTTGGGCATCATGCGGCGCACGGCGTCCTGGATGAGGAGTTCGGGCTTCTTCTCACGGACTTGGCCGTAGGTCTCAACCTTGAGGCCGCCGGGGTACTCGGTGTACCGCATCTTGAGGCGGTGCTCGGCCTTGCGGCCCGTGAGTTCGATCTTCTTGGCGTTCGTGATGATCACGAAGTCACCGGTATCGACGTGCGGGGTGTACTCGGGGCGGTGCTTGCCCATGAGGATGGTCGCCACTTCGGCGGCCAATCGGCCAAGGGGGATGCCGTTGGCATCGATGTGCCGCCAGGACTTCGTGAACGTTCCCGGCTTGGCGAGGATGGTCTCGCGGCGTGACATAACAAGGCCTCCAACTTCCGCGGCCCCTCGATGCCAGTCGCCCTGACCACCGGTTTCGATTCGCCAAACCCGAAAAGGGCAGACGAGTGAGAACGGGAGCGGGCGGCCGGGAAAAGGCCGCTTTGAATCGCCGCCTACCGGGCGGGGCGGGCCGCAAACGCTGGTTTTGACAGGGTTTGTGGCAGGATTTCAGACGATTCCGGCGGTGCCGAAGGTGGCGCTCGCGGGAGGGGATGGTAGCCGGGAGGGCATGGGAATCAAGGAGTTGCGGCGGCGGCGGAGCGCGGACGGGGCGAGGGCACGGGCGTGGGGTTGGCGGCCGGATGGGTGCAGCGGCTTTGAGGGTGGCATTCGGGCGTCGGATGGTCGATGATTGGAGACCATGAGCCAGAATGACGACACGCGGCCCTCGATGCCCGGTCTTGGACAAACACCGCCCCGAAGCGCGGGTTCGTTCACCGACGCCGCGGATGCACAGGCGGTCAATCAGCGGGGGGCCGATCCGGGGTCCAAGGAAGCCGGTTGGATCGCATGGGTGCTGGGGCTTGGGCTTCTGGCGGCGCTGGTATTTATCAACTTCCATGAGGGTCGGGCACAATCGGTCGGGCCCGCAGCGTCCGGGGAGCCGGCGCCGCCTGACTTTTCCGATCCGTTCACGCTCAACAGCAAGATGTTGGTGAAGTTGTCGTACGCGATGCCGACGGACCCGGCCTCGCAGGCGATGATCGCATCGCAGATCGAGGCCGCCGTTGAGAACACCGCGGATCGGCTGCGGGTGGTGATGATCGAGGCCGACCTTTCGGGTGACGAGGCGGGACTGGCGAAGTTGGAGAAGATGCGGACCGCCGTGGAAGAGGAGCGTGACGATGCGGAAGTGTTGAAGCCCTTGCCGGACTGGTGGACAGAGGATGCCCTGCGGCTGGAGGCGGTGTTGGCGACCGGCGAGACCGGTGCGAGCGAGAATCTGGAAGCACTGAAGGAGCGGCACGGGTGGTTTGCGGACGTGCTTGCGACTCGGGATTCGGAAATGTCGGACCCCGCCCGGGCGGACGCGGTGGGCGGCGGGCTCGCGTTGATCGGTGTGATCGCGTTGGCGGGGCTGGTCGGATTCGTCGCGTTTGTCGGGGGCATTATCGCCGGGATCCGGGTGCTCTTGGGCCTGTCGAAACGGGCGTTTGTTCCGGCCTTTGTCCCGCCGTTGCCGGGCGGGAGCGTCTATCTCGAAACGATCGTGGCCTTTCTCGCAGGGTTCCTGGCGTTAAAGTTGGTTCTGCCCGCGGTGCTGGCCCAGACCGGCGCGTTGAGCGGGACCCAGCCGCTCCCCGAATGGGCCACGGCGGCCCAACTCGCGTTGCAGTGGCTGTTGTTGCCGCTGATCTTTTGGCCGCTGCTGCGGGGCGTTTCGTGGCAACGGTGGCGCACGGACATCGGCTGGCATTCCGGGGCGGGGGTCTGGAAGGAAGTGTGGGCGGGTGTGTACGCGTACTTTGGCGGCTTGCCTTTGCTGGCGGTGGCCGCCCTAATCACCATTGTGATCGTGGTGGCGCGGGGCCTGATGCAGAGCGCTTCGGGGGCGGAGCCGGTGCCCCCAAAGAATCCGATCGTGGATTTGCTGCAGAATTCGTCGCCGCTGACGATCGTGATGCTGTTCACGTTGGCGACGATCTGGGCACCCATCGTTGAAGAAACGCTCTTCCGCGGCGGTGTCTTCCGGCACATGCGGGCACGGATGGGCGTGCTGGTTTCCGCGCTTCTGTCGGCGGTGTGGTTCGGGCTGATGCACAGTTACGAGATACCGCTGCTGCTGCCGGTCATCACGCTGGGCTTCGTTTTCGCGTTGATGCGTGAGTGGCGCGGCAGCCTGATCGGCTCCGTGGTCGCGCACGGGCTTCACAACGCGACGGTGCTGACGCTGGCGATCGCGTTTTTTAGCGCCCTCGGTTGAGGAACGGCATCGGGCATTGGCGCAGCGGACATTGGGAAAACGACCGCACAAAAAGGAAACCGGGCCGCGCAGTGCGCGGCCCGTTGTCGTTGCTTTTAGCGATCGACCCACCGGGCAAAGGTTCTCTCTTTCCTCCGCCCAATGCCCGACCCTCAATGCCTGTTTCTTCAGTTTTTGTCGAGTTTTTCTTCCAAGGCTTCGAGTCGCTCGTCGAGCTTCTCAAGCTTCTGCATCAGTTTTTCAAGCCGGGCATCTGTTTCGGACGAGCGTGCCCGAGGAGCCTGGGGCGCCTGCGGAGCGGGCGGCGCACGGAAAATCATGTCGGGGCGTTTGTTGTCGAAGTACATCTCGCCGCCCTGCCCGGGAACCATGAGACGTTCAAGAAGTTGAGCGTGTTCGGCCCCCAAGGAATGCTGCGCCTTGGCGAGGCTGTCGAGGGCCTTCCCCAACGCCCCACGAACCGACTTACGGGCTTCATCAGTCTTGAACGCGTTCTTGAACTCAGGATCGTCCTTCATGCGCTGGAGGAGGGATTCGATCTCCTGCCGCGCCCCACCGAACTGGTCGCCCGACTCCATGCGCCATGCCTGCGGGGCCTGACCACTCCCCCATGAGCCACCGCCGCCGAACTTGCTCTGGTCGAACTTGGCGAGTTTGACCGAGATGGTTTGTTCCTTGTCGTTGCGGACGAGTCTGACCTTGATCGAATCGCCGGGCTTCATCTCCGCCAGCATCTCGCGGAGCGAATCGGGCTCGTCGACGCCGCTGCCGTCAATCGCGATGATGCGGTCTCCCTGCTCGATCCCGGCGGCCTCGGCCGGCAATCCTTCGACCACGGAATCAACCGTGATGCCGCCCTCGTCCGACGGCGACATGGTGATGCCGAGCATCACCTTCGGTTCTTCGCCGGGGAACATCGCGGCCGGGGCGTCGCCGCCCCGGTTGGGGTCCTGGTTGCCGCCTGGGTTGCCGGGGAACGAAAAGACCCGGACGCCGCGGTTGTTGTCGCCACTGCGGCCCTCGCCCCACGCAGGGGCGTTGGGAGCTTCCCCGCCGCCCAGCGCGAATTCTTTAAGCACGTCACCGTCTTTATCCAGGATGACGACCTTGTCGTCGTCACGCCGGATGCGGCTGCTCGGAACCTTTTCATCGTTGACTTCGGCCGAAACCTCGTCGCCATCGATGCGGACGTGGTACTTGTTCTCACCGTCGTTGGTGGTCATCGAGATAACCGACCGGGCTTCGCCGGGCTTGCGGGCGTCCTTGCCTTTCAGGGGTTTATCAAAACCTCCCTTCAACACCTTCTTTTCGTTGATAACTTTTTTTTCCGACTGGGCTTCTTGCGCGAGCGCAACCGGGGCACCGGCCATCGCGACAAGCGCGGAAGCGGCAAGGCAGACCGAGGCAATTCGATTCTTCATTTCGGGGCTCCTTCGGGTTTTCGTGCGGGAGAATCTCCCGCCGGGGTTCGCGGACACTCTCGGCGCGGAGGGCGAAAAACGCCCGGCCACCGAGATGAAAAAGGATTCAGAGTGGCCCTTTATCCGGCCCTATTTTCCCGGATTGCACCCTGACGGGCGTAGGGTTTCCGAGTTCATCTGATGAGAAGCGGTAGAGATCATCGACCCGGGCGCGTTCCATGATCTGGCGGAGGTAGATGACATCAAATCCAGCTCCGTCGGCCCTTTCGGTCGTTTCTACAAGCACCTTGCGCGGCAGCTCGCCGATCACCGTGCCGTCGGTCTTGCCCTTGCTCAGATAGTCAGAAAGGGTTTCGGCCGCGCTGAGGATCGGCGCTGAGGCCACGCTGCCACGCTCCAACGTTGCGGTATTTGACGGGGTGGCCACCGGGGCGAGCGTGGAAAGGGCAACTGCGGCAGCTGCGGCCCAACCGCCCCACGCGGCGGCGAGTTTCGTACGGCGGGAGAAGCGGTGCGAGGCGGAATCCGAATCGCGGCCGTTGACAGGAATGACGATGGGGGCCGCCGCGGGAATGATGACGTTGGCAGCACGGGCCAACATGGGGATCAACTCGGTGTTCAGCGATGCGTTGAGCCGTTGGGCTTGGGCGACCTGTCGCCACACTCCGGGGCGAGCGGCCTCTTCGGAGTCGATGAGTGAAACGTCGTCGGATGCGGCCAGACCGTCCACGAACCGGCTCAGCGCGAGATCGAACGGCGCGGCGGGGCCTTCCGGGCTTGATGGAGTCGGAGATTGCGAAGATCGGGGGTCGGACATGGGCGTTCGTCGGATCGGGGAAAAAAGCGGCGTGGTTGCGGCCGGGGGCGGTCGTTCATCCTGATGCGCCGAGACCGCATTCCCGTCGCCAGGTGGTCAAAGCGGTCGCCACAATCCGTGCGGGGATCGGTCGTCCGCTAATCGGCGAGCGACCGTGCCAAGGCGAGTTCCCGGAGTTGTTTTCGGGCCCGCGCGATCCTGGTTTCAACGGTGGTTTCGGGCAGGCCCATGATGCGGCCGATCTCGCGGTAACTGAGGTGATCGACTGCCTTGAGAAGAAGCGGCTCTCGGTAACCATCGGGCAGCTGAGCGGCGAGTTCGAGGATCGAAACGCGCTTCTCCTCGGCGATCAGAGGGTCGGACGTGGGCTGGCCCGCGGAGCGGATATGTTCGCCGTCGGATTCGGCCAACTGCGGGCCGGTGACCCAGCCGCGGACCTTCCCGGCGCGGGCGCTGGCGTGGGCCACGTTGAGAGCGACCGTTCGCAGCCAAGGGCGAATGGCGGCGGGATCGCGGACCTCGCTGACCTTCTTGACAAGCGACAACGCGACTTCCTGGAGCAGATCGTCCAAATCCGCCCATCGGGGCTTGTGGGCGATCAGGATGGCAGCGACCCAGCGGCGGTTAGCGTTCCAAACGGCGTTCAGCCCCTCCGCGTCGCCCGCGACCGCGCGGGAGGCGGCCCGGAGCGTTTCGATTTCCACTGGATCGGCGGCGGGAAGTTCAATGGAGCCACGGTGGGACGCTGTCAGCGAGCGCTGCGTAGTCGTGGACGACCCAGCGGCGCCGGCGCCGTCGAGGGACAGACAATCACTGCCGCTGGAAAGGCGCACGCGGGGCTCCCGGGATTGTGGGGATGCGCCCATGAATGGTTCCCGTCGCCGGGCTCGAACACCCGCGAACGCCTTGAACTATTGGAGCGCCGGGCACCCTGCGACAGATGCCCGCGTGCAAAGCCTGTCACGCCGCCTTGCGGTTCGACCATCGGTCCGGGCGCACGTTGGACGACGTATCGGCGACTTCGCACCAATCTTCCGCCGCGGGCAGGGCGATCTCCATCGGCATGGTCTTGCGATACCCCAGCAAGCGGACGACCTCAAGAACGTCGGTCCAACTGGGGTAGTGAATGCTGTTGGCCTTTTTGAAGGCGTCGATCGCCATCAGGAAAAGGAACTGCTCGGTGGTCATTTCACCCTCTTCGGCGGAGCGGGTGAAATCCGACAAGCGGCGACCCGGGCCGCGGCGACGATCGAGCGATGTCAAGGCCGCTTCCGGGCGCTGCGGAAATCCGGGGCGGTCGCCGCTCTCGGCGTCCGGATTGGCGGCTTGGGCCTTGGCCCGGCGCTTGGCTTCGAGCATCGCGCGCCGATCCGGGAGGCCACGGCGATCGAGCACGCCGTCGCGCCGGGACTCGCCTTGTCCGGTTTCGACCGACTTCCCGTCGCTCCCCGAAAACGGCAGGGGCAGCGGAAGGAGGGGCGTCGGGTTGCTGGTCTCGGAGCGCACGGTGTTCGAGTTGGTGGTGGCGTGACGGGGTTGGTGCATGGTCGCGGGCGCCCTCGGTTGAAGCCGCCGCTTGGGGATCGGAAACGCCGATCCGCCCCCGGTTGCCGAACACATCGGTCAACGGACGACCGCGGCGGACTTAGAAGTCCTCATCGTCGTCGTCGTCCTCATCGTCGCCGGGGGTCTCGCCCTCCACCGCCTCTTCGTCGTCTTCGAGGAATGACTCGTCGTCCTCCTCAACACCCTCTTCTTCCTCAAAGTCGTCACCGTCGGTAAAGGTGTCATCGTCGTCGAGTTCGTCCTCGTCCTCGTCGTACATCACCGGCTGAGACGCAGGCCACGGCTCAAGCACCAATGCCCGCCCGCCACCATCACCTCGTCCGTCGCGGCAGAGACCGCGCACGAGGGTCTCGGATTTGTTCTCGCATGTCGTCGTCATAAATGCACCTTCCCCACTCGTAAAGCAAACCCGCGACCGGCCCCGGCTCCCGCACGGCGCCGGACATTGAACAAAACCGTGCGGCGTTCCAGACACCCTCCCAATCGGGCGATTGTTGCCGCGTTTCGGCCCGCGTCCACTCCGGATGGAGGTTCACTTTGCACTATTGAGGGGGCTTGGGCGGAGCGGTTCCACGATTCCGCGAAAACCTCGCAACGACCACGCTCGGTAAGAACGGCACACGCTTTACGAACCGGGAACGGGCGGTACAGTACCAACGCGTTTCCGGCGTGCCAACCACGACTCAAGCTCGCGGGTTCAATGCGGGTCGTGGCTCCCTCGTTGGATTTAGTCACCGTCGGCTTTCTATTCCCGCCTCAAAGGCTGTTCCCTTTCCTATGAATCCCACACCTCCGCCCGCGGATGAACGCGTCGAAATGAACCCGGGTGCGCTCCTGGCCGCGCTGGTTCTCCCGGGGTTAGGCCATGTGGTCCGAGGCGAGAGGACCCGGGGGCTGCTGGCTTTTTCGGGCGTGATGCTGCTGTTTCTCACCGGGCTGGTCGCGGGCGGGATCGATGTCGTCGACCGGCGCGAGGACAAGTTCTGGTTCATCGGGCAGGCGTGCGTGGGACCCGTCGCGTTCGGCGTCGATTGGTATCACCAGAACCGGCTGAAAGTGGTGGACCCGAACCCCAAACCGCCGGTCGTCGTGGGTCGCAGCGCCGTGCGCTCGGCCTATCCCACCGAGGGCAGAGACCCCAAGACGGGGCGGCCGGTGGCCGGAGGGCGCCCGCCCAACATCAAGTCGATCGGGAAGGTTAACGAGATCGGGATGTTGGCGTGCACGCTCGCCGGAATGCTCAATGTGATCGTGATCCTCGATGCGGGGTTTCCCAACCGACGTCGCGTGCGGGAGAACGGCTGATGTTCCGCTTGCTCGCGTGGCGTCCGATCCTGGACCCCCTCCCCATCGACGACGTGTGGTATCTATTGCTGCTTCCGATTGCGCTGGGGATCGCGATGGCGTACAAGGCGGTGCGGGTCGCGGACCTGAAAACCTTTCCCAAGCAAGTGCTGGTGATGGCCGTTCAGACGGTGCTGGCGATTGCGGGGCTGGCGGTGGGCGCGTACGTGGTGATCGAGTTGGCGCTCCCGATCATCGCGCCAAAGTGAGGGTCGCTCTGCGGTCCATCGCCTCGGCTTTGCTTATTGCACGACCAAGGATTTGTTGAGGCGGGACGTACCTTCGGGGTCCGACGCGGAGATGACGATCTTCTTGCCGCGGAGGGCGGTAGAGGCGCCCGGGAAGGTGAAACGTTTGACGACCTGGTGACCGGCCTTGAGTTCGCTGACCACCCCCTTGGAGCGCGGCAGGCCCGGCGCGAAGCATGTGAGCTCGAGGGTGAGCGGTCGATCGCCCGTGTTGGTGATGGCGGTCTCGACCACGACGTCCTGATCGGTCGCAGCGCCGCGGAGGGCGTAGGCCATGTCCATGACCACGTTTCTCAGTCCCACTTCGAGAGAACGCTTGATGGTCACGACGCCGTACGACTGTTCGGCCGTGAGTTCGACGTCGGCGACAAACTCCTTGGGTCCTTGTTCCTCGGTGGGGCTGAAAGCGATGGTGAACGGGAGATCGATGGTCTGACGGGGCTCGGCCGAGAACCGCATGGTGCGGGGCGAAACCCGCCAGTTGCGATCGCGCTGACCGGTGCCGGTGTTGAAGCCGCCGGGTTCCAAGATGGTGAGGCGGCCCGAGATCGCCGTGTCCCAAGGGTTGATGAGCCGGATGGTGCGTTCGTGCTGTTGGTTGGTGGATTCCAAAAAGACGGGGCGCACTTCAAACCCCGAGATGAAGCGGGTCAGTTCGACGTCGATGCCCTCGATAAAGAGCGGTTCATCGCTGATCTTCAATCGGATCGCCGGGCGCCGCCCTGTCGCTGTGGTCGCTTCGGCGCGGAGCGGAACCTGGTTGCCATACATATCCACGACCGTCAGCGGGCCATCCCCCAGGAACCCGTTCACTTCGGCCGCGTCGGGAGGACTGGCTTCATTCCATACGACGAGGGCCCCGCCTCGGTCGTCGGGCTCCCCTTCAGCAGGTCCAAGGATGTAACAGGCGATTCCATCCGCGATGGGGTAGGTTCCGACAACGCGGCGTCCTCCGAGCATGCGGACGGCGGTTGTCCAAGCGGCGAGTTCCGGCCGGGGCATGATCTGCGGACGGTGCTCGCCGAACACGCTCCACGGCTCGTTGATTTCGAGCGAGATCGGTGCGCCGGGGGCGGTCGCGATCTCCGCCCACGCCCGCACGGCCCGCTTGATCAACTCGGAAGGGCCGGCCACGACGCCGACGCGGGCCGGATCGGCCTTGTCGAAAACCAGTGTGAGTTCGGGTCTGGGCAGAGCCCCCGTGGCTGACGTTTCCGCCCACCGGGAGAGGGCCTCGGCAATGCCGAGCGAAGAAAGTTCACGGGGGACGTGGGCCGTCAGGGCAACACTTTCTGAGAGTGCCCGCAGTCGGTCGGTGGACCATACCCGGTCGAGGCGCGATGGGAGGTCGATGAGCGGACCCGAGATATGGCGGGCAAGCCGCTCGCGGAGGGTCGCAACGTCCGACAGAAGGGGTCCACGCCAGAAGGCCCGATCGTCGCCGACTCTTCCGACCTGCCACCGGCGGACCCGCTGACCGTAGCGATCGAGAAGATCGCTCAGATAGGGCAGCCACGAGCGTTCATCCGCCAGCAGCATCGTGAGGGGGTCGTCGGTGGGCACCCGTGATTCGGCGGCCAGCGCTTCCGGCACCCGTCCCAGCGAGATCGTCACGTCCTGCCAGTCCGAGAGGAGGGCGTCGAGCATCGGAACGAAGCCGGGCTCGCGGGCGACGATCGAACCCGGGCCCTGGGTCGATTCCCAGGCCGGGACGGTAATGCGGCCGGTTCCGGCGGCTTTCACCAGCCCGGGCAAATGGGTGAGAGTGACGGCGGGCAAGTGGGTCACGTTGATACCGAATCGGTCGGAATCACGGGAACGCCTTGAGGGTCGGGCGGTTGCCCGTCCCGCCACAAGACGTGCGATCGGCTGTTCCACCTCGGCCTTGGGCGGAATCCAGACAAAGTCGGCGAAGGCTCCACCGACACGGCCGTCGGCGCCGACGATGTCCATGACGGCTCGGTACCAGCCGAAGGAGGTGAGGGACGGTGTCCAGGTGTTTTCGGTCGCGCCGCCACCGAGCATTCGCTCGAGCCTGTCGCGCTCGACGCCCCAGGAGTCAACGACGCGGACCTCGATCTTCAGCTCGTCGCCGGTCAGGTCGCGAACGGCCATCGAAAGTGCGGGTGGGTCCTTCGAGACCGCGACGTTCCCGGGAGCGTTGGTCGTCAATTCAACTCGTGGCAGTTGCACCACCGCGACTTCATCAAACCACACGGATCCGGAAACGTCCTGCCTCCACACCGGTCGTTCGCCGCCGCTGGCGGGGGAGGCCTGCTCCGGCTGCAAGAGCAGCAGTTCGATCTGGATGTACGCCGCGGCCTCCTGATCGCCGACGAGCACGACGCCAATCTCTTGCCAAGGATCGATCGTCTCCGGGCCGCCCGGGGCGACGGTTTGCACAAGTTCGCTCCGACGCTCGGTACCGGGGACAGGTGTGCCGGATGCATCGAGAAACCTTGCCGCGATGCAGCCGTGGGCGAAGAAAAGCCCTTCGGTCAGGACGTTGCCGGAGACGAAATAGTCGGCCTGACGAAAGATCGGGATGACGCCCGACTCGAGCACGAGGCTGGTGCTGCCGCCCGCAGTAGGCAGGCGGATCGAGCCTTCGCCCGACACGGTGACGCTGCCCTCGTCGGCGTAGACGATCGAGGCCCGGTTCCAGTGGGGGAAGCCGGGCCGGGGCGCTCCGTATTCGGGATTGTCCTGGGCCCGGAACCAATAGCGCGGCACTGCGCCGGGGTTGGTTTTAATTTCTTCGAAGTCGAACGCGCGGACGATGCGGCCCGCCCCCGTGGGGCGGCGCGGTGCAAGGGTGGATTGGGCATCGACCGCGCCGGCGAAGGGCAGGCTGGCGAGCGCTGCCACCATCCACGCCAAGGCGCGGGCAGATGGTGTGCGGGGGTGCCGATCGGATCTGCGAAGAGGCGTCACGGATGGTTATCGGCAGATCAGGAGAGGCCGATTGAGGCCGTGTCGGCCTCCGATTTCGGAGGCCGCGAATCAACGCGCGGGAGCGCGCTAGGGCGAAGGGTCGCCCCGGGCCATCCGCAACGTTGATTTGGCGCATTCAACCGTGATGGGCGCCGGTGAGAGCCCGGGGGACGGCGGACGCGTCGCTTCCAAGGCGATACGTCTATCCCAGTCCCACGCGGCGAACGCGACCACGGGCATAAAGAGCAGCGCCATGGTCGCGACGAACACGCCCGTGCCGAGTCCGGCGGCGACTTCGGGACGGACCATGAGCCATACCAACGCCACCCCTGCGACGATGGAAGCCACTCCAACCATCGAGGTCGCGATTTTTCGAGTGATCGGCTTGGTAAGGACGGTGCGGCTCCCTCGCACGGTGCCCTGCTGGAACCGCGGCGGAGCGGCACCTAACCAGGCGGGTCGTGCTCGCGAAGAATACCGAACATCGACCGTAGGTCCAGCGTGCGAAGGGTAGAATTGCCCCCGGTGAATCCCATCCCTCGCGGTTGGCACCACTTAGCGTGATGGTCCGAGGCCGGTTCTCGGTGGATTTTGGGGCGCGGGAAAGCCCGCCGGGTCACTTTAGAGGAGGCGGTTTTCTGAATCGCGTTTGTGATTCCGGGTTCGGGGCGGTATTGTCCCCGTCCTGTGCCGCGACTACCGCCCCCGATGACTCGCACTTCTCACCGCCACACGATTGCTGTTTTGTTCGCCGCTTTGTTGGCGAGTGGCGGTGCGGGGTCGGGAGT
>CAZJXA010000064.1:0-15079 GCA_964549785.1 uncultured Phycisphaeraceae bacterium | reverse complement strand
GTACTCGTGGGGGGCGGCTCTGGCGGGGGCTCAACGACCGGCTCCAAGGAAATTGGAACACCGGATTCGACCCACGCGTCTAATCGGTCGGGGAGCGGCGGGGGTTCTTGGCCAATGCGGGCAAAGACGGCTAAGCCGCTGGCATGAAGCAGGCCGCTTAGGAGGCTTCCAAAGATGACGGCATTCGTACGCAGGGGAGTCTCAACGAGGAGTGAAGGGGCCGGGCGAGGTGCGTGATTGATACGATATTCGCGACCCCGCTGTGCGGCGGCCTTGCGACCGACGATTCGGGGCCAAGGGGTTTCCACCCTGCCCAATTTTTAGGAGCATTTATGAAACGTTCGAAGTGGCTGGTTCTGGGCGCGGCGGCTCTGGTGTCGGTGTGCGGCACGGCGGGTATGGCGATGGCCCAGGACGAGGCCGCTCCGAAGAAGGCGCCCCAGAAGGGCACCACGCTGAAGGTGGGCGACATGGCCCCCAAGCCGAAGGTCGCGAAGTTTGTGAAGGGCAAGGAGTTCACCGAGTTCAAGAAGGGTGAGGTCTACGTTGTCGAGTTCTGGGCGACCTGGTGCGGACCGTGCAAGAAAAGCATCCCGCACCTGACGGAACTCCAGAAAGAGTACAAGGACAAGAAGGTCACCGTGTTGGGCGTCTCGGTTTGGGAAGAAGAGGGCGGCCTCGAGAAGGTTGTTCCGTTCGTCGAGAAGATGGGCGACAAGATGGATTACGTCGTGGCTTACGACGGCGACGATGGCGAGATGAAAGACACCTGGCTGAAGGCCGCGGGGCTGAACGGGATTCCGTCGGCGTTCATTGTTGACCAGAAGGGGATGGTCGCGTGGATCGGCCACCCGGGCGAGATGGACAGCGTGCTCCGTGACGTGGTGGCGGGTTCGTACGACGTCAAGTCCGCCGCCGACAAGGCGAGCAAGAAGGCCGACGGCCAGAAGCGCATCAAGGCCATGCGCGGCGACTTGGAAACAGCGATGAAGTCGGGCACTTCCGCAGAAGTGATCGCGGCGGCCGATGCCATTCTGACCGTTGATGCGAAGCAGTACGCGGACTTCGCGGCGGTGGCCTTCGAGAACGTCCTGATCACGAAGAAGGACCCGGACGCGGCCTACGCGTTCGCGACGAAGTGGACCAAGGGTGATGAACTGGCCGGCAACTCGATGGTCCTGAACCGCATCGCGTGGACGACGCTCGACGACGCGGGCGTGCCCCGTCGTGACCTGGACCTCGCGATGAAGGTCGCCGAGATGGCGGTCAAGGCGAGTGAGGGCAAGGATGGAGCGATCATGGATACTCTGGCCCGTGCCCACTTTGAGAAGGGCGATCTCAACAAGGCGATCGAAGTCCAGAAGAAAGCCGTCGATCTGGCGGACGACTCGATGAAGAGCGAGATCGAGGCGACGCTGAAGCGCTATGAGGACGCCAAGGCGGCGAAGTAACAGCGGTTCGGCAGACGAAGGACAATCCCGGCCCCGGCGAACGAAAATGGTTCGCCGGGGCCGTTTTCTTTGCGAGTGTGACCGGGCGCCGCTATCCTGAACGGCTTCGGGGAAACAGCAACCGGGAGGCGGGAGATGGCCGTTCTGATGGAGTTGTCGCGGATTCTGATCCGCGAACTCAACGACTACCAGATCATCGAACTTCGCGAGTTCCGCGAGGGAGCAGCCGTGGCCAACGCGCCCCCGGCGCGGGCCTTTCCGATCGTGATCGGCCTGCCCGAGGCATATGCCATCGAGCGCAGTCTCAAGGGCGTCACCGTCAAGCGGCCTCAGACGCACGACCTGCTGGCTTCGGTGATCAAGTCACTGGGCGGCGAATTGCAATCGATCACCATCAACTCGCTCTCCAACTCGACGTTCTTCGCGACTCTCGACGTGATGAAGGACGGCGCGCTGGTGCGCATCGACTCTCGTCCGAGCGATGCCCTGGCACTCGCTGTTGCCGCCGACGTTCCGGTCATGGTCGATGAAACTGTCCTGGACGCTGCGGCCAAGGACGAGGGCTGAACCCCGGTGTCAACTTCACCCCTGCCGGCGCAGTACCTGACCGCCGACATCCCGGGTATCGGCGGGACGATCAAAGCGCGGCCGGAAGATTTCCTGGTCGATGAGATCCCCGCCTACGACCCTGTCGGCGAGGGAGAGCATTTTTACATGCTCGTTCAGAAACGGAACCTCTCGACGCTCGACCTGCTCGCCATCCTCGCGAAGCATTTCGGCGTTGATCGCCAGTGCGTGGGGTACGCGGGGCTCAAGGATAAGGCGGCGATCACTCGCCAGGTGATCAGCATCCACTCCCCGGGGCGGAAACTCGACGAGACACGCTCGCTCACGGACGACCGCATCCAGATCTTGTGGACGGACTATCACACCAACAAGTTGCGGCGCGGGCACCTGGTGGGCAACCGCTTCTCGGTACGGATTCGCGGCGTGAAGCCCACGGACGTGCTCGCCGCGAACCGGGTGATGCTGCGGTTGCAGAAGGAAGGCGTGCCCAACGCGCTGGGCGAGCAACGGTTCGGGATGCTGCGGAACAACCACATCGTGGGGCGCCACCTGGTGCGGGGCGACTTTGAGAGCGCTGTGCGCGAGCTGCTCGGCCCCAACGCCGAATATCCGCACCTGAACGAGGCGGGGCGGGCGTTCTTTGCGGCCGGTGCGTTCGGGGAGGCCCTGCACGCTTTCCCCAGGACCGCGCACGCGGAAAGGGCGGTGCTGCGGGCCGTCGCCAAGGGTGCCAATGCGAAACGAGCGTTCTTCGCGATCGAGCCGACCCTGCTGCGGTTTTATGTGTCGGCGTTTCAATCAGCGGTTTTCAACCGCGTGCTGGACGCCCGATTGCGGTCGTCCGCGTTGGGTGTGCTGGAGGCAGGGGACATCGCGATCAAGCACGATAACCAGTCTGTCTTTGACGTCACGGGTGACGTCCTGGCGGACCCGGGGACGGCGACGCGCCTCCGAACCTTTGAGATCAGCCCCTCGGGCCCCATGTGGGCCGGCGGGATGAAAACGGCCGGCGGCGGGTCGGGTGAGTTGGAGTTGGCTTCGTTGACCGCCGAGGGGGTCACGCGCGAGCAACTGGAAGCGTTCAGCGAGCGGAACCGGTCGCTCATAGCGGGCGAGCGCCGCGCGCTGCGGGTGCCGCTGATCGACCCCGAGACGGAGGGCGGGGTGGACGAGTTCGGGGCGTACGTCCGCTGCGCGTTTGAGTTGCCCAAGGGCAGTTTCGCGACGATCGTGCTGCGCGAGATCATGAAAGTCGAGGCGGCGGTGGCGGAAGAGGAGGCTCCGACCGACGAGGCCAAGGACACCGAGCGCTGACGCGCTGCGTCAGGCCCGCTCGATCGCGATATCCAGTTCGAGCGTCGAGCGTGCGAGGCACACGGTGTCGTTACACGCCTGAAACTCCACGGTCAGGAGAGGCGTGCCGGACCACTCCCCGTGGCGCTCCAGAACGACGGGGATGTCGAACGACCCGGCGTAGCCCCGATCGCCGGCCGCGACCCCGGCCAGGCCCAGGACACCTGCTGGATAGTCGGCGAAGACGCGGACGCCCCGACCCCCGGAGACATCGATGTGGAACGCGGAGGCCGCAGCCGCCTCGGCCGCAGCGATGTGCCAGCCTTCCGCGACCATAACCCGCAGTGTGAGCGAGACCGGCGTATCGAGCGGAACGATCACCGTGTCATCGGCGCACAGAATCTGCACAACGGAAGACGATTCGGCAACACCCGTCGCTCGGGCCATCGGCGGGCCCGCCCCGGCCAATCGCTCCGCATCGGTCGATGATTCGGCGACGATCCGCAGCAGGCTCCGCAGAGAGTTGGCGCACCCAACCGGGCTGTCGGCCACGGCCCCGCTGATCGAGATCAGGGCCCTCATCGCGGACTCACGCCGGGCCTCGCCACCCGGAGCGGTCGCCGCCTCCAGCATCGCGAGCAGCGCCACCGAAGTACCGCAAGGTGTCGCACCATCGTGGGTGGACTTGGGCCGAACGAAGAGATCGGTTCTGCCGGATTCGACGTCAAAGAGCTCGCCGGTTTGGGGGTCGCGGAAGCGGGCGTCGATCTGGCGCAGACACGCGTCGGCGAGAGCGCGGAGGTGGGTCGCCGTCGCGCCTTTGTGAATCGCAGCGGTGCGGGAAAAGCCGAGCGAGATCCATGCGTAGTCTTCGAGGCCTGCCGCTGGCCCCGCGACCGGCCGGGAATCGATCATCGTCACGGACCGCAGGATCGCGCCGCCTGGCGCCAGCAGCCCGGACTCGATGGCCGTGGCGAGTTCAAGACCGCGGCGGCAGATGGCGTCGTCTCCGAGCGACTCCGCGGCGTCCGCCAGGGCCACGAGCATCATCCCGTTCCACGAGGCTATCGCCTTGCCGTCCCGGCGCGGTCTGGGACGTTCGTTCCGGAACGCCAGCAGCCGGTCGTTGACGGCGTCGAGTTTTTCGACGAACCCGGCTGCGGACAGGCCCATGGAGCCGGACATTTCGTCGGGCCGCCCCGAAAGCCTGAGCACGTACGAGGCGGGTTCGTGCGGGTGGTGCGGGTCGCGAAAGTTGGGGGCCCGGTCAAGCCCGTACGCGACGAGGGCAAACTCGTTCAGGTCGCCGGTGGCCGCCTTGACCTCCGCGGGCATCCACACCAGGCTCGCGCCTTCGCGACCATCCACCTCGGCGTCGAGCGCGGCGGCGAAGAGACCGTTGTCGGTCCGCATCTCGCGGTCGAGCCAGGCGAGCGCACGGCGGACCACACGCTCGTACTGTGGATCGCCGAACGCCGCGGCAGCGCGAGCGTAGACCGAAATCAGCATCGCGTTGTCGTAGAGCATTTTCTCAAAGTGTGGCACCGTCCAGTGGGCATCAACGCTGTACCGATGAAAGCCGCCCGCGACGTGATCGGAGATTCCCCCGATCATCATGCCGTCCAGCGTGCGTCGCAGGGCGGCGTCGATGGCCTGGCGCGTCGGTTCATCTTCGGTCGCATCGCGGACGTCGAGCAAGAACAGGAGAAGGATCGGCTGGGGGAACTTTGGAGCCCCGGAAAAACCGCCGTGGTTCCGGTCGAACATTCGGAGCAGCGAATGGACGGCGTTCGTCACCGTCGGCGCATCGAGCGCGGCGGCGGGCTGGGTGACCGAGAGTTGCTCGACGACGGCCGCGGCGATCGCTTCCGACTGTTCCTTGACGGCTGATGCCTGCGTCTTGAAGGCTTCAGAGAGCGCAGTAAGAACCTGGGGGAACGTGGGCCGCTCCCTAGCCAGCGGGCTTGGCGAAGGCGGGAAGTACGTTCCGCACCAGAAAGGTCGCCTCGTTGCGGGATCAATAAAAATACTGAGAGGCCAACCCCCGTGGCCGTTCGAGATGACCGTGGCGGCCATGTACAGATCGTCAACGTCGGGCCGCTCCTCACGGTCGACCTTGATCGCGACGAATTTTTCGTTGAGGAGCGCGGCGATCGCCGGGTTCTCGAAACTCTCGCGTTCCATCACATGGCACCAATAGCAGGTGGAGTAGCCGATCGAGAGAAAGACCGGGATGTTGCGTTGCCGAGCCGCCGCGAAGGCTTCGTCGGACCATGGCCACCAATCGACCGGGTTGTGGGCGTGCTGGAGAAGATACGGGCTGGATTCTGCCGACAAACGGTTCATGGAGGCGTTCCGCGGGGTTTGGAAAATCTGATCGACGAGGGTATCGAGGGGACGCGACGAGGGAGGCACTCGGGCGAAGGGCCGACCGGCGGGACCGTCTGTCCGGACTGTAACGGCGAAGGAGTATCGGCCCTGGGCGGCGGCCCGGAGCGAATCGGAAGCCCGACAACCGATGGGCCGATAGGGATGCGGGAGTTCGGACTTTATCGCCTCATCAACCAAACCCGACTGGCTCCGGAGAACACCGACCGTGGAACTCAACCTGATCTTAAAGGCCGCTTTCGAGGCGGACGCCTCCGATATCCACCTCATCGCCGGGCACGTTCCGATGATGCGGGTGCATCAGGTGATGACGCCGCTGCCGATGCCGGTGATCACGAACGACGACGCCAAGGACTTTCTGGAAAAAATGGCGCCGACCGAGGCCCGGGCCACGTTCGAGAAGGTCAAGGACGCCGATTTCTCCTATTCCTGTGAGGGTCTGGCCCGCTACCGCGTCAACGCCCACATGCAGCGCGGCAAGGTGGCCTTCGCCATGCGCATCATCAAGACCAAGGTTCCGCCCCTCGCGAAACTCAGCCTCCCCGAGGTGATCGCCCGGCTGACGTACCTGCCGCGCGGGCTGGTGCTCGTGACCGGCGACACGGGTTCGGGCAAGAGCACCACGCTGGCGGCGATGATCGAGGCGATGAACCAGCGCTATAAGAAGCACATCATCACCCTTGAAGACCCCGTGGAATACACGTTCGAGTCCAAGGAATGCGTGATCGAACAGCGGGAGCTGGGGCAGGACATGCCCACCTTTGCGAGTGCGCTCAAGCACGCCCTTCGTCAAGACCCGGACATCATCCTCGTCGGCGAGATGCGCGATCTTGAGACCACCGCCCTCGCGATCTCTGCCGCGGAGACCGGCCACCTTGTCCTCAGCACGCTCCACACCGTCAACGCCAGCCAGACCGTCGAGCGCATTATCGACATGTACCCCGCGGGCCAGCAGAACCAAATCCGCTCGATGCTCTCCAACACGCTGCAGGCGGTCGTCAGCCAGACGCTTTTCTCCCGCATCGACCGCCCCGGGATGGTTCCCGCCGTCGAGACGCTGCTCTGCACGCCTGCGGTGCGCAACCTCATCCGTGAGGCCCGGACGTTCGAGATTCCCAACGTCATCGAGACGAACCGGATGATCGGCATGGCGAGCCTCGACAGTTCGATCGCTGAGCTGTACTTCAACGGCCTGATCAGCCGCGAAGACGCGATCGCGCAGTCCTCCTTCCCCGACAAACTCGAGCGTCAGCTCGCCGCGTGAATCCGACCCCGCCCGAACCCTCTCCCCGATCGCCCTGAACGGCGGGGGATCAAACCTTTGAGGCACCCTCTGTCATGCCGAATTATCGATACCAGATCCGAAACTCCAGCGGCCAAGTCCAGGTGGGCGTGCTGGCGTCCGACACGGCCGCGACCGCCTCGGTGATTCTGCGCAATCAGGGGGCGCACGTTCTTTCGCTTACGCCCATCGCGGGCGGCCTCAACACCATGGGCTGGGCGGAAAAGTTCAAGGAACTCAACACCGGCCGGCCCACGCAGAAGCACGTCCTGGACTTCACCACCCAGCTGGCGGTCATGATCCGGGCCGGCATCAACCTGCGGGCCGGGCTCGACGGGATCGGCGATCAAACCACGCACCCGGGCTTCAAGAAGGTGATCCTGCAGCTCAAGAACGACGTCGAATCGGGCAAGCAATTCTCGGAGGCCATCTCGCGGCACCCGAAGCTCTTCAACCCCCTCTACGTCAACATGGTCAAGGCGTCGGAGATGTCGGGCAGTTTCTCCAAGATGCTGGACCGCATCGCCGCGTACATCGGTCAGCAACTCGAGACCCGAAAAATGGTCATGGGAGCGGCGATCTACCCGGCCATTATCGGAACGCTCGCGGTCGCGGTCACGATCTTCCTGCTCACGTTCGTTCTCCCCAAGTTCGCGAGCGTCTTCGAGGGCAAAGAGGAAATTCTTCCCTGGGCGACCAAGTTTCTGATGGGGACAAGCAAGTTCTTTACGCAGAACTGGTACCTGCTGCTGGCGGGGATCGTCGTCGTCGGTGGCGGCCTCTACGCATTCCTCAAAACCGAGGTCGGGCAGTTCTGGCTCGACAAGGTCAAACTGGGCGTGCCGGTTGTCCGGACGATGTTCAAGTCTCTCTACATCGCCCGCAGCCTCCAGACCATGGGCCAACTCATCAATGCGGGCGTCCCCATGCTGGACACCCTCGCCATCACGGGCGAGATTTCCGGCAACTCGATGTTCCGCGGCCTTTGGAAGCGGGTCCACGCCAGCGTCAAACAGGGCAAGAAGATCACCCAACCTCTTCAAAAAGACAACATCCTGCCCCGGGCCGTTACTCAGATGATCTCGGCGGGTGAAGAGTCGGGAAAGTTGGGCGAGGTGCTCGACGAGATTTCGACCTTCTACCAGAAGCAGTTAAAGGACCATATCAAGGCGGTGACGAGCATGATCGAGCCCATCATGATCCTCATGATGGGTACAGTCGTCGGCTTTATCGCCATGGCCATCATTCTTCCCATCTTCAAGATGAGCCAGATCGTGAAATAGCCGATTGGCCGCTCACGGACCCGGGCTCTTTTTTTCCGAGGGCGGGCTCCGGCGGGAGAGGCACATGAGGGCGGCGAGCGGGCGAACGTTTGAGTGGTTGGAACAGGCGAAGCGGGGCCGCGGCCGCCGCGGCCGCGGCTTCACTCTCCTGGAAACCATGATGGCCCTGGTCATCATCGGGGTTGGGGTGCTGGCCTTCGTCGATGCTCAGGCGGCCTTTACCGCCAGCAACAACTGGTCGAGCCGGGCGGCCACGGGGATGCTCCTCGCGAACGAGGTCCGCGAATTTTCTCGCCGCCTCCACCGCCACGACCCTGTCACCGGTCTCTCGCTCACGACCGTGGGCGGCGGCGGTTCGACCCTTTCCGGATGGGGGCGCGAACCCGGCGAAACCGCGGTGGACGACATCGATGACTTGGATGACCTCGACGGCACGACCTTTGGCGAGGCCGGCGCGTTCGCGGGTCCGATCGACGCCTTCGGCGACGTCGTTCCCGACGTGAACGTAGACGGGACCGTCCGCATGAACGGCGGGGCGATCATCGCCTTGCGGGGCTGGTCGCAGCGGGTCACTGTTGAGAAAGTGTCCCTCTATGACTTCAACTCCGTTCTCGCCAACTCCGCCGTCCAACCGCTGACCTCGCAGATGAGCGCCGCCGATGTCGACGAGTTCCCGGTGCGCGTCACGGTGGTGGTCGAATACACCGACGCCTCCACCGGGGAGGCGACCGAGATTACTCGCGCGACCTGGATCGTGCCCGTCGATTAGTTTTTCCTGTTCCGAACCCCCCGCCCACGCGTGGCAGGAGTTGCCCTTTGACGATTCAACGTCGCAGCGGATCAGCGGTGGACACGGCGGGCCTTCCGCCCCGGCGGCGCTCCCGGATGAAGCGGCCCCGCAAGGGCATCGCCGCGGTCCTCGCCATGATGTTTCTGATCCTGTTCGGGAGCCTCTCGGTGGCGATGGCGATCGCGAGCAAGGGCAACATCACCACTGCGGCGACGCACCTGCACGTGGGACGTGCGCAGTCGGCCGCCGAGACCGGTCTGGCCATCGCCCGGTCGCGCCTGCGTGAGGCCGCCCGACGCTTTGTCGTCTCCCGGAGCGACGTTGATGCGGGGTTCGGTTGGGCGCTGTGGTCGGGCGACATGGGCGCCCTGGGCACGGTGGATGTGCTCCCCCCGGACGCCGGACGCCGAGACCTGGCCGACGCCACGAGTCTCGCGGAAGCGGTTGCCCAGATTCACGCCCTTGACCAGGACATCGCGACCGACGCCGGGATCAGCGCACCCACGATCGGGAACGCCCTGCCGAACGCCTCGGGATCGGAATACATGCTCACCGAGTGGGTTTTCACTCCCGCCGTCACGATCGAGGAACGGCACGGCGACGAGGGCGCTCCTGACCCGCTCTCCTACTCGGTAACGTACGCCCCGCTCGCCAACGGGACCGACATCCGCGTCATCGTCACCGGCTACGACTTTGCCTATCAGCGGGGCGGAACGCCCATCACGCGAACCATCATGCAGGACTTCCGCATGGTGAAACGCGTCGAGCACGCCATCATCGCGCCCTCGAAGATCATGGTCGGCAAGAACGTGATGATCTCCGGGGATCTCGGCTGCCGCTTCGACGCCGTAACCCACAACGACGGCGATCCGCTCTTGATGCGGAGCGACTTTGTCGGCATGACGCCCGTATTGAACGACAAACTCGACGACCTCTTTGCCGCCCTGGAAGCGGCCGATGTCGACGGCGACAACCGCCTGCGCGTCGGGCACCCCACCGAGGGGGCCGCCATCCCCGCCGGCACCACCGACTATGACGGCGACGGCACCGCCGACGACGCGTTCGCCGACGTCACCGGCGACGGCTTCGTCGATGAGTTCGACGTCTTCATCAAGCAATTCGACCGCAACAACGACGGCAAGATCACGATGGCCTCGGCGCTGACGGCGGGTACGCCCGCCGCGGGGATGACCCCGGAACTCGTGGACGGCTCGGGCCACGCCCTCGACGACGACCTCACGCTCCTTATCGACACCGCCAACCCCGACCGCAACAGGAACGGGGTCTACGGGTTCATCGACAGCAGCCGCAACGGCCGCTGGGATGCGGGCGAGGTCATGCTCGATTACGACTCACAGATCGACCGCTACCGCGACCAAGTCCTCGGGTACCGCGATGGCTGGGTGGACCGCAAGGATCAGTACGCCAAGGTGCGGGGCGAACTCAAGTTCCGCACTGACGCCGCGGCGTGGCAATCCGCCCAAGGGGCTCTCGAGCCCAAGGTCCGCGGGCCGGTGATCGCCGGCCGCAACAAGGCCCCGGTGGAGTTCAGCGTGGACGACGACCATCTGCCGCCGATCACGATGTCGATGTTCGGCTCCGAGCAGACCGCCCTTCAAGACGCAGCGGACGGCCCGGCGTTCAGCGCCCAGATTGCGAGCAACCGCGGCGTTTCGCTCGGTGCTCTCGCGAGCTTTATCGAAACGCGCCCGGAAGGCTCGACCCAACCGCGCTATCTGCGGCTGGACCCCGACGCCAACAACGACTCTCTGCCGGACAATCACGCCACGGCGTACTTTGAGAAAATGCCGTACAACTCGCCCTCGTTCGCCGACATCTACTTCCGGCCGGTGCTCGAGAACATGATCTTCAAGGATGTCGAGATTCCGGTGGGCACCAACGCCCTCTTCCGAGGGTGCACGTTCGTCGGGGTCACGTGGGTTCGCACGTCAACCGTCAACACCAGTGCGATCTGGTCGGAGTATGGCAAACTTACGCTCAACTCGGGCACGGGCCGCCCGGAGCCGACGCCCGGCCGCATCATCTACGGCGACAGCAGTGGAGAAACCAGTTATCCGACGATGCTCCCGGCGACCGCGACTCCCCCGTCGGCCATGATCCTGATGGCGGAGCCCCCGCTGGACAAAGCCGACATCCCGGCCAACGAAGTCTCGACGACTACCGGCTACGCCCTCTTACCCGACCCTTTGATCATCGGCGGCCAACGCATCAGCGACACCAAGGGCATGTCGAACAACCTGCGGTTCCACGACTGTCTCTTTGTCGGTTCCATCGTGAGCGATGCGCCCTCCAACTTCACGCAGTCCCGCAACAAGATGCAGTTCACCGGGGCCACGCGCTTCGTTCAGGCCCACCCCTCCAGCCCCGCCGACTTCCCCGGAGCCACCCGCTGCACCCGACAAGCCCAGCCCAGAACGGCGCTTTGTGCAGCAGACTGTGCAATCCTTCATTCAATGGATGCCCTTGGGTGGCAGTGGGTTTCTATTTTTCGGCTTTTTGCTGAAGCAAGAGTGGGCCCAGGTCATGCTGACCTTTCCAGTGACCATTGTGACGGCAGTATGGGCGGCTTACAGCAAAAACTTCATCGAGCGACTGTCAGAGATTTATGCCGAGAAGGGGAAACAGGATGCTATTGCACTCAACAAGGGGATGGATAGCCTGAATGAAGCGGTGAAGTGGCAGTTCTCCGGTTTTGATGCCAGGTATCTCATTTGTCAAGGGTTAGATTGCCAGGACGATAACCCCGACGGCATCAAGCATGAAGATGGTATTTTCACCCCACTCCTCCAAGAAGTTTTTGTGCCCCTCAGACTCACCCCTGACTCGGTATCAGCGGGCTACAAGATGCCTCCCAAAGATGCAGCAGAGGCAGAAGCCTGTCGCATTATGCTGATTTGGGATTTATTGCAAAGAGTGCAAACAGAGTCTAGCTACCGCCAAATTGCCATTCGGGCCTGGGGTGGCTATGGCAAAACCACCCTGCTCAAGCACGTCACCTATACCTACGCCAAACAAGCCCATCGTAAATACCGCGCCCCCAAACTGGTGCCATTTTTGCTCTATCTCACCCGTTGCTTGCCGGAATTGCAGGCATTGCCCCCCGATGATCCAGCCAGTTTGCCCAAGCTCTTGACCGAGTATCACTTACCCAAACTACCCCAAGCAGCAGACCTGAAGGTGCCGCCGAATTGGGCCCGCAATTTGCTGAACCAGGGCAAGGCGTTGGTGATGTTTGATGGCTTCGATGAAGTGCCCCCCACAGAACGGCCAGCGGTGAGTGAGTGGCTGAGTCGGCAAATGCGCCATTATCCCAACTCGGTTTTCATGATTACGTCCCGACCCACGGCCTATAAAGACGACTACACTGCCCAGCGACCCAAAGCCAGCTTCTGGATCGAAGACTTTAATGATGAGCAACGGCAACGCTTTGTAGAGCAGTGGTATGGCTGCCAGGAGCGCTATCGGCGAGGCGGCCGCAACACTCCAGATGTCCAGCAACAGGCTAAACGAAATGCCGCCTCGCTGCTGGCCCAACTGGAAGCCCGTCCTGAGCTAAAGGCCGTGGCGGGCAATGCGCTATTGCTGCATATGATGGCGCGGTTTCACCAAGATAAGCAGGGGATGGAGCTTCCCCAGCGCAAAGTGGAACTGTATCAGGATATTTGCGAACTGCAATTGGGGCGGCGACCCAAAGCCAAGGGCATTGCGCTCTGGCTTAGGGTTTTGAGCCAGCGGCAGGAAGTGCTGCAAATTGTGGCCCTCGCTATGATGCAACACAGCGCACAGGATAGGGAGGGGTTTAAGCAAATTCGAGAGCAGGACTTACTCGCCCTCATGGTGCAACCGCTGCTAGCGAGAGATCCAGACGTGTTGCCCCAGGATTTTTTAACCCAAATTGTGCAAGTCAGTGAACTGTTGGTGGAGAAAGAAAAGGGGATTTATGAGTTTGCCCACCTGAGTTTTCAAGAGTTTTTGGCAGCCTCGGAAGTCGCGAGATTGCAACAGGAAAGTATTCTCTATGAGTATTTCGATGTAGATGTTTGGAAGCCCACTATTTTGTTTTATGCCAATTTAGTCAATCCTAGCCGCCTGATTCGGGAAGCGCTCAACCGCAACGCTGTGGACTTGGCCTATCAAATTTCCCAGGAGACCTCAAAGCGTCTCGATTTGACGGATGCGGAATTGCGAGAACTTAGAGCAATCAATGTCCAAACCCCGCGCTATCAACAATTGGAAGCGTATCTGCAAGCCCAAGACTGGAAAGCAGCAGACCAGGAAACCTATCGGCTGATGATCACCACTGTGGGCAAGGAAGAAGGGCAATGGTTTGAGCGCGAAGAGTTGCTGAACTTCCCCTGTGAGGAGCTACGGGCCATTGATGGGCTGTGGGTGAAGTATAGCAACGGGCTGTTTGGGTTTAGTGTCCAGAAAAAGATCTATGTGGAGTGTGGTGCTAAACTGGATGGCAAATATCCCGGTGACAAAATTTGGGAAGCATTTGGCGATCGTGTCGGCTGGCGAAAAAACAACCAATGGATATACTCCACCACAGACCTAACCCCTTCTCCTTCCTCTCCCCAAGGATTTTTTCCGTTTGGATTTTGGGGGGGGGATTTCGAGTTGGTTGGTCGAGTGGCTACGGTACGGTACTCTCTTCTCGCACAGAGACTTGTGAACTGTAGCACGAGCCAGTCCTAAGTCTTCCTAACGTTTTGTAACAGCCCTACTTTTCCACGATTTACCTCCTTTTCGGCGATCCGTTACCTGGCACCCTACAGTTCATTCCTTTTTGGTAACAATTTCTTCAAACTGGAGACTGGCAAACTTGGGGTCAAAACAATTTGCCATCACAAACTCCTTTGCCACTTGGCGGATTTCCTCGACGGGCGCTTCCCACTCGTCCCACAGCGATTGTTGCCCCGGACTTGGCTTTTTCTTCACCCGGCTCCTTGCCCGAATTTGCGCCAAAAGTTTGCTGCCCCAGTGATTCTTTTTCTCTGGCTTCGGTTTCGGCTTATATCTCTGGCAAAACTTGCGATACGCCGCTGCACAAATTTCCAGGGTTTTCCCCAAGGTCAAAAACGCGGGATGCCATTGACTGATGCCGTCGTGGGTCAGCCGCTCATAGGTGCCGTAGTTGCTGAAGTCATAGAACCAGCCCTGCTGCATGTTGGCGGCTTTGGGGTTGCCATGAATGTAGCGCAATGTGTTCAGGGCGCGGCGCTGGTCGCTGAGCGGAAATCCGGTGCTGTGATAGCGTTTTTCCCAAAAGTGCCCGGTGCGGTTGAGCATTCGGTTAAAGCACATGGCGGTGTACCAGTTGAGCCAGTGCATTAGTTTGGGCAGGTCTTCGGGTTGCTGCGGGGCTAGCAGGTAATGCACATGGTTGCTCATGATGCAGAGGGCATAGAGCTTGAAGCCATATTTTGCTTGGCATTTTTTGAGGGCATAGAGCAACACTTCGCGGCACTCTAACCGCGTTAACCGAAATTCGCGATTGTTGCAGCGAAGGGTGATGTGGTAGCAGTAGCCAGGTTGCAGATTTCGACGGGGGCGCGGCATTTTAGCGCCATCCTAAGGTAGGGGCTAAGCCTTGGGCCGATAACCTCTGCAAGTGTCCAAAAATCCGTGTCCCAATGCTTCGCCCTCAAGATGTAGCGGTGACCAAAGATCATGAGGGCGAAGAGGATGAGGGCGATCGAAATTTAATCCTGAAAGGGCGAAGAGGGGGAGGGCGATCGGCTCCTAGTGGGCAAAACGCCCGGAAGGGCGAAGCATTGGGGCGATCGTTTTTGTGGTTATGCAAGGTCTTTGACCCAATGCTTCGCCCCTACAACGTGAGAGGCTAGAACTAGAAATGGTGAGGACGATCGCATAAGCTAATCCCAAGATAGGGGTAGGGGCGAAGCCTTGGGCCGACAACCTCTGCAACTGTCCAAAAATCTCTGCCCCAATGCTTCGCCCTCAAGATGTAGCGGTGACCAAAGATCATGAGGGCGAAGAG
>CAZJXA010000063.1:0-15419 GCA_964549785.1 uncultured Phycisphaeraceae bacterium | reverse complement strand
ATCAACGCCCGTCAGCCGGAGCGCGTTCAACCCAGCCCCCTGGTCAGCCACCCCGTGCCCGCCCCGACAGGGGCAACCGCGTTCAGCGGCGGCTCAGCCGGTTCTGGGCACAACCCGCCTGCAACGCCGCGGCCGGCGGCCCCCCGAACGGGGCAAGTGCCGCCGCCCGAGCCTCACAGCGCCGCAGGCACGCAAAAGTTGATTGATCCGTTCAGCAGCCCGCCGACCACACGATCGGTCACAACACAGACCCTTCAGAATCCCTCCCATCAGCCCCGTCCGTCCCATGCTTCCCAACCGCTGAGCCCCCTACCGCCGCCAACTTCATCCACGCCGCAGCGACTCTCCGCCCGCCAAATGAAACGCCTTGAACGACGCCACGCCCAAACCGCAACCCCGCTCCCCCAACCCGCTTCCTGACCACCCCAAACCGGTCGCCGCAGGCCGAATGTCCGCGTCACCCGGCTACCATTGCCCCCGCATGACCACGCTCTTGGCCGCTACCGATCTCGCCTCCTACCTCCCCATTTTCATCATCGTGATGATGGTGGTCGGCTTCGCCGCGGCGAATCTCGTCCTCACCCGCCTTCTCGGCCCCAACCGCGCCGGCAAGAACAAGGGTCAGACCTACGAATCCGGGATGAACCCCATCGGGACCGCCCGCAAGCGGTTCAACGTCCGCTTCTACCTCATCGCGATGGTCTTCCTCGTCTTTGACGTCGAGGTGATTTTCCTCTACCCATGGGCGGCCTCATTCCCCAACATTGCGCCCTACCCAAACCAGGAGGGCATGATCTGGCTCGCCCGTATCCTCTTCTTCCTGCTCACCACCGTCGTCGCGTACCTCTACGGGTATCGCAAGGGCGTGTTCAAGTTTGACTGAGCCCGACGTGGCCCCGAGGCGCGAACCGCGGCACTCACTCTTGAGTTCATCGCCGCCGGCATCCACGGGCACCCGCGCCGGTGCCGCCGTGCTCGCCCTCCTCTTGCTCGTCGTCCTCTCACTCGCGGCATGGCTTACGCCCGCCACTGCGGGGTTCGGAACGCACCGCCAACTCGGGCTCCCCCCCTGCACCTGGGCCCGGGCGTTCGGCCGGCCATGTGTGACCTGTGGAATGACAACCTCGTTCTCGCACGCGGCCAACCTCGATGTCCGGGCGAGCGTGCTGACGCAGCCCATGGGGTTCGTGCTTGCGCTCCTGGCCGCCACGCTGGTCTGGCCGCTCCTTCATGTGGCGACAACCGGCTCGAATGTCGGAACGCTCATCCTGAAGTGTGCGAACGGAAAGTCCGGCGTGCTGCTGGTCGTCCTGCTGCTCGCGGCATGGGCGTATAAGGTGGTGACGTGGGGGCAGAGGTGATGAGCGAAACGTTCGATTGAGCACGCGGAAGGCAAGTGACCATGAAAGCAACACAAGCGAGAACGCAACACAACGGTTGGAAGTGTTTCGGTGCAGCGGCGTGCTGCGCAAGCGCCATTCTGACAAGCGGCTGCACCTTGGTCGGCGGCGCGATGGAATCCTACCGGGAGTCGAGCACGAAGGTCGTCGAGCCCGACTACCTCGGCCTGGAAGGGAAGAGTTATGCCGTGCTGGTGACGGCGGAACGCTCGATCCAGGCCGACCATCCCTCACTGGTGGACTATCTAACCGGTCAAATGACCGCCCGATTGGCCGCATCCACCAACCTCCCCCGGGCAGGCGGATTCGTGCCCGCAGCCCAGGTGCTCAAGTACGTGTACAGCAACCCCGGATGGACCGCCCGCGGCTACGCCGACGTCGCGAAAGAATTGGGCGGGGTTGACCGGTTAATCGTGGTCGAGGTGATTGAGTTCCGGCTCCACGATCCCGGCAACCAATACCTCTGGGACGGAATCGCCGGCGGCACCGTCTCGGTGATCGAAACCGATTCGCTGCTCGCCGACGATGTCGCGTACAACCGGGCCATCACGGTCGACTTTCCCGATCAGCAGGGGTACGGGCCCAACGAGATGTCGGAACCAACCGTCAGAACCGAGCTGGCCCGACGTCTCCTGGACCGCGCGAGCTGGCTGTTTTATTCACACGACGAACCCTACTACCCCGAGTATTGATCGCGCGGCACGCCCCCGGATGGCGGCCTCTGGAGAGCATGTACCATGCGGATGAGTGACCTTTGGCGGGCCGGATTCGTCGTGGCGACGATGAGCCTCAGCGGTGTGCTCACCGGGTGCAACATCGTCGGGCCGATCGCGATGATCGCCCAAGGGCCGCCTACTACCGAGGCTCAGTTCGAATTGCCCGAGGGCAAGTCCGTCATGTTCTTTATTGACGATCGGTCCAACGGCCTGCCGAGGCGAAGTCTCCGGCAGACGATCGCGGAGCGCGCCCAGACGGTCCTGCTCGCCGAAGAGCCCGATCGCAGAGTCATCGACGCCCGCGCCGGTGTGGCGGTCGCCTCCCGCGAGACGGCCACCGAACCGATGGACCTCGTCACCCTCGGCCGTACCGTCCAGGCCGACTTGATTATCTACGTGACGGTCGATTCGTTCGGGCTGACGCAGGACGGCGTCAATTTCCTCCCCCGGGCCACCGTCCGGATGAAAGTGCTGGACACCGCCAAAGACGCCGAGCCGCGGCTGTGGCCGCCCGAGCCCGAGGGGTTCCCGATCCTCATCGCGCCCAATCAAAAAGTCGCGGTCATGCCCTCCACCACCGCGGAGCGCTCCCAGAGCGAGATCGCCTTCGCCAAAAGGGTGGGCGAGTCCGTCGCTAAGGTCTTCTTCAAGCACGAGACCCGCGAACCCATCAACCCGGGAGAGTGAGGGCGGTACCCCCATGCGTATCCTGCACCTCATCGACGGCAGGCCCGGCCCGGGCGCCATGGCCATCGCCTGCCGCGCCTGCGTCCAATCGGCCCGCGCCGCCAACGCGCCCGACGAGCACGCCGCCCTGATCGTCGGCCCTACTCCCCGCGCCTTCGAGTTAACGCGGTTCCTTGAGGGCGGCGGTATCCCGTCGCGCCGGGTCGGCGCTCCCGCCGGCCTGATCCGCCTCGCCTTGCGCGCCGGTCGACGCGAGGCCGCAAGCCTTTGGAACGCCCAGCCTCCCGACTTCGTTCAAGGCTGGAGTTCGACCGTCACCGCCTTGGCTGGTGCGATGGCAGGGGCCAGGCGCTGGGCCGGCAGCGTCAACGATTTCAGCGGCTGCGTAAGAACCCGAGCCCCCGGAGCGACATGGACCACCGCGGGCACGGCCGAAGTCGGCTCGAACTCCCCGTTCCTTCTCCACTCGCCCGAAGGAACGGCGCGCCCGTCACGAAGGACCGCTTGGGACGGCCGTCCCGCCGGCCCAAAGTGGGTGGTCGGCCTCGCCGCCGATCTTCCCCCCGCCTCCGAGGTCGATGGCTTGCTCTCAATGCTCGCGATGCTCACCACCGCCGGAATCGGGGTCCTCGGGTTGCTCGGCGTCGATGCCCCCGGTCTCGACCGAGCCCGCCGCCACGGTCTGACTCACCCTCGATGCGAAATCCGTCTAACCACCGCCCCGCTTTTCGAACGCACGCACATGTGCGATATTGTGATCGCGGGACTCTGTCGGGGCGGCGGCCCGCCACACACCGAGAGCGCGTTCCGCGACCGCTACGCCCTGGCCGTTGCAGCCGCGGCGGGCGTGCCAACCTTCGCGACCCCGGCATCGGGTGGTGTTTTCGCCAACGTCCCAAAGAGCCGCCCGAACGAGTTCGCCGCCGCCGTGCTTCGAATGACCGAGGGCGATTGGATCGGCCGCAACCACGGATCAACCACCAACGCTCTGGACGACCTCGTCCGTGTCGGATGGTGGCAGGGCAGCCGACGGATGGGTCGGTGTTCCCAAAATGAACGACGCAAGCGGAGCAGGGCCAACCCGTGAATGATTCTCAACCTCCGCCGACCAAAGTGGCAATCCTCTTCGTATGCATGGGCAACATCTGTCGCTCGCCGGTGGCCCGCGCGGTCTTTGAGCGGCTGACCGCGACGCACGGTCTTGCCGATCGGTACGACGTCGATTCGTGCGGCACCAGCGCGTGGCACGTCGGCCACCCGGCCGATCCCCGCAGCGTTCTGGTCGCGGCCGATCACGGCCTGAATCTCACGCACACCGCGCGGAAACTCGACCCCGCGACCGACTTCCAACGATTCCGTTGGTTGATCGGCATGGACGGCGCGAACGTCGCGACCATGCTCGACCTCGGCGCACCCCCGTCGAACGTGAGCCTCCTGCGTTCCTTCGACCCCGACCTCATGACCAGGCCCGATTCTGAACTCGAAGTCCCCGACCCGTATTACGGCGGACCCGACGGCTTTGAGAAGATGTACACCATGATCTCAACCGCGTGCGAGGGGTTGTTAGGAGCGACACGGGGCTAGATCGGGCGAGGGAGACCGTCAACCGTTTTCAACGATCACATCCGCCATCGCCCGCAGCTGCGCGGCCCGGGCGCTGAAGGCGGGCTCCGCGACGGTGTTGAAGTATTCGCGGGCACGCTCTACCCCCCAGCCCCGCTCCCCCGCTTCCTCGATCCGTTCCCAGCGTGCCCAACGCGTACGAACCGGGGCATCCACATACACGCGAATGTCCGGAATCTCGCCGTCGGCCACCTCAAACGCATGGATGCCCTCGACCACCACCACCGATGACGGTTGCACCAGCCTCTCACCCTCGCGACGGTGCGTTCGGAACGACCACACCGGGACACTCACCGACAATCCCGCCCGCAGCTCATCGAGGTCGGCGACCAACCGCCCGAGATCCGAAGATTCCGGCAGTTCGCGTTCCTCGACCGGCACACGGTCGTAATCCGGCAGGTAGTCGTCGGTGCGGATGGCCACCGAAGAGAGCGCGGCGGCGATCGTTGACTTTCCCGCTCCCACCGGCCCGGTGACACGGATCACACGAATGGGCCCGCCGGGACCGGCCCGGGCGAGCGATAGGATGCGGTCGGCGGACCCGCTGTTCCAAACGATCTGCAGCGACCGTGATTCCTCCGACATGGCGGGGCAAGCGTAGCAAACGAGCGGGGTCATCCGTCAAACTCCGCTTTCCGGTATGATCGGCGGCGATGCACTTTCAAGGCCTTTTCGGCGTCGCGGCCATCCTCGTCACGGCGGTTCTTCTCTCCGCCCACCGGCGGCACATCCGGCCCCGGATCGTCCTGACCGGGCTCGTGCTGCAGGTCGTCCTGGCGTTTCTGTGCATCGCCGATACGCCGCTGGTTCGCGTCTTTGACGGCCTGGCGACGGTGGTGACCCGCGTGATCTCGTTCGCCGATGCCGGAACCGAATTCCTTTTCGGTAAGACCGCCGACCCCTCGGGTCCGTGGGGCTTCGTGTTCGCCATCCGCGTGCTGCCGGTCATCATCTTCTTTGCCGCCCTGATGAGCGTCCTGTACCACCTCCGGATCATGCAAGTCGCGGTCGCGGGGGTCGCATGGGTGTTGCGCCGCGTGCTGGGCATCACCGGCACCGAGGCGCTCTCGGCGGCCGCCAACATCTTCGTCGGGCAAACCGAGGCACCGCTCACCGTCCGCCCGTACATCGCCGGCATGACCCGCTCGCAGATCATGTCGATCATGACGGGCGGCTTCGCGTCCATCGCCGGGAGCGTGCTGGTGGCATATGTCGCGTTGCTGGGCGGCGAGACCGACGAAAGCCGCATCCTGTTCGCGAAGCACCTCATCACCGCCAGCGTGATGTCCGCCCCCGGCACGTTCGTCATCGCGAAGATCATGCTCCCGGAAACCGAAGCTCCCCGGGACGAGTCGCTGCGGTCGCTCATCACCGAGCCGCTGGAAACCCGCAACGTCGTCGACGCCGCGGCGGTCGGGGCCACCGACGGCTTGCGGCTCGCCCTCAACGTCGCGGCCATGCTGGTGGCCTTCGTCGCGCTGATCGCCCTGCTGAACTGGCCGCTCGCCGCGTTCAGCCGGATCGATGCGGTCGCCGCGTGGCGTGCCGCGAACGGCCTCCCCGAGTTCACGTTCCAGAACCTGCTGGGGTATGCCCTGCGACCGCTGGCGTGGTGCATGGGCGCGCAGTGGAGCGAATCAGTGGCTTTCGGATCGCTCCTGGGGCAACAGGTGATCGCGACTGAATTTGTGGCCTATCTGGACCTTGCCAAGAAATCGGCGAGCGGAGAACTCTCGCCCCGGAGCGTGCAGATCGCGACCTACGCGTTGTGCGGGTTCGCGAACCTGCCGTCCATCGCCATTCAAATCGGTGGGCTGAGCGCCCTCTCGCCGACGCGTCGGGCGGATTTCGCCTCGATCGCGCCGCGGGCCATGGTGGCGGGGGCACTCGCGTGCTGGCTGAGCGCATCCATCGCGGGAATATTCATCGGATGAGCCGGTTCCGGCACCCACGCTCAGTCAGCGGCTCGGTTCGAGAGTCGCGAACGCGGCATCGAACTCAAAGACAGCGCGGAAGTCATCGAAGTTGTCTTCACGATCCTTGCGGATCAGTTTGGCTTCGACCATCGCGTAGACAATCTTCCCAAAGTCGGCCGTCGACTCGATATGCCAGCGGTTGAGCACGGTGCGCGCCAGCCGACCATAGCGACGAATGGCGTAGTCCTTCAGCCCGTTGCAGAGTTGTCGGCCGTTGATGTGGCGACTGCGGGAGGCCTCTTCCGATTCGGGCTCCGCCCCGTGCAAGGTTTCTACAGTGTGCGCAAGGCCATCGCGAACAAAGTGGTACGCGATCACCGGGAACGGTCCTGCGGCATCTCGGAAAGGCTTGAAACTCTCGGAAGCAAACGAATCGGTCAAGCCAACCTCCAATCGATCCCCGCGGCGTGCCCCACGTTAGCGTTTCCGCCCTCAATTCCGCCGCTCCAAGGGGCAAGACTCTAGGCGCCAAGCACGCAGGAACCCCGGCTCCCCTCACTCCAACCCGCGGCGAAGATACCCCTCTCCGCTGACGCACCGCGACGAAGGAAGCCAGAATCGCAGCGGGGCGGCGGCCCACTCGCCGCCGCAGGAGAGACCGATCCGCGGCCCGGACGCGACGGTTTCCGAGCGGGCTCGACGAACCACCTCGATGCTCAACGGGTGCCCGACGGCGATCGGGGTTCGGTCCAGCGAACGATCGATTGCGAGGGCCTGGCACAATTTCCCGGGGCCGGAGCACAACTCGCGGGGCTTGGTTCGGTTTCGATTCGCCGCCATCTGGTCGAGGCCTTCAAGTGGCTCCAAGGCCCTCAGAAGGACCGCGACCGGCTCCTCGGGTTTGCCCGCCACAATGTTGACGCAGTGGTGCATCCCGTAGGTGAAATACACATACGCGGTTCCCGGCTGGCCGTACATCGACTCGTTGCGGAGGGTTCGCCGGTTCCCGAAGGTATGTGAGCCGCGGTCGAGCACGCCCAAGTACGCCTCGGTTTCGACAATTCGACCCGCCAGCCGCTCGCCGGAAGGAAGGACGCGAACGAGCGTGCATCCCAGTAACCGGCGGGCGAGAACCTTTGCACCGGTCGCGAAAAAATCTCGCCCGGCGACCTCAGGCATAGGCGTGCAGACCCGGCAGAAGCAGGTTGACGCCAAAGTACGTCCAGAGCATCACGATGAAACCGACGACGCTCAACCACGCGGTGGTGCGGCCCTTGTCCTTGAGGCCGATCAGCCGGAGGTGGATCACGATCAGGTAAATGATCCATGTCACGAGCGCCCATGTCTCTTTCGGATCCCACGCCCACCACCGACCCCACGAGTGATCGGCCCACCACGCCCCGAGCAGCACGCCGGTCCCGAGTGTCCAGAACGCCAGTTGGAGGACGATGAGTTGAGCCGCGTCCAGGTCTGCGAGTGTTCGGATTCGTCGCGACGCGTCCGCTGCCTCTCCATCTGCCGCAACCTTCGCGGTTCCGCCGCCCGGGAACACAGCGGTCGCGGTTCTGCTGCGGCCAAGATAATGAGTGCCGAGGTAAAACAGACTCAGCAGAAAGCCCAACGCGATCAGGCCATACGAAACCAGCACCGTGGTGACGTGATACTTGAGCAGGACGCTCGTGTTCAGGATCGCGGCCTCACGCTCGATGGTCTTCCCGGGGATGGCGGTCTGGGTGGCGGCGATCAAGACCATGAAGCCGACGCCCGCGGCCGCGGCCCCGAACAAGGGCTGCTTGCGCGAGATCATCAGCACGAGCCCGAGGGTCGCCGCGAATAGCGAGACGCCCGTCATGGACTCGAACTGGTTCTGGATGGCGAAACGCTCGGCGATGATGCAGCGAGTGATGAACCCGAAGGCGTGCAGACCGAGAGCGACGCCAAGGAGGAGCGTGCCCGCCGACCGCAGGCCTTGCCGCTGTGTCCCCACCGCGAGCAGCAGGGCCACGAATGCGAGGCAATACACCCACATCCCGGTTTCAAAGGCGTTTACCTTTGCGGCAACCACTTCCAACGCCGGTCGACCCCCGACCGCCTTGTCGGCGTTGCGCTGTTGCAAATCTGCGATCGCGGCCGACATTGCGTTGGTCGCCTTCGGCGCGTCGGCGTTTCGCCACGCCGACCCAAAATTCACGAACGACGCTCGAACCGGGTCGCTCTCGGGCAGAGTCGCAAGGTGCGCCCACGGGAGCGATGCATCGGTCGGCGCCAGGAGAACCAGGTTGGAACGCCCGCTGAAAAAGAGCCGGATGGAGTCATCGAGTTGCCGCAATGCCCGGGCCCAAGGCTCCTTGTCCATCGTGCGGTTGGCGATCGCATCGACGTGGGTCGCGACCATCTTGGGCGTCACCCGCCCCGTCATCAGCCAACGCTGTACCGCCTGCTCATCCTGCGGAAACTCTGCTTCCAGGATCGCCCGCCGCAACGGCAGGTAGTCGATGCCGATCACCGGTTTATCGACGTAGTACTCGGGATCGATAAGGATATCGAGAAAGGTAAACAGGGGCGGAAACGAGAGGTCGTTCCCGGTCGGACCCGAGAGTTCGCGATACTTCTTACGGCCGGTCAGACGGGAAACGGTTTCCCGCGCCAGCGTCCCGAGTACTTTGACGCGCCCATTATGAAACACCGGAACAGCCTCCCACGCGGCGAGGTCAACTCCCGCCGCGAACGCGGCTTTCGCCTCGGGGGAGATCGTCACCGTCGTGGTGCGGGGTCCGAACGGATCGGGAAGCGGTTCACCTCCGCTCACCAGTTGCTGAATCGGATGGGCGTTGCCTTCGGGCGCGGTCTGCCCTGCCGAGCGGTGAACGACGCACAGCAACACGAGTACGCTCATCAATCCGCGCAGCATCGGCGGGATGCGGATGGTCATCGCGATGTTCCTTGGTGAACCCCATTGTGAGCGGCGTCGGCCTTCCCCCGGGAAGGCGGCACATAACGACCTTCCGCGACGAGCCCCTGAATGCGGCGTTTTTCCCGTTGGAGTAGCCAGGGCTTGACATAGAAGGCCCACGGGATTCCGAGCACCATAAAAATCGCCCCCAGCGCGACGATATGAATCCCGGGGTTGTTCCCGACGTGCAGGATCGTGAACCGCACCGAAGGTGCGGAGGCCTTGCCCTCGTCCGTCAACTTCTGGGTTTGTTGCCAGCCTTGGGCGTCCCATCCCGACTGGCTCAACTTAAACTGACGCGGATCAAGGCCTGCGAGGAGCCGCTGCGAGATGTTGACGATCCACGGCTTCCGTTCATCCCATGATGTCGGGGCCCGCAACGGCTCGTTGAGTTTCGCAACGTGAACGTAGGGATCGAAGTCGCGTCCGACGGGCACCACCCGGACCGTCGACTGGTAGTCGCGGGGCGAACCCCGGAAGTCGTAGGCGATCATCTCAAAGTCCACATACTGAATCGCGAATCCGGGGAACCCGTGCTGGAGGCGGCCGAATGCCAACCGCAGATCGCGTCCGTCCGGCGTCGTGATGCTCTGGATATCGGGGCCGGTCTGCGGATCGAGGTAGCGCGAAAAGGCCAGCCAGCGCACTATCTTCCAATCGTTCTTCGTCGAACGAACTTCGACCGCGATCAACGCCCGCTGGTGGGTGCCGGTCGCCTCTTTGTCGGTCCGTTCGTTCTCGGGGATCGGAAGGGGCGCAAGACGTTTCGCGGCGTCCCGGTCGGTCTCCCCCACGCGGAGGCTGATACGGGGCACGATGTCGCGCAGCCACCCGGCATCGGGCCCCGTCTCGGGCGTCGATTCGGTCACGCGAACGGCTCCGCCCGCCTGTCGAACGATCGCGCGAAGGCCTTTGCCGGGCGGTTGATCGATGTAGACGCCCAATCGCGATGCATCGATGAAGCCGATGCGGAGCGCCGGATCGGCGGCCCGCCGGGGCGGCATTCCCGCGCTGTTCGTGCCCGCGACCAAGTCTTGATTGAGTTCGGGGAAGCGGTGGTAGACGAACCGCTCGAACGCTTCGCCGCCGGGAGTGCGGACGTTCACCACGGCTAAAGAACTGGTTGCGCCGCCATACCCGGGCGTGATGATGGGAAGACTCGGGGCGGATTCGATGCGGCCTACCGTGATCGCGTAGCCGCCCACTTCCAGAGACGTTCCTTCGGCAACGCTCAGCACCCGGCGCTCCCCGCTTGCGGGAATATCGACCACGAGTCCGTAGCGCGATCCGGGCGGCAGTTCAGAGGAGAGGTCGGCCCAGCGTTGATCACTCATCCCCGCGGTTTCGCCGCTAGAGAGTTCGAGCGCAAAGACGTCGTTGGCCGTCCAGCGGTCCGCAGGTGATTCAGGCGCGAGAGAAAACTCGAAGATAGGTCTCTCGGAAACCGACCCATCGCGAGTCGGGAGTGTGCTGTGCAGGTAGACTCTCGTGAGCGGCGAGCCGCTTCCGGGCTCGCCCGTAATCCACCGCTCCACACCTTCGGCGTAGGACGCGTACCCGACCACCGCGAACCGAAAATCGTCGTCGATTGAGCCCGCGCTGGACGTTTCCAAGTCGATTCGCAGCGGAGCGTCAACGCGAGCGGAAACATCCGCGTCGGCCCCGGTATCGTCGTCCGCTGGCGGCTCCCCCGCTCGGGCCAGCGTCTTTCCAGCGGACTCAAGCCCGTAGTCGTTATACCGCGGCAACCGCCGGATCGGGCGTTGCTCCCAGCCCCGGCCTTGATCCGCGAAAAGTGAAACCCGAAGGGCGTCGTAATACACGGACTGGGGGGCACCATCGCCCGGCTGGCCCTTGGCGTCCACAGGCCCTGCCGCGAGAAATGTATCGCCCTCCAACTTCAGCCCGCCGTAATACGCGGAGCCGAGTGAAATGAGGATGATCCCGGTATGGACACTCAGTACGCCGATGTTCCTGAACGTGAACTCGATCCGTCGAAGGGTCGCCGTGACGAGATTGACGACGAACAACGTCAGTACTAGCCGCAGCGGCCACCACGCGTAGAACTCCGCCTCCGACATCTCTATCCCGGGAAGACGACGGAGTGTTGTCGACTTGTAGCGCTCCACAAACCCGGCGAAGAACATGAGCCCGGAGCCCGAAACGGGATCGAACCGCAGATGCGGCCACGCGAACCGCACCCACACCCACCACGCGAGCGCGGAGAGAAATGCCGCAGAGACCACCGTCGCGGTGAACGCTCCGTTTTTCGACCGCGCCCGGAACAGTCGCCACACCACGGCCATCGGGACCCCGGCCACCATGGCCCACAGAATCACGAACAGCGCGGCCTTGCCAAGCCACGTCGGGATCTGCGCCAGAAGCCCGATCGGCACGCTGGCGAGCACCCCGAAGATAGCGACGATCGTCAAAAGGCTGACAGCCAGTGGAATCGACGAAAGCACTCGGATCAGCGGTTTGAGAGGCCGGAGCGCACCGATCAAGTGCGCATCGTCCCACACCAAGCTCGCTCTGGCTTTCGCGCTCATCGTCTGGGAAGAACAGTACGCGGAGCCACGCCCATGTGAAGAGATTCTTACGATGCGACAGGACACATTCCGCTAAAGCAGGAGTTCCAAGTCGGCTTCGCTCCGGAAAATGCCGACCCATGACTCCGGATTTGAGGCGGCGATCGCGACGCATCCCCGGAGCGTGCCGGCGGATGAGAACATGAACCCGCTGGGGTCCAGATTCAAGACCGCCGCGCCGTCCGCGGTGAGCATGCCGAGCGCAGCGCGGGGTTCAAGTTCGTCGCGCCGGACCAACAAGGCGGCGTCGTCGAAGGGGGTGATCCGGTCGGCCCGGTCGAGATTGATGATCGAATCGGTTCCGAGCGCCACCGTGACCCCGGCCGCTCGGAGATCGGCGTACGGGTGCGGCCCGAACCGCTGCGGAGCACCAAAGTACGACGACGCCCGCGGGCAATAGATCACCGACGAGCCGGAAGCGGCGATCGTCGCGATGTCGGTCTTGTCGGCGTCGTTCACATGAACGAGGCTCATCGGCTGAGAGGCAAGGATCGGGGCCAGATGGGCGATCGGCGAACGGCCGCGACCGATCGATTGCAGCAACGAGTCATCCCACAGATGAATGCGCTCAAGGAACGCGCGGTGCGGCCCCGTTCCGTCCGAAATGAACTCGCGCTCCTCGGCCGTTTCCGCCGCGTGGGTCATCAACGGCATGCTGCGCGACCGGGCGATCCCAAGGGTGTGCCTGTACGCATCAATCGAAACGGTATTGGTCGCGTGCGGCGAGATCCCGGCCCGCACCAAGGATGGTCCCGACCCCGCCGCATCGAGATCGTTCAGGCACGCGGCCAAACGGGCCAGGCCCGACGATTCGCCCCGCCCGATCGCGAAGAACTCGATGAACGAAATGCCCGCGAGCGGCGACGCCCGGAGGGTGCGCAACGGCTCAAGACGCGGGATCCCTGAGGCGGCCCCGGCGATGTCCCCCACCGCCACCACCCCGCCCGCGAGCGAAAGCCGGATACCTTCGGCAACGGCCGCGCGAATCCCCTCGCCACTGTTCGGCCTCCCGTTGCGTACCCGCTCAACGAAGGTTGTGAAACCGCCCTCGGCGTCGGCGGCCATCGGTCCCAACAGCGTCAGGTCGAGATGGCAGTGCGAATTCACAAATGCGGGCACGACCACGCAACCCGATCGATCGACGAGCCGGGGCGGGACCTCCAGCCCGCGGGCGGCCTCGCGCACGCGATCGACTGGCCCGACGGCGAGCACGGTCCGTCCGTCGGCTGAGCGCGGGCCCAGCAGGAGGGCGCCGGGTGTCTCGAAGCAGAACGCGGCGTCCACCAATGCTCCCGCCAGAATCAGCACGGGTTGGGATGAATCGGGTTCGATTCCCCCAAGCGTAGCGATCGGCATGCGGCGTGCCTTACGATGCCGCCCTATGGCCCACCCTGTCTTGCGCTACGCGCTTCACATCCTCGCCCTCCTGGTGCTGGGGCCGATCGCGTATTTTCTGGCGATGAGTCTCCGCGACAGCGTGGGGAGCACGGCGGCTACTATTTTTCACAATGCCACGCCGATGCGGGCGGTTCTCTTTGTGGCGTACACACTGCTCGCCGCGACCGCGGCCGGAGCGTTGGGAAGCCGCCTCTTCTCTGCGGGGACCGGTATGACGGCGGCGGGCTTCGTGCTGGCGTGGGCGGGGTGGGGACTCGGCACGATCGACGAGATTGTCCGCGCCACGAACGGGCGAGTGGGGTTCGCGCTGTTGGGTGGGGAAGGTTTCTTTTGCGTCGCCTTGGCCGGGCTGATCACGGTCATCTGCACACGCCTCGGATCGCTGACGCCGGCTGGCAACCTTTGGAGCATCTCGATGGAGCCCGGGGGCAAACCGGCCTCGGCGATGGATGTCACGATCGCGGTCGTCGCCGCCGCGGTCGGTGCCGGAGTGCTGGCGTGGTTCTACGCGAGTTCAGATTCGCACGGACAGACGTTGGGAGCGGCGTTCGTCGGGGGCGGTGCGGCGGGGGTGATCGCCCAGTTGGTGTTGACCAACCGGAAGTGTCACGCTCGCCCGCTGACGGCGGTGGTCGGGGTCGGGTTGGTCGCGACGATCGGGCCCCTGATCGGGCAATTCACCGCCGGCAACAACCTGCTCGCGACGGACTTTGCAGGACGCTTGAGCCCGATCGCGCTACCGGTGGGCTTGACGTGGGCTGCGGGCGCTCTCATCGGTGTTCCGCTTGGCCTCGGTTGGGCCGGCCACGCCATCGACCGGCGGGTCGCGGCCGAAACCGGGCTGACACCGGTTGTTCCTGACTGAATCCGCCTCGGCACGTCGCTCGAACGTTCAGTCGCGCACCCTACTCTCGGCACCCACACCAATGGCCAAACGCATCAAACCTCTCGCAAACCCACCCAAGTCCGCGGCCCCGTCGGGCCCGAAGGCGGAACCTCGGCCAGTGACCACTGCGCAGACGCGGGTGCCAATGGCCGACGTCCAGAGTTTCTCCGACCGTCGTCGCGTCGCGATCGACCGTGTAGGCGTCAAGGACGTGACATACCCGATGCGGCTCCGCACGAAGGACGGGGGCGAGCAGACGACGGTCGCGAAGATCAACATGTATGTTGCGCTCCCGCACTACCAGAAGGGGACGCACATGAGCCGGTTCCTGGAAGTGCTGAACCAGGAGACGAGTGAACCGCTGACGCCCGAAAGTATCCCGCCTATAGCCCGAGCCATCTGCGAACGCTTGAACGCCGAGGTGGCCCACTTTGAGGCGGAGTTCACGTATTTCGTCAAGAAACTGGCCCCCGTTACCGGGATGCCGGGGCTGATGGACTACCAAGTTCGCTTTGAATGCACGGCCAACGGCGAGGACGACTTCGTGATGTCGGTCGCGGCTCCGGCGACCAGCCTCTGTCCGTGCTCCAAGGAAATTTCCAAGTACGGCGCCCACAACCAGCGGTGCCGCATCGAGGCCCGCGTGCGGTTTAACGGGATGCTGTGGATCGAGGATTTGGTATCGCTGCTGGAAGCCGCGGCGTCGTGCCCTGTCTTCGCCGTGCTGAAGCGCCCGGACGAGCAGTGGGTCACCGAGAAAGCGTTCGAGAACCCCAAGTTTGTCGAGGACATTGTCCGCGATCTCGCGATGGCCCTTGAAGCGGAACCAAAGATCAGGTGGTATTCGATCAACTCCGAAAACTTTGAGTCGATCCACAGTCACAACGCCTACGCCCAGATCACGCGGGAAAAGGCGGCGGTGGTGCCGACCGAAACGACGCCGCGAAAAAGCCGGTGATGCTGCGGATCGGGATCACACGTCTTGATGTGTCGTGTGGTGTGCCTTGTGCCCGGACCCCTGCTTTCGATCGCAACTCTTTCCGAACCGGCATTTCTGGAGAATCGATCCCTCGGGCAAACGCGCGGCAGCCGTTGACTTTTCCGCTGATCGCACACCTATGCTTCCCGCCGCCGCAGTGATCGAGATCGCTCGTCTGCCGCGGTAAACACGCCTCGCTAGCTCAGTTGGTAGAGCAGCTGACTCTTAATCAGCGGGTCGAAGGTTCGAGTCCTTCGCGGGGCATTTTGATTT
>CAZJXA010000062.1:14023-15494 GCA_964549785.1 uncultured Phycisphaeraceae bacterium | reverse complement strand
TCCCACCGCCGCCGCCAGTCGGGGTCCCACCTCCACCCGGCGGCTTCCCGCCCCCGACCCCGCCGTTCAACGCCGGGGGCGAAGTCGGCGGGTTTTCAATCAGGTTCGCCGCCTGTTGGATCTGATTGAGGGCTTGTTGGAGATTCGGCGGCAAGAGCCCCGCCGGTATCGAAGCGAGAATCTGGGATAGGCCGGGAATTCCTTGCCCGTTCATCAGCCCATCGAGGATCCCCGCCAAGCCGCCATATTGCTCAAGGCCGGGGATCTTGCTGATGATGTCGGCAAGCCCGAGGTTTGGCCCGATACCGGTGCCGAGGATGCCGCCAGCCGATGCGTTTGCGCCCGTCGCGGCCGCGTTGGCACCCGCCGCGCCCCCGGATTGGGCGGCCGCCGGGGCTGCCCCGTTCGCCGCGGCCGTGCCGGCGTTTCCACTCCCGCTGCCGCCCCCAGCGCCGGGGGCGTCGTCGGCACCAACGAGGTTGGCCGCACCCTTCTTCTTGCAGTTAATGAAGACCTTAGTGCCCTCGATGTGAATGCCGTCGTCGGCGATGCGGATGAACCCGCCTTTGCCCTTGAGGGTGATGTCCGGGCTGTTCACCACGATCTTCGCGCCCGACTTGAGCCCGGCATTTGCGGCGGCATCGACGATGTGGTCCGTCCCCGCGGTGTGCAGGATGCTGCCGGCCTTCGCGCTGACGCTCTTGTCGCCGAGGAACACAATCTCGGAATCGCTGTAGCCGGTCAGGCTGATCCGCTTCAGGCCCACCAGGAGGGCGTGCAGGAACGTAACCGTCTCCATATGCACCATGCCGGTCTGCACCGTCTTGGTGATCCCGGTGAAGTAATTCTCCGAGAGGAGCACCGTCTGGGCCCGGCACATGTTGACGGTGTGCGTCTCGTTGCCGACCACGGTCACGCTGCGGTTGGCGTTGACGGTGATGTCCTGGTTGTTCCCGACCTCGACCTTCTCGTTGTTGACCACCTTCCGCGTGCGGTCGTTGCCGACCTCGCGGACTTCATCGACCGTGACATAGTCCTCGCGGTTGTTCCCGACGATGTGCATCTCATCGAACTGGGCCTTGATGAACATGCTCTCGTCACCCGAGGTGTCGTTCATTGTGATTTCGTTGCTGCCGCCGGTCTGCCCCAGGCTGTTGCTCTTCATGCTGGTCATCATGTTGGCTTCGGCCACGCTTTTGGGCAGCGGCTTTTCGACCTGGGGGTCGTTGTCGGAGTCGTTGGAAACGCCGGAGACGGCGGCGGACTTGGTGCTGAAGGGCTTGGAGAACGGGGTGCTGCCGATGCCGCCGGAACCGGGTTGAAGGCCGGTACCACCAGAAGCGGTGCCGCCGGAACCGTTGCCACCAGAACCGGGGCCACCTTCACCACGCCCGTAACCGGTCTGGACGCCGCGGAAAGGATTTCCGACGCCGCCGCCGGAACCAGGTTGGAGGCTGGTACCAGCGCCCGA
>CAZJXA010000062.1:4553-13923 GCA_964549785.1 uncultured Phycisphaeraceae bacterium | reverse complement strand
ACCCGGTAGCGGCGAGCCACGGCTGACGACGGTGGCCGCGGGCCGCACGTGAGTGCCGGCGATGTAGTCGGAGAGATTGCCCGGACGGTTGGTCCCGAGTTTGGACTCCGCGATCCTTCGCTCAACCTCATCGTGATCGACGCTGCCGTGCCCCGGGACGTGCGGGCTCGAGACCTGCTCTTGCCCGAAGGTGAGATCGCGTTCCGCCTTCAATCGCTTCGACCCGACCGCGTTCGAGAGGTTGGCTTTCTGCTTGGCGGCCCGCATGTTCCGACCGCCGCCCGAGATCGGGGGCATGTTGGCACCGTTATAGACGCGGCCGGTCACGATGGGGCGGTCGGGGTCACCTTCGAGGAAGTCGATGATGACTTCCTGGCCGATGCGGGGGATGGCGAGGCCGCCGTAGTTCTTGCCGGCCCAGGGCTGGCTGACGCGGATCCAACAGGAGGAGTTGTCGTCCCAATTGCCGTAGCGGTCCCAGTGGAACTGGACCTTGATGCGGGAGTGGCGGTCGATACAGATTTCGTCGGAGGGGCGACCGGTGACGATCGCCGTCTGCGAGCCCAGGACCGTGGGCACGGGTGTTGACCGTGCCGGGCGGAAGGGTTTGCGGATGTCGATGGCGTGGAAACTGCACTGGAACTGTTCGGGCGTTTCTTCCTCTGCGGTGGTCGCCGCCGCGGCACGCTTGGTCCCGAACTCGTCGTTGCCGAACTCAAACTCGGCGCGGGTGATGAGGTACTCGCGGTTCTGGGCGTTGTCGGGGTGGCCCGAGAGGTTCAGGGTGTGGCCGCAGGCAACAAGGCGGCAGTTGCTGTTGGCGGTATGGACTTCCTCGCAGGCCTCCAAGTGTTCAAGGGCGTCTTTTGCGTAGTTTTTGCCGAGGTCGAGGTCGGTGTAGCCGGCGGAGTAATCAAATACTTCGAGGTTGGGGAGTCCGTCTTCGCGCTTCACGCGGGCCCGGGCGTTGAGGAGTTTGGAAGGTACGGTGAAGTCGTAATCCTGGAAGAAGACGGCGGAGGGCTCGACGGTGCGGCGGCTGTTCCATTCCCGCACATGCTCAACGTCTCGGCTGTCCTGCCGCCGGATGCGGAAGGGGAGGCTTTCGCAGCCTTCGACCGTGGCGTGGCAACTGGGGGCGTCGGTCAAGACGAGCGTGTGGCGGTCGCCGTCGTCGTCCTGCCCTTCTTCATGGCGGAAGTGGTAGGCGATGCCTTCTTTTTCAAGCAACCGGCTCACAAACTGGAAGTCTGATTCACGGTACTGGACGCAGTATTCGCGCTTGGCGTAGGAACGGGTGAGGCATGTCCAATCGACGTCGGCAAGGCCCGTGTACCCCTTGAAGACCTCCTCGATGATCTCGCGGACGTTCTTCGTATGAAAGATGCGGCAATCGGTGCGGCGCGTCAGCAGCCACGTCCACGGCACGAGGACCGCGCGATAGCGGGTGAGGTCGCCGTCGAAGCCGGAGCGGGTGAAGGAGCGTACGAACCCGTTCCAGATGCGGGTTCGTTGGCCGTCGCAGTTGAGACGCAGCGTCATGCGATGCCCGGCGATGTTCTCGAGGGGAATGTCGGGGAGTTCGGAAAGGAGGTCGAGATCGAACTCGAAGGAGCGTCCCATTTCCTCGTGGCCGCGGGCTCGCTGAAGGAGGAGAACATCGGGGCCGAGCGGGGTGCTCACGGCGGCGGTGCGGTGGATTTGAGTGCGAAAAGGCATCGGAGGGGTTTCCTTGGGCGGATCCGAACGCGCAGAATACCACGATGAGTGGGACGCGGTTGATTGCCGCGGCCGGAGCGAAAAGAGCGTGTGTGGAAGTTTCGGGCGAGGGGTTATTTCAGGACGCCATAGATAGAGCGGCCCGGTGGCGGATGGCGCGCGAGCGGTACGAAATGGATGAATTTTCGGTCAGGGTCGGTCTGGCCTAGCGTAATTCCTTTATCGACATCGCCTTACGATTGCAGCGTCAGCCGCACCCGAGAGCCGATGCCGGATGCCTTCTCCCTTCGCTACCCTGCGGGTTGAATGAGCGCGTTGAAAAACCCCGGTCGAATCTTGATTCTTGGTGCCGGGCCCACGGGTCTGGGAGCGGGTTACCGCCTGAAGGAACTTGGCTACCACGACTTCGTGGTGGTGGACCGCAACCCATATGTGGGCGGCCTCGCTCACAGTTTCACGGACGACGCCGGGTTCACCTGGGACATCGGCGGGCACGTCATGTTCAGCCACTACAAGTATTACGACGCGTGTTTCGAGAAATTGATGGGTGATGAGTTCACGCTGAACAACCGCGAGAGTTGGGTGCGGATGATGGATCGCTGGGTGCCCTATCCGTTCCAGAACAACGTTCGCTACCTGCCGCCGCAGGCCGCGTTTGAGTGCCTTTCCGGCTTGATCAAGGCCCAGTCCGGCAAGGGACCGGTCAAGAGTCACGCCGAGGCCCGGAACTTCGGAGAGTTCATCGATGCGGTTTTCGGCGACGGGATCGCGCGGCATTTCATGCGGCCGTACAACTTCAAGGTGTGGGCACACCCCCCCGAGATGATGAACAAAGAGTGGATCGGGGAACGGGTCGCGGTGATCGACATCGAGCGGGCTCTCAAGAACGTCATCCTGGGGTCCGACGACTTTGGTTGGGGGCCGAACAACCAGTTCAAGTTTCCGCTGCGGGGCGGGACCGGAGAGTTCTACCGTCGATTCGGACCCGCCCTGGGCCTTGCCGAAGACGGCACCGAGCCCGCGGGCTCGCGTGTGCAGCTGAACAAGCGGGTCGAGACGATCGACATCGATGCCAAGGTCGTGACCTTTGCCGACGGTTCCACCCAACGGTACGACACGCTGGTTTCGACCATGCCGCTCGACATTTTGTGCGGCACGGTGCTGCGGAGCGAGCGCGAGCCGGGCGAACTGGCGCGGATCGCGCACGCCGCGGCGGGCCTGCGTCATTCCGCCGGATACATGGTCGGGATCGGCTTGAAGAGCCGGACACCCGGCGGCGGGACGCCCGACACCAAGAGTTGGATGTACTTCCCGGAGGACAACTGCCCGTTCTATCGCGTGACGTATCTCTCCAATTACTCGCCCAACATGACCCCGGATCGGGAGCATTACTACTCGCTGTTGTGCGAGACCAGCGAATCGTCGGAAAAACCAACCGCTGGACAGGCTGGCAGGAACCCGGACGCGATCATCGAAGAAACCATCACCGGGCTTGAGAACGCCGGTCTTCTTGAGCCTGGAGAACGCGCCAACATTGTGTCCAAGTGGTGTCACTACGCCGACTACTCGTACCCGACTCCGACGGTCGATCGTGATGCGATCCTCACCACCGTCATCCCTTGGCTCGAGGGCCGCTCGATTTACTCGCGCGGACGTTTTGGGATGTGGAAGTATGAGGTCGCGAATACCGACCACACCCTTATGCAGGGCGTGGAACTGGTGAACCGCCTGCTGCTGGGCGAACCCGAGACCACGATCGGCATGGTTTACACCGTCACCGAACACGGACGCGAGGCGGCGGTGCATGAACGCCCCAGCCATGCGGGGAGCGGTGAAAAGCGGATCGAGCGGACCGCGGGCTACACCGAGCCGCGACCGAGCGGGCGGGCAAACGCGGTTGAAGGGGCTGAGGCGGGTGATATCAAAGCCGGGCCGATTTCAAGGGAAGAGATCGGGGCCGGCTGATAGATATCGCGAACGGTTACCAGCAGAACCAAAATCAAGGGGCGGGCGAGCCGGCGTTAAGAAGGTCAAGCGCGGCCCGTACTTCGGCCTCCTCCGCGCCCGACTCGCGGAACGGGAACGAGGCCAGCGACGCGGCATCGCGCAGGGCCGGGTTTCGCCGGTCCTTCAGGTCCGCCAGCGCGAACGCCAGCAGAACTTCGCGGTTCTGACCCTGCCGAAAGAGGGGGAGAATGGTCCGGGCCGCAACCCCGCCGCGGAAGGCGTCGGGCTTTTCGTCGCGAATTTTGATGCCGAGCTTCGCGGCGTCTGCGTCGCGCCCCAAGAGCACCAAGGTGTCGATCGCGTCGGCATAGTTACCGGCAGTCAGGTCTTCGCGAAGGGAGTCGCCCACCGCCACGGTTCCCGCAAGCGCGAGGGATCGGTCGACCGGCTTGGGCCGGTTGACGAGCGAGAAGAGCGGATCACCCAGGGTGGCGACCTTCCAAGGCTTGGACCCCACCGGTCCCAGTTCGTGTCGGGCCGAAGCAATGAAAGGAGCTCCGGACGCCGCACGACCGACGAAGGTGGGCGTGGGGACGAACGCGTGCAGGAAGGGCTCGTGAACCGAGCCGACGTACATGAACGCGCCGCGTTCCAACCAGCGGCCGCCGACGGTGCCGCGATCCGTCGGCCGTTCGATGGACCATGAATGCGTGAAGTGGAGGGCGAACGGCGTCGTGACGATGGGGACGTCGTCGGGCTTGCACTGCCCGGGCTCCAGGTCGAAGAAATCCGAGTTGCCCTTGGTGGTGACGGCGATCAGCCCGGCGTGGATGGGCCGGGCGCAGCGGATGCGCCAATCGCGGGCGCTCTGCCCGGGCGTATCCAGAACTTCCACACCGAAGCCGATTTTCTTCAGGAGATCGCCCGAAGCGGTGGCGTCAAACTCGTTCCAACCGGGGGTGTTGGGATAGCCGTCGAAGAGCCATGCGGTGCGGGGCTGGATGAAGAGAGAACTCATGGCCCGATAGGCGGCTTGGGCGGCGGTTCCGTGAACTTGTCCGCACCAGGCCCAGCGCGGGTTTTCGTCGGTCCCGTCGTTGGTGCGGCCGACAAAGTCCGTCAGCGCGAGCATCGCGGGCGCCGACTCCGAGGGACGGAACTTGATCGGGGCGTTGACGCACAAGGTGACGGCGTCGAGGGTGTCGCCGAGTGCCGCGAAGGGTAAACCGGAGGCCCGGGCGGCCGCGCGCACGTCCGCCGAAACCTTGGCCGCTTCGGCCATTGAGAGGTACCCGTCCACCTGCTGACGAACGTCGAGCCAGTGCAGAGATTGGCCGCGGCCCGCGGCAAGCGCGAGCCCCGCCGTCCACGCGGGGTCATTCAGGCCCGCGAAGACGAGGCCCAGATCGGTCGCCGCTGCGGGGACGGGTGCGGTCGGGGCCGTACCACCCGAGGGCGGCTCGCCCGTCACGCCCGACGCGCGATCGGGCAGGAGTGCTTCGCCCAGGGCGACGGTGACCAAGTTGACATCCACCGGCGAAAACGAGTCGGCACCCGCGCCGTCGGCGGCCGGAGCGCCCGCAGTGGAAGGGGGATTGTTCCAGCGAACAACATGGGCCGGCTGGTACCCTCGCACGAAGCGGGCGATGTCTTCCCTTGCTTCAAAGGAACCGTCATCGACGAGCACCGGGAAGATCGCGGTGGACGACCACGCGGCGATGGCCCGGCAGTAGGAAACTGCATTGGAAACGATGACGACCGTGGAAAGCGGAACCCGGGCCGACATCGCCAGCGCCGACCTTTGGCCAAGAACGATCTGCGGGGGCAGCGGTTGAACCGGTTGGCTCGCGGCCGCAGCCGCTGGAGACGGCTCGGGTTGCATGGCGTGGCCCGCCGCGGAGCCCGTCAGCGCTGCAAGGATCGCGGCGGCGGCGGCGGCGCGGGACGCTGATGGTGTTCTCATTCTTCGTGGCTCCGGACCACCGCCTGACGAGGTTCTCGAAACGCGCCCGGGCAGGTTCGAACTGCCGGCCTGCGGTTTAGGAAACCGCCGCTCTATCCAACTGAGCTACGGGCGCTTGCGAAAGGATGGTACGCGGGGCGGGTCATTCGCCGTAGAACGCGGCGGCCAACTACGCTTCGCGTTATGCGAGCGATCATTACGGGTCAGATCGGGATGGAGAAGAAGCCCTATGTGGAGGCCGCCGCGGCGTTGGCGGGTGGGCAGGGCGAGTCGATGGAGGTCTTTCATGTCGGGGACCTGATGTACCGCGAGGGGCCGGACGTGCGGCCGGGGCGGATTTTGGACCTGCCGCTTTCGCGGTTGTCGTCGCTGCGGCGGGCGGCTTTCAAGGACATCATCAACGAGGCCCGCGACCACAAGAACGTGGTGGTGAACACGCACGCGACGTTCCGCTGGCGGCACGGGCTTTTCAGCGCGTTCGATTACGATCAGATCACGAAACTGGCGCCGGAGGTGTTCATCTGCCTGGTGGACAACATCGAGGTGGTCCACCATCGGCTGCACAACGAACACGAGATCGATGCGACGTTGAAGGATTGCATGGTGTGGCGGGAGGAGGAGATCCTCGCGACCGAACTGATGAGCAAGGCGATCCCCGGGAGTCAGTTTTACATTCTCTCACGTGGGCGGCACGAGCTCACGACGCGGTCGCTGTTCCGGCTGGTCTGCCGCCCGAAGATGCGGCGGGTGTATCCGAGTTTCCCGATGAGCCACGTCCTGGACATGCCGGACATCCTGAAGGAGATCGACGACTTCCGGGCGGCCTTGGCGGAGCATTTCATCACGTTCGACCCCGGCGATGTGGACGAAAAACTGCTCCTTGATCGGGCGATCGCGGCCAGTAAGGACGGGAAGGACTATCTCGAAGTCACGCCGCATGTGTTTGGCGGCAAGGCGGGCGGGGCGAACATGAAGGTGCGGGTGCGCGAGGTGTTGGACATCGCGGGGGACATCGACGGGCAGATCTACATGCGGGATTTCAAACTCATCGATCAGTCGGACATGATCGTGAGTTACATCCCGGAAGTTCCCGGTGAGGGTGGCAAGGGGATCCCGGGCCTCTCCAGCGGCGTGGAGCGGGAGTTGCAGCACGCCTGGGAGCACACCAAGGAGGTTTTTGTGGTGTGGAAGCCGAGGAAGGCACCGAGCCCGTTCATTACCGAAACGGCAACCAAGGTCTTCGGCTCGACGGTTGAAGCCCTGGAATACTTCGAGCGGAACGGATACTTTGGCGACAAGAACCTGTTCGGGCATTGACGAAGAGTGTGGTGGGAGCGGGTTGGTGGTCGCGATTCTGGCATGGGGCCGAAGCGTGACCATAACGACGGGTAGCCCCTTGGCTTGCGGTCAGTTCGTCCCTTTCACGTGTTTGATACGTTTCCGCCGCATCGAGATCTCTTTGGGTGTGGACAGAACCAGCAAGGGTCGCTACCGGTGGCTTGCTCGCCACGGCGGGTTTGTCGCGCGAGCGATATCCCCTTGTCCGCCTGCTACGAACGTCGCCGCGTTCGGCGCGGAGCGGTTGGCCGATCCGCCTGCGTGTGGATTCAACTCGCTCTTGCTATTCGGGCAATCTGCGAACAGCCTGGGAGTAGAACAAGGCTTGGGCACTGGACCGAAGAGATCTGGGCCCGTGGAACCGATCGAGATCAACCAAGAGCGGCATATCCTCGGGCCCGGCCTCGTACAAGCGGGTCACCCCGACTTGGGGCCGCCCGCCCCAAATTTCCGGGATTCGCATGAAGTCGGCGGGGACGTATCGGTAGCTGGTCCCGAGCGTCCGCGCGAAAGTCGCATCCGCCGGGCACCTGAACGGTTGATCGGAGTACACAACGTCGTTGATCCGGGCGGGGGGACTGATCAGGAGCTGATCGGCGAGCGTGTCGAACGGCGCGATCAGGCCCTCGCGGAGGTCGGCCGGCTCGGTTGCATGCGGGAGGAGCGCTCGGTGCTCCGAGGCGTAGGTCGCGATGCCGAAACCCAATGACCGGAGGTTTGAGAAGCAAGCGGCGCCCCGCGCTGCTCGCTTCGCGCCACTGAGTGACGGAAGGACGAGGGCGGTGACGACGCTCAGGATAAGGACGGTGCATAACGCCTCGATGAGCGTGAATGCACGAGGCCTGAGGGGCAAGGTATCCATCACCGCGAACGCCCGTCGCGGCGGCGGGCGGCATTCTCGAATTGCACCTTGGTCACGCTGCGGACGTAAACATCCGGGTCGGCGTCACCCATTCGCTCCAGCGCGGTCATCAAGGCGGGGTCCCCGAAGCCATCGACGGCGACCATCGCCAGCACCGCGTAGCCACGGACGGCACTCGCGGGACTTGAGAGGCGTTCGACGAGAAGGGCCTTCAAGCCAGAAATCGACGCCGGATCGATCGTCCCGCCGATCTGAACGTGTTCGGCGAGGATCGACGCCGCGTTCATGTAGCGATTGGCTTTTTGAATTTCCGCGATATCCGCGTCGCTGTAGTCGGTTCCGCGGAAGAGGGGGGGATCTGAAAGGCAATATTCCAAGAAGGTAACATCGGTGTCGCTCCAGTGCTCGACTTGTCGCAACTCGTTCCAGAGAACGTGCATGTCCTGGTTGTGTTGAGTGGAATAGGCGGCACCGGGGGCCCATGTCGGGGGCGGCGCGACCCAAGCGGGGTTGCGGGCAATGTGCGGTTGATCGGAAGCCGCCTCATCGCTGCCAAACCAGAACCAAGATCCGACGACGACGATCAGGACGAGTGGGGCGGTTGCGATGCCGACCGAGATGGATTTCACGGACATCCGCCGCAGGGTTGGCCCATCTGAGCGCAGAAAAGGGTGCAGTTAGTCACCTGTGCTGGTGTGAGGGGCCCGGGCGGCGTGAGCGCTGCGGCGCAGCACGCGTTGCATTGCGCGGTCGTTTGATTGCACCTGACGAAACAGCCGCAGTTGTTACCGCCGTACTTCCAACCGGGCGTGCCAGAACCGGGCGGAGAATTATTGCCGGTTTGCGCTGCCGAGAGGGTGATTGCCGCCCAAGCAAGGCTTACCACAATGAGCCGCATCGGACGAACGACTTGAGTTCTCATGAACATGAACGCTCACTCAGTGCGGCGAACTATGGACCTTTGTGAATTAATTCCGCGGCACGGAGAGTCGCTACACGCCGTCCGGCACACGCATTAGTGTAACCGAAACGAGTACGCGTGTCAAGCGGGATGAGGGGATCGACGAAGAAGAGATTGGCAACCGCCGCGGCGTTCCACCAAAGTTCTGGAGCACGATCGAGAGATGTCCCGCCGGACGCGGTCGAGCGGTAAGTTCCGTATACAGCGCTGACGCTGCCTGGGCCGGGGTTGTGCTGCGCGCATCAATTCTGGCCATCGCGGTGAATTGAGGAGTGGCAGCCGTCCCGGCCGGCTGTTCATTCCAGAGGAGGTAATTAGGCTGTGTCGTCTGCTCCGCTGAGAGCGCGGTAGATAACCCCAGCCCGATAATGGGCATTGCCAGTTGCGGTTTTATCATGACCGATCAATTCCTGAAAAGAGTTGTTCGAACGAAAGTTCGCCCGCGCTTCAGCGCCGGCGACGAAGAAACACGCGGCCAACAAGCAGGATGGAAGCGGATGCCGACACCGGGATCGTGGCAATGAAGGGACGTGCTGAATTTACGCCCGTGGAATAGGTTCCAACGATTGTTTGACCGTCG
>CAZJXA010000062.1:0-4453 GCA_964549785.1 uncultured Phycisphaeraceae bacterium | reverse complement strand
CTGGGCGCACCTTGCCCGGGAGCAAGGGTGGCGGAAAGGGCGAACGCCGCGGTGGCGACATGGATTGGCAAGGTATAACGCATCATGAGTAGCCTGCCTCACGATTTCGATGTCGCCAGAGCAATCCTAAGAACAGTCGTCAGATGAGGGATTTCTCATCGATTCTTGATGAAGCGTGAACCGAGGTCCACGCTGCCAACGGCGTCTCCCGCGATGAATTTGTGAGCGGTCGAAGACTTCAGGCCTTTGGAAAGGGCGTTTCGATAAAGGCGCTTCGCGGTGCAGGGGCTATCGTCGCTGGCGACTGACGGGCCAGGCTTCCCAGACTGAAGCGGCGAGGGTGGCAAGCGTCTTGGAGGTTCCATGGATGATGACGAGTGCCGGTTGTGCGGGGTAGCCGCCGCGGGCGGGGCGGCGGGCGGGTGGATCGCAGAGTTGGCTGAATCAATCTGCGTGCTTGGGGAAAATCAGGGATGTTTGGGGTGGTGCGTGGTGGTGCTGAAGGAGCATGTGGAACATGTGGCTGAGTTGAGCCGGTCGCGTCAGGCCGCGTTGTGGGAGGACGTGGCGGCGGTGGCCGCGGCCCAGCGTCGCCTCTTTGGCCCGGTCCGCATCAATTATGAGTGCCTGGGCAACGTCGTCCCCCACATCCACTGGCACCTGATTCCGCGGCACGCGGACGACCCCGACCCCAAGTCGCCCGTGTGGGGGTGGAGCGCCGATCGACTCCGCGGCACGCTCGACGTCTCAGCACGCGCGGAACTCGCGGGGCGGATCGGGCTCTTCCTCCGGGAGCACGCGCAGGAGGGGTGAGCGACCGTCGGTGGCGCGGCGTCTGGCGACCGGCTGCGCGGCGGCGGCAAGTCAGGACGGCATACCGGAAATAATCCATTTTTCACTTGCGGTATGGCCGCCGGCTCGATATTCTGATCTCGGACCCCCTTCTGAACGCCCGTTCCGGGCGTTCCGGGGTCGAGTCGTTGGTCCTGCTGAGCCGTTGGTTGACAGCCGAAGATTCTGGCGGAGTGGAGCCGAACATGCGGATTCGTAACCATGGTTGTCGTGATGGCGGATTCACGCTCATTGAATTGCTCGTGGTGATCGCGGTCATCGCGCTCCTGATTGGAATCCTGCTGCCCGGCTTGGGCAAGGCTCGTGAGACGGGGCGCTCGGTCAAGGAGTTGTCAGCGATTAGCCAGTTGGCGAAGGCCAACGCGACGTACTCGGCGGATTTCAGGGACGAAATCGTCCCCGGCCGCATCCCCAAGAGCTGGATCTGGTGGCAGGTATGCGACAAAAGCATGTACCCGCCTGATCCCAACGACCGCACCGCCCGGATCACGCGGGAAGCCATGAGGCCTTGGACGTGGCGCCTCGCGGGCTATGCGGCCCTGCCGATCCCCGACGTGATGGTCACGAACCGTAATGACTATCAGTTGTTCCGCAACCGGGGTGATGCCGGACGCACGGCCGAGGCCGGCAACCTGGCGAGTTATCCGGACACATCGTTCGTCGGCGCCGTGGCCACGCATCCTTCGTTCGGCATGAACACCGTCTTCTTCGGTGGCGACAGCAACCACGCGGCGTTTCAGAAGCACGGGCGGACCAAGTGCGGATTCGACAGCCTGCTCGGCGGCGAGAATCCCTACGGCTCCGGCGGCATGTTCTATGTGGACAAGTCGGTCGACGTCCGTTTCCCTTCCGAATTCATCACCTTCGCGGGCGCCCGGGCCAAGGACGTCTCGGGAACAAGCTATCACGACAACGGGCGAACCGCTGCCGATTCGCCCCTGCTCTCCGCAGTTCGCGACGGTTTCTACAAGGTGATGCCCCCCGCGATGGTTCCGTCGAGTGATCCCGACCACGGGACCAGCTACCTCCCCCTCGTCAACGGCTGGCAGCCTTCGGCCCCCACCACCTTCGTTCGGGGACGCTCGCCGGGCACGTGGGGATACCTCAATCCCCGGTACTTTGGAACCACCGCCGCGACCCGGCTCGACGCCAGCGCCCGCCGTATGAAGATCGAAGAACTCCGAAACATGCGGCACTGGGACAACTTTGCGGACGAGAACACCAACCGTACGACCGGGGTCTACACCTTTCGCCCGCGGCGATAATCAGGGCGGCAGACTGGGTTTCCATTTCGGGACGAAGTCGGAAAATCCTGATGCTGACTCCCGGGTCCGTGCGACGGCTTCCCCGGGCACACCCCGCAGCGCTCCAATAGCCAACCATCCGGCCGCTCGCTCAGGGTCGCCGACTTCTGTCCGGCCGATTGCCGAACATCCAAAAAAGAAGCGACCGCTCGCAAACGGGGTTTAGTCTGCGAACGGTCGCCGGGTTCAGCCCGTCACCAAATGGGGTTCACATCGGTGCCGGGCGAGGAGAGATATGTCCGAGACGGATACACGTCAACCTCATTTGAGGTTGCAGTCGAGCCCCGCTTTTTCCAACAAATGAGAACCAGAATTCCGTTTGCTGGCATCCGAGAGTGAACCCCCGCGAGCCTGCGTAGGTTTTCCCTCAAAGCCAGAACGGCCGGGACCAACCCGTGCGGCGAGAAGCGCCGTACTCCCATTGTGACGGATCCGGGCCCAACTGTCAAGGGATATGTTCAAGGAATCTGATGGCACGACGAAGTCCAACGGTCGCGAGCGGCAGAAATTGCCGCCACGGGGCCGTTCGTAGACGCTTCAGTCCGGCAATCGTTCCAATTCCGCCTGCACCCGGGCCACGATTCGATGCACCATGTCGGCCCCGAAGTTGAACTCAAGGCCTGCTGCTGCAAAGAGTTCCGGAAGCGGTTTGCTGCCCCCCAACTGCAGGGCCGCAACATACCTTTCGACGGCCTCCCGTTCGCCCTTTTCGACCGAAATCAGCCACAACTGCAAGGCTCCCAGTTGGGCGATCCCGTACTCGATGTAATAAAAAGGGTGCCCGAAGAGGTGGGGCTGGCGCTGCCAAATGTTCGGCTTAAAACGCTCCAGCCCGAGCCACGAAACCGAACTCCCGAACCGGGCGTCCAGTTTCAACCAAGCGGCCTCGCGTTCGGATCGCGTATGGGTGGGATGGGTGTAAATCCAGTGCTGAAACGCGTCGATGGTCGCGATCCACGGAAGCAATAGGACGCTGCGCTTCACCTGGTCGCGCTTTGCCCGGGCGAAGTCGTCCGGGTTTTCGTAGAAGACCGGCCGACCATCGTTCCGGTTCTGCTCGTTCCGGCCCCAGTGATTCATGGTGAGCAATTCCATGGACATGCTCGCGACTTCCGCGAACTCGATCGGGCTGTGCCGATAGGCCAGGAGCGGCTGGTCGCGGCAGAGGATCGAGTGGAAGGCGTGCCCGGCTTCGTGAACCATGGTCTCGACGTCGTGGTGGAGCCCCGCGCTGTTCATGAAAATGAAGGGCCGGCGCGTGCGGTCGCGCATGTACTGGTAGCCGCCCGGGGCTTTGCCCTTGCGGCTGTCCAGGTCCAGGCACGAGCCGTTCGACGAGCCGCCGGATTGCGAACCGTCACCCAGTTGAGCCAGCATCTCCGCGAGACGGGGATCGAGACGGTGCATGGTGGCGATCGATTTGCGCATCAGGTCGACGCCGCCCTCGAAGGGCCGCAGCGGTTGGCGGCCTTTCACGTCCACCGAGAGATCCCACGGCCGCAGTGGCGACACCCCCAGTTTGGCGGCCCGCTGTGCCTCGAGGCCGCGGGCCAGCGGCACGACGGCCTTCTCAACCGCGTCGTGGAACGTCTCGCACTCGGCCACGCCGTAATCAAAGCGATGCTTGGCCTTGAACGCGAAGCCGACGTAATTCTCGAAGCCGGCGTTGCGGGCGATGCGGTGGCGGAGCCCGACCATGCGGTCGAAGATGCCGTTGATGGTGTCGATTTCATGCACGCGCCGTTCCGCCACGGTTCGCCACGCTCTCTCTCGTACGGCCCGGTCGGTGCCCTCCTGATAGCGGGCCATGTGCGGGAGGGTGCGTTCCTCTCCGTCAAACTCCACCGTCATCGCCCCGATGGTCCGGTCGTAATCCTGCCCCAGCGAGGCCAACTCGGTTTCGAGAGGCACGTTCTCATCGCGGAAGAGCGCCACATCGGTGCGGACGGCCCGGTCGAGCACGGCGTAACCGGTTCCCGGCAACGGGAACTTTGAAACCAACTCGACGAAGCGGGTATCCAGCCGAAAGCACGCGGGCGTGAGCCGGGGTTCCACCTCATGGATGTACTTCGCGTACGCCTCCTGGACCTTGGCGTTCCCGGTGTCGCAGGTCATGCTGATGTAGAGGTTGGCCTTGGCCTCGGAGCAGGCGGCTTCGAGTTCGCCGCGATCAAGCAGCCAGGCTTCCAGATCCATCACCGAAGAGATCGGTCGTTCCAGGAGCGCGTCGAGGTAGCCCTCGACGTTCTCGAAACGAGACGCGTCCAGATCGGCGGGGACAAAGTTGGTTTGCATCG
>CAZJXA010000061.1:0-16125 GCA_964549785.1 uncultured Phycisphaeraceae bacterium | reverse complement strand
GCGGCGTGGGGCGCTGCGGTCGAGTCCCTCAGTCTTGGCACGGCCCGCTTGGTGGCACGAGTGCCGGCGTGGGTTCCCCGTCCGTTCGCGGCAGATCTCCGGGTGAATGCACAGGTTTGGAACGCCGCCGCCGGGTCTCTTCCCGAGCCGGCGATCGGTCAGCCACGTGGGTTTCCATCAGACACGGTTTCTTCAACCCCGGCCGATCCGGGTGTTCGGCTTTCCTTGAAGGAGGACTTGCATCATGAATCTCACTCCCAAGCAGTTGCGCATTCTCTCCCTGATCCGCGACTACCGCATCCGTCGCGGCTATTCGCCGACGATGCAGGAACTCGCCGACGAGATCAAAGTAAGCAAGGTGACGGTCTTCGAGCACGTGGAGGCCCTCATCAAGAAGGGGGCGCTCGTCCGCGAACCCAACAAGGCTCGCTCTTTGTCGATCGCTGAGGGGATCGCGGTTCCCGATGAATCTCGGCCCCTCCGCTTCCCCCTGATCGGCCGGATCGCCGCCGGTGTGCCCATCGAGCGCGTCGCCGACACCGACGAAATCGACATCGGCGACATTCTGGGCCCCACCCCGGGCAAACAGAACTCGACCTTCGCGCTCAAGGTCGAGGGTGAGAGCATGCGTGATGAAGGCATCTTGGACGGCGATTATGTGCTCATCGAGCGGACACCTGTTGCCCACAACGGCGACAAGGTGGTGGCCCTGCTGCCCGATGGCTCAACCACGCTCAAGACGTTTTATAAGGAGGACGATCACATCCGCCTTCAACCCGCCAACCCCAGTTTCGATCCGATCCGCGTGAAGTTCTGCCAGGTCCAAGGGATTGTCAAAGGTGTGGTCCGCCGCTACGGGAGATAAACCCGCCCCGCTCCTACGCTCACCGCCTTGATCGATCCGGCCCGTCCAACCGAGCATTTTTCCGCTACGCTGAGGCTCGTCGCCTCCATTTTCCCGGTCGCCCTCTGGTTTTTGGCCACCTTTTTTCTCCTCGGCGACTTGGGCTGGTGGAACGACGACTACTACTTCACCAAGCGCGACCCGGCCACCGGCGGCTTCTCGTCGATCGTGCTGACGACACGCGAGCCGTACCTTCCCCCCACCGGGCACCTCAACGCGTGGCGACCGCTTCACTTCCTGTTCACGCCCGCGATTGTCACTTGGTTCTGGAACGCCCCTTGGATCGCCCACCTCGTCGGCGCTCTCATTCACGCCGCCGCGTGCGCACTCCTCTATCGCCTCATGCGCAGCGTTGGGGCTTCGACGCACGCCGCCGCCGCCAGCGCGCTCCTCTTCATGGTGCACCCCATGCACTACGAGGTCGTCCTCTGGCCCGCGGCCTTCGCCACCGGCATCGCCAACGGCCTGTTCATCCTGAATGCGCTGCTGATGGCCCGCGCTGCGAAAACCCGTCGGCGACACCACTATTGGACGGTGCCGCTGCTCACCGCCGTCGCGATCTGCCTGAACGAACAATCCGCGCCCTGTATCGGAGCCTTGCCGCTCCTCTACTTCGCCGTTTGCCCGAGCGATGAGCGGTGGCGCACCCGCTTGGTCCGGTCCTGCGTTCCTGTTTTTCTCGGGTGCGTCGTGGTCGCCGCGTATGTGATAAATGTGCGGGTCAACGGCCAGCAGGGGCTGGGAACCGATCCGCAATCCTACATCCGCCCGTCCGAACTCCCGGCCCGAATCGGCGTGGTCGTGGGTGGCATGTTCCAGCACCTCCAGATCAAAGAGTTCGGCTTGGGGGCGACGTTGCAGGCCCTCATCGAGTACTTCGAGGATCCCCTCCGAACCGTCATCGCCCTCGGGGCGGTTGGCATCAGCGGGCTGGCGGCGGCCTGGGTGTGGTCGCACACCCCCATCTCGGGGAGCTACGCCCGCGGCAACCGGGCGTGGTGGCTTCTCGCGTTCGCGGCGGGGTGGGTGGTCCTGGCGTGCGTCCCGCAGGCGGTGATCATCGGATACAACGCGAACTCGCGGACGTTCCACTTGGTCGCGGCCGCGATGTTCCTGGCCTTCAGCGTTCTGGGTGACTGGATGGCGATGGGGATCGCCCGGGTGCCCGGCGCTGCGGCCCCCTACCGAGTTGGCTCGGCGGTCGCCCTGTTGCTCGTGCTCATGGGGGGCGCTTCGTTATACGTCGGCGTGCAGGGTCGACATCAGCGGGTGCAGCGCGAGGGGCTGGCCCAGGCCCGACAGTTGCGAGCGCTGGTTCCCGACCCGCCCGCGGGCGTGTATTTCCTGCCGGTCGCCCATTATGCGAGACCGATCCACACCGGCGTCCCCGTCTTCGATAACGGCCTCGCTGACGTGTGGCGCGACAGTTGGGCCCAGACCAATTTTCTGAAGTTCATCTACCGTCGGACGGATGTGTATCAGGGGTTCTACAACGGATTCTTCGACGGTCAGGTCCGCCCCGAGCCCGTCCTGGCCATCGGGTTTGACTCTATCGACTTCGTCTGGAAGGCCGATTCGCCCTATGGCATCCCGGGTATGCACGCGCGGATACCGCTCGACAAGGTCGTTCCCTTTGTCATCGATCCCGATGGTGACATCAGAGTGATCACGCACTGGTGGGTCAAGCCCACCGGGGGCGAGCCGTTCATGGTCGAGCCGCCTCTGACCGTCGCCATGATGCACGCCCACCAGTTGGAGCCGTTCGTGTTCAACTGGCCGGAGGCCACAGAATGGCCCCTGGCCCGGCCGGCGCGCGGCCCGATCAAAGACCCCAACTGGAAACCCCAGCCGCAGGGGCCAACCGACCTGCCCGCCGCACCACCAGCGCCCTAGAACCCCGGAGCAGCCTTCGCCGTCCGTGCGAGGCATCCGGTGTTGCGCCCCTGAATCCTGATCCTGTTTCCGCACTTTTCCCGCATCGGTGGTCGGCCGCACTTCGCGCTAAGGGGTTTCGCGGCGGCCACTCTTTGAAAGGGAAAGCGTCATGAAGAATGTTCGAATTAACGGGACGGCTCGGATCGGCGGCTGGTGCCTTGCCGCGGCGGCGGGGACGCTGTGCAGCGTGCACGGGATTGCCCAGGGTCAGGGAGCGGAGGTCATCGCCACAGACGTGTCGGCCACCTTCGACCTCAACGGAGCCACGGACCACGCGGGACTGATCAAGATCGACGTTGAGGCGGCACGCCCCAGCGCCGTCGAGCCGGAGGATGTTGACCACGTCGTTGCCAAGCGTGCCGCGATGGATGCAGGGTTGGCGGCCGTCTTTGCACAGGCCCCAGCACGTTCGGATGCGGTCACACCCAACTACCGCTATGTGCGGGGTGTGGCGGTGCCGATGCACCTCGACCCGATGAAGATGGTCGTCAAGGCGGGCGGCGAACAAGCCGCGTTGATGGCGGTCGCCAAGGCCGGCCTCTGGGCAGCGGGAGACGGACACCGCACGGTCAATGGATACACAATCGTGACCCTGACGGCTCCCATCGGAGACCTCAAGTCCGCGGACGGGGCAGTCCAGCGGGTGATCGACGGCGGCGGCGTGGCGTTCGCGGGCCCGGTTTTCAAGAACTCATTTATCGAGGGCGGCTTCTACATCCCGACCGAGCGGGTCTTGGCACGGGCCACCGAGGATGCGGAGATGGCGATCGCCTTGGGCGGGCAGGTGGGCGGGTGTGCCGTTACCAATGCCGCCTTGGGAGACATGCCGGGCGCGATGGAGCTGACGAGCGCCGAAAAGAACGGTTTCCGGGTGATGGCCAGGGCCAACGCGTTGGCCGAGAATCCGCAGTTCCGCTGGGCTCATCCTTCCGCCATTCAGAGCATCATGCTGCAGGCCTACCAGCCGAACGATCCCTTGTGGGACTTCGCGTGGGCCCACCGCAACACCGGCGGGACGTACAACGGGCTCGTCGGCGTGCCGGACAGGGACATGGATACCGATCAGGCGTGGGACCTGCAGCGCGGCGTCGCGAGCGTGATCAGCCTGGTCATGGACGACGGCGCCCAAACGAATCACCCGGATCTCAATTGGTTGGACGGTCGCGACTTTACCACAGGGGCCGCCAACGGCGTTGGAACCGGCGCCCACTCGACCAGTTGCGAGCGGCACGGCACGGCGGTCGCCGGGTGCATCGCGGAGATCATCGACAACAACCTGGGTTCAGTGGGAACCGCCCCGGGAACCAAGGTCATCATGGCGAAGATCGCCGACATCGACGGCGGGACGTGCAGCAACTCCTTCGATGCCTATGAGAGCGTCTGGGTGGTGAACGCCCTTGACTGGGGCCGCGACTATGGAGCCCGGGTCAGCAACGCGAGCTTCGCGGTGGGTCAGGACGACGCGATCGAGGACATGTACACCAACACATGGAACAGCGGCGTCGTTCACTTTGCCGCCGCGGGCAACGGAGGGGGCGACGGGGTGGGCGACGGCGCGGTAATCTTCCCGGCCAGTGCTCCCAATGTGGTGGCGGTGGCCGCGCTCGAGCCCAACGGCACCCTGACAAATTTCAGCAACTTCGGCACAGGCCTCGACCTGTGCGCCCCGGGAACGGCGGTCTATTCCACCGACCGTACCGGCTCCTCGGGATACAACAGCAGCGACTACACCTATTTCTCCGGCACCAGCGCCGCCAGCCCCGTGGCCGCGGGCGTCGCGGCCCTCTTCTTTTCGCAGCACCCCTTCGCGACCGGCAGCCAGTGCCGCACGGCGGTCTACAACGGCTGCGTCGACCTGGGCGCTGCGGGCTTCGACAACACCTATGCACGCGGGTTCGCCAACGCGTACAACACGCTGATCGAGTACTCGCCGACCAACGACACCTGCTCGGGCGCGACGGTGATCCCCACCAACTCGTACAACCCGGCCTTGGTGAACGTGCGGTGGGCGACCTCGTCGCTGCTGGAGCCCGATGAAGCGTGCGGCAGTTCGTTCAACAACAACTCGGTCTTCTATCGGTTCACGCCCCCGAACTCCGGCGTCATCAATCTCAACACGAACGGCAGCAACTACGACACCGTGCTGAGCGTCTTCGAGGGGTGCGTGCTGTTCTTTAACGGCATCCGCATCGAGCCCCAGGAACTCGGCTGTGACGACGACGGCGGCACCGGGTTGCAATCGCAACTCACCAACATCCCCGTGAGCATCGACAACAGCGTGACCATCAAGGTCGCGAAGTTCGGATCGGCTTCGGGCGCCAACGATCTCGACTTCAACTTCAGTTTCACCGCCACGCCCCCCTCGAACGACAGTTGCGGCAGCGCCACCGTCATCGCCGATCCCGGCACGGGCGCGTTCTCGTACCGCCCGCCGCTCGCCGACACCGAATTGGCGACCGTCAGCCCGTGCGAACCGGACGAAGACTGCGGCGCGGCCACGAACAGCAACAGCGTCTACTACACATTCACCCCCGACCACGACGGCGTGGTGAGCATCGACACCGTCGGCTCCGACTACGACACCGTTCTCGCGATCTTCGACCGCTGCACCTTCAACATCAACGGCACGTGCATCCAGCCCCCCGAGCTGGGGTGCAACGACGATTCCGGCGGAACATTCCAGTCGTCGCTCTCCAACATCCCGGTCCTCGCGGGCGACCCGATCATTATCAAGGTCGCGGAATACGGTGCCGAAGGCGGCGGGCGCCTCGACTTCAACTTTGACTACGACCCCACGCCCCCCGCGAATGACGGGTGCACGAACGCGACCACCATCCCGTCGCAGGTTGGCCTCTACGACCCCGCTCCACGCGACGCCTTCTACGCGACCGAGGCGTTCTGTGAGAACGACGACTCGTGCGCTGCCAACACCAGCCATTCGGTGTGGTACCGCTTCGTGGCGCCCTCCGACGGCACCATCCGGGCCACCACCTTCGGCAGCGATTACAACACGGTGATGTCCGTCTACAGCCGCTGCGCCTTCACGCTCAACGGGCAGTGCATCGACTACAACTCCCTCGCGTGCAACGACAACGCGGCCATCTTCGTCACCCACTCCACGATCAACAACTTCGCGGTCAGCGGGGGGCTCCCATACCTCATCAAGGTCTCGCTCAACGGCCCATCGTTCCCCGCCTCCAGCGACGGCTCGCTCGACTTTGAGTTCGAGTTCACCGCCGATTGCCCCGCCGACTGGGACGTGGACGGCGACGTCGATTCCGACGACATCGTGCTCTTCTTCGGCGACTGGGACGGCGGCGACGCCGACGTCGATGGCGACGGCGATTCCGATTCGGACGACATCGTCGAGTTCTTCGGACGCTGGGATTCCGGCTGCTGATCCATCACACGGATCTCGCTGATACCAACGCAGCCAGTCACACACGACACGACCCCGGCCACCCTCGGCCGGGGTTTGTCGTTTCCCGGCCCTCTACCCTCCTTGCCCATGATCGATCCGCTCGCCATTTTGACGAACCGATTCAGCCTCGCCATCGCCGCGGCCTACCCGCAACTCACGGCAGCCCAACGCGAGCCCGCGTTGGCGGCGGCGAAGAACCCGGAATTTGGCGACTTTCAGTGCAACGCGGCGATGAGCCTCGCGAAGGTCTTGGGCCTCAAGCCCAGGGAGGCCGCGGCGGCGATCGTGGAGCGGGCCGGGAGTGATGCAGCCCTCAGTGACCTCATCGAACCGCTCACCCCGGCGTCCATCGCCGGACCGGGGTTCATCAACATCCGGATGAAGCCCGCCGGGCTCGCGGCTCTGCTCGTCCATCTGGATAGGCCCGACCTGGGGGTCCTTCCGGCCACGCAACCCATGACCATCGTCGTTGACCTCATGGGCGTCAACCTCGCCAAGCAGATGCACGTGGGGCACCTGCGGTCGCCCGTCATCGGCGATGCCATCGCGCGGCTGCTCGAACGTCTGGGACACCACGTCCTCCGTCAAAACCACGTCGGCGATTGGGGGCTGAACATCGCGATGGTCACGTCTCGCCTCATGCGAGAGGCGGCCGCCGGAACCCGGACCATCGAGTCGCTGACGCTCGACGACCTCGATGCGGCGTACAAAGCGGCCCAGGCGGAGTGTCAGCGCGATCTGGCGGGCCTGCAGGCGGCCCGCTCCGGAGGGCATCCCAAAGCGGTCTCCGAGTTGGAAGCCCAAGTTGAGGGTGCGACCGAGGCCTTCAATCACGCCCGCCAGACCCTTGTGCGTTTGCAGGGCAAGGACCCGGCGACGTTCGCCGTCTGGCAACGGATTCAAAGTGTGACGATGGCAGAGTGCATCGCGGTGTGCAAGCGCCTGAACGTCGCGGTCACCCAGGAGCACTCCGCCGGTGAATCGACCTACGCCGATGAGTTGGCGCCGATGGTGGAAGACCTGACGAGCCGGGGCGTCGCGGAAGTCGACGACGGGGCGCTGGTCGTCCGGCTCGACTCACCGCCCTACCAAACGGCGCGCGGAACGGCCGCCTTCGACGCCATCAAGGAGCCCTGCCTCGTCCGCAAGACCGACGGCGGCTATCTCTACGCCACCACCGACATCGCGGCGGTGCGGCGGCGGGTCCAAGCATTGAAGGCACACCGGATCGCGTACTGCATCGATGCCCGCCAGTCCCTCCATATGAAGCAGGTCTTCGCCGCGAGCCTGCGGGCGGGCTACGCGTTTCACCCCGAGACCAACCTGCCCGCGGCGATGCAGCACGCGGCCTTCGGCAGCGTCCTCGGTGAGGATGGGCGGCCCTTCAAGACCAGGACCGGCGACTCGGTCAAGCTGTCGGACCTCATCCAGGAAACCATCCTGCGGGCCGGGAACGCGGTGAAGGCCAAGAACGCGGAGTTGACGCAGGCCGAGGCCGGAACAATCGCCGAGGCGGTCGGGATCGCCGCCCTCAAATACTCGGACCTTTCGAACGATCGTGCCCGCGACTACCTCTTCAGTTTTGATCGAATGCTGGCGTTCGAGGGCAACACGGGGCCCTACCTGCTCTACGCCCTGGTGAGGGTGCGGAACGTCTTCCGGAACGCCCTCGAGAAGCGCGTCGGCGAGTCGTGGAAGGCCTCGGCCTTCCGCATCGAGCATCCGGCCGAGAAGAACCTGGCGATGGCGCTTTTGCGCTACCCCGCGACCATGGCCGCCGCGGCAGAGAGCCTGGAGCCGCACCGCATCTGCCAGTTCTTGTACGAGGCGGCCAGCGCTTTCAGCTCGTTCTACGACCAGTGTCACGTGCTCAACGCGCCCCAGGAGGACGTTCGCGATGCCCGGCTGCGGCTCTGCGACCTGACGGGCCGGATACTGCACGATGGCCTGACCACGCTCGGAATTCCGACATTGGAGAAAATGTGAATCTACTTCATACGGTTCCGGTCTGACATTTCCTCGCTGCGGTTCTTCAGACCCACGGTCGCGTCGTTTAGAGCCGGGCGGTGGAAGTGCGCGTCGATCCAACGGGGCCGGCTGCGGGACTCGAGTGAGGCGATTCCACCAGGACGCCGCTACGTTGGCGCGCTCTCGGCTGGCTTCTCGGGGTAGTGGTTCAGCATCCGGCACATGATGTCAATGAGCTTACGCCCTTGGTCGGCCGACGTAGTGATCCGTTGCACTTCGATCATGCCGACGGGACCGCGATCGTCGCCCTCCACCTGTTGAAGGAACGAGTAAACCACCGCCTCGACGCCAGTAGTCTTGCGAGAAGTGAAGCGGAGTCCATCCGCCCAGATTGTCGGCAGATCGGGCCGGTAAATCACCTGGGGATGGCGCTCTGTCGACGGTGCATTGGACGATGTCGAAGATTGAGATGTCTTCTTCTTCCTGATCATAAAGTTCCTCTGTTTCTCCAAATGTCGTCCCATTGTCGTCACTGATCGCGAAATCGCTCTGGGATGGAGCCCCGGCATCGCCAGTGGTTGATGCGACAACCGTCGTGGAGACCCGCTCGTCGAGTTCGGCCAACATCGTTTCCGCTATTTCTCTCAGTAGTTTGTATTCATCCCGATCAACGATTTGCGGATAGATGCCCAGCGGCACAAGTGCCCGAGCAACCGCCCCTATCTTGAAGTCGGTATCTCCATGCACAAGGCGACTGAGATACGACTCCTTCCACCCGGCTTCTTCCGCGAGTTCCCGCTGCGATTTGGCCGACTTCGCGAGGCCGACCGCAATGAGGTTAGCGAGATCGTCGCGCAGCCCATGCGCGTAGTAAAGCTTCTCCTTTTGATTCTGGAGAGTCTTGAGCCGTTCGCTGAGGGACTTCTTCTTTGGCAATGCCAGTAACTCCTTGACCCCTGACCCTCTGCGTCGTTGCTACGACCGTATCGCCGTACGCAGGACGTTTATCCCCACCGCCCTCCTTGCCGCTCCATACCCCGCAAACGACGAACACTTTGCGATCGGACTCGTTGACGAAGTATCCGCAAATCCTCGTCGTGTTCCCGCTGCCGAACGCCCAAATTATCCCACGATCGTCTCTCCCCTCGTTACGAAGCCTGATCTCCTGGAGCCCCTTCCACGCCGCCTGCGCCAGCCTTCCGACGTGTGTTGCCGGGACTTCTTCAAGCTCCTTCCGGCCTTTTGCGGTCAGATACACCGCAGTTCGCGGACGCTCGCCCTTTCTCGCGCTTGGCGGCCGAAGGCTGGGGAACTCTTGGAGTAGGTCGGTAACCTGTTCCATCAACTTTACTCTAGAGTTAAGTTCGGGTCAATCGTCCGGGGGTAAACTTTGGGACCGAGGCGCGAAGGATACTCAAAATACACCCCGACTACGTGAATCCGCGTTTTGTGGGCTTGAAACGTCATACCTGAATCAAGTTTCATCCCCGTGATGGTCGCCAAGCGGCCGTGACAAATGGCCTTTCACGCACAGGTTCGGCGCACTCATAAGGATCCGGCCTGACTTTTCCGCATTGTGGTTCTTCAGACCCGCGGTATCGTCGTTTAGAGCCGGGCGGTGGAGCGCAGCGACACCCGCGAGGTTTCCCAACGGGCGAGGCTCGTAACGAGAACCCTTGCATTCACGATCCCCCTCACGCGCGACAATCACGCCGAACCCGTGTTGCGCCCCTCACCCCTGCGGCTCTGCATACCAACGCTCCAACACGGCGGCCCACGCAGCGGCGGAATCGACCCGGATAATTTCCAATCGAACCCGATCAGAATCCGGATGGTGTTGGGCGAAGCGGATGCCAAACTTGCGGATCATCTTGCTCGCCGCGTCTTCCCCGTCGCGCATCGGCCGGCAGACGGCCAGCAACAGGCGATAATGGTCTTCAAGGACGGCCCGTTGCTCGGCCAGGCTCGGAGCGGCCGGCGCTTCGCCCCGCAACATCTGGCGGGCTTGGCGGAAAATCCACGGGTTGCCGATGCAGCCCCGGGCCACGCTCACGGCCGCCACGCCCGTGTACTCCAGCATCCGAAAAATCTCGTCCGCCGACCACACGTCACCCGAGCCAAAGACAAGACGGGAGTCGTCGATCGCCCGCTGCTTGGCCACGATCGTTCGCAAGATATCCCAGCGGCTCGGCCCGATGTACTTCTGCACGACCGTGCGACCGTGAACCGTGGCCCATGCATAGCCGATGCGGAACGCGGCATCGATGATGTGGTCGAAGTTTTCCGCCATCTCCGGCGTGTCGTCGAAACTCCGCCGGATTTTCAGCGTGCACACCACCTCCGCCGGGAGAGCCTCCCGAACCGCCTCAAGGATGGCGATGGCCCCGGTCGGCTCGGTCAGCCAGTGTCCGCCGCGGGCCTTCTTTTCTATTTTTTTCACCGGGCAGGCGAGGTTGACGTCAATCGCCTGAAACGAGGCCTGCGCCCGGCCGGTTGCGCCGGTCCGTTCAGGAATCGCGGACGGCTCGACCGCGCCGTCCGGCTCCTGGTCGAGCGGATCGCACGAACCAAAGTCAGCGTCGCCGCACGATCCGGCGTCGCCCAGCCCCTCGGTGACATCGAAGGCCGCCAACTGTTCGCCCCCCGGGAGGTGCAGACGCGAGGAAAGATGGGTGCTGGGGAGCACCCCGTCCACCGCGTACGCCAGCGTGCGATAGGTCTTCTCACTCCGGGCCCGCTGCTCGACCATCTTGAGCGCGCCCGCGGCCATCTCCCGAGGGTCCGAGCCCATGATCTGCCCCGTCAATGGGTGATCTTCCGGCCCGCCCGGGATGTTGTCGTGCAGTTCGCCCAGATCGGCCTTGGCAAACCCCCGTCCGCCCGCCAGCAGGGTTCGGTCCAGCAACGCCTCGGTAACGCACATCGGGCAGCCGTGCCGACGCGCAATAATCCGCATCGCCGCATCGGAATAACCGGCCAGGCCGGCCTGAAAGAACGGGGCGTCGAAGCCGGGCATCAGAGCCGGGATTCGCGGGTCAATCGGGCCTTGCGAGCGCAAACCAAGGGCCTTGGCGAACGCCCGCGGCTCGAGCGTTTCGCGCCCGGGAGCGATTCCGAAGGTGGGGGGGGTGGCGTTGTTGCTCTCGACGGACATCCAACGAACTATAGAGTTGCCATGCCAATCAACCGCCTCGCCCCGTCGGGTCTCCTGCTCCTCTGCCTTGCCGCCGCGCTCACCAGCGTCGGCGGCTGTCGCGGCGTGAACACCCCCGGCCCCGATGCCCGCGAGTATCCGGAAGGCATGACCCAAGCGGCAGTCGCCGATATCCAGGTCCGCCGCGACGGGCCGACGCTCACATTGACCAACACCACCGCCCACGCCTTCGGGCCGTCCACGATCTGGCTCAACTCTCGGTTCTTCAAGAAAATTGAATCCCTCGGCGTCGGCGAGACGTTGGAATTGGACAGCCGCACCTTCGAGGATCAGTACGGCGACACCTTCAAAGGTGGCGGGTTCTTCGCTTGGGAGAATCCCGAGCGTCTGGTGCTCGCACAGTTGGAAACAGACCCCGTTCAAGGGGTCTCCGAAGACTTGACGCTTGACGGCAAACAGATGATCGGGCTGGTCGTGGTCGACGGCCGTCCGAACTAAAGCGGCTGCCCGGCCCACCGTCATACCGCCCGCCGTCGTCCCACCGCCCACCGGCCCGCTGCTAAAACGGTCGATTCACCCCATATCGACTCCCAGCGCGCTCTCAAAACCGTCGATACGCGATTTTTCGCTTGCGGCCGCGTCGCCGTCTTGTATCTTCGCTCCATGCACGTCACTTCAACATCCCACGCGTCGCTCTCCCTCTCCGAACTCCTCGAACTCGTCCAGCGGGAAGCCCTTAACCACGCGTTCGACCTCCTCCAGTCCGTCGTCTCGGTGAAAGACAAACTCCTGGTCATCAAGACCATCGCGTCCTTCAAACTCGCGCGGCCGCCAGCCCTGCTCAAGCGCGCCAGGCCCGAGACCAAGCCCTTCGACCTCGCGTCGTATAACGCCAAACTCGCCGCCGCCGTCGCTCAATGTGAAACCCAGACGGCCGCCGCCCGCGCGTCCGCAACCCAGACCCCCACACCCCAAAGGCCGGACCCATCACCCGACGCCGTAACCCCCGATGCCCTACTGCCTCGTGCCCGGGCGCCTTCTTCTGCCCCCACCCCCCCCGACACCCCATCCGCATAAAAGGCCTTGTCGCCGTCGGTGAAAACGGGTCAGGGACGCGCCCGCACAGCCCGCCTTGAACACTTCCCCCACTCTCTCTATCCTCCCCGCTCAATCATGGCTGCCCGCCGACATTCTCTGATCGGCGGCTCTCCAACCGTCCGGGAATACTTGTGGACACGATCCTGAACCCGTTTCTCCTCTATGGATTGATCGCGCTGGGCGCTGTCGGCGTGGCCATAGCGCTCCCCAGCCGCAAGGCTGGCCCGCAGATTTTTGGAACCATTATCGCGGCTACCGCGGGCGGAATCGGTATCGCCCTGCTGACTCTTAAAGCCGGCAAAGACTTCCCGAACGTCTACTTCTATATCTTCTCCGCGATCGCGCTGGGGGCGGCTCTCCGGGTCATCACGCACCCCAGGCCCGTCTACGCGGCTCTCTACTTCATCCTCACGATTATCGCGACCGCCGGGCTGTTTCTCATCCTTTCCGCCGAGTTCATGGCGTTTGCGCTGGTGATTGTCTACGCCGGCGCGATCCTCATCACCTACCTCTTCGTCATCATGCTCGCGACCCAGGCCCCCGAAGAAGACGAGATCGAAGTCCTCACCGAGTACGACTCATCGGCCCGTGAGCCGATCGCGGCGACCGTCGTAGGGTTCGTGTTGCTGGCGGTGCTCACCACGATGCTCTTCCGAGGCGTCGACCATTTGCCGGTCACGCCGGTGGATCGAACCGACGCCCTGTTGGCCGACATGCCCCGCAAGGTGGACCGGGTGCTCAGGAACCACGGGCTCCTGGAAGACGGCCAGACCGCCAACGTCATCCTGACCGACGACGGCGGCCTCGAAGCGGTGCAGATCGCGGCCAACGACGGGGCCGACGTCTACGCCCTGCCGCGGGAGCAGTGGCCGGCCGAACTGCCAGTCAAGAACATCGAGGCGTTGGGGTTCAATCTCCTGCGTGACCACCCCGGGACCATCGAGATCGCCGGCGTGATTTTGCTGATGGCGATGCTGGGGGCGGTGGTGCTCTCGCGCAAGCAGGTGCAACTGGATGAAGACGCCAAACTGAAGCAGGCCCGCATGTTGTCCGACGAAGTCGAGGGCAACGAAGGTACCGCCGCCGCCCAGCCGGGAGCGACCGTATGAACGCCACCGAACTCCTGGCCCAGACAGGCTTTCCAGCCCCCATGGCCACCATCACGCTGGCCCACTACCTCTTCGTGTCGGCGGCCATGTTCGTGCTCGGCATCATCGGGTTTATCTCGCGCCGGAACCTGATCATCATGTTCCTTTGCACGGAACTCATGTTCCAGGCTGCGGGCATCGCCCTGGTCGCGTTCGGCCGGTATCACCTTGATTTTACCGGCCAGACGTTTGTCATCTTCGTGCTCACCGTCGCCGCGGCCGAGGCCGCGATGGGCTTGGCATTGGTGGTCCTGCTCTTCCGAAGGAAGGAATCGCTGGACGCCCAGGTCTGGACGGACATGAAGGGTTGAGGCGAGCCGTGCGCTTGACGCGGGGTTCACTCCCTTCTTCATCGACGCGGGCGGTGCGGCATCCCCGGACGTTCGTCCGCCGCGAAGTTTAAGCGGCCGGTTTGCCGGACGGTTCGTCTTGAACCCACCCCCTCCTCTCTCTATCCTCCCGGCTCAACTGACCGGGGCCTTCTCCCCTTGTCCGGTCGGTTCATCGCCCGTCCGCCACCCTTTCAGGAACCCTCGTGGACACGATTTCGCTGCTGCACGCGACCGAAGCCCTCCTGCACTCCGCCCTGAGCGCGGTTCAGCCGGGGACGCCCGCAGCACCAACCGTCGGTCCGACGCTCGGCCCGGCGTGGGCCATGCTCATCCCCGCGCTCCCGCTGATCGCGTGCGTGCTGGCCGGCCTCTGCGCGGCGTTCAAAGTCAAGAGCAAGTTCCCCGCGTGGCTCAGTGTCGGGTGCCTGGCCGGGTCGTTCGCACTCACCCTCAATCTCTATCTCCAGCATTTCAGCGCGGGCGGTGCGGGCGGCGGGGGGGGGCAAGTCCTTGTTTCGACGGCCTTTGAGTGGATCAACGTCAAGTGGGGCCCGGGCCACGGTCAGCACCTGCTCGCCAACTTCGGGTTCTACCTCGATTCTCTCACCGTCCTCTGGATGCTCTTTGTCACCGGGCTGGCCACCCTTATCGCGCTCTACGCCAGCGAGTACATGAGCCACGACGTCGGGGCCGGGTATTGCCGCTTCTTCGCGGCGTTCAACCTCTTCGTCTTCTCCATGGCCTGCCTCGTGATGGCGGACAATCTGTTCCTGCTCTACTTGGGTTGGGAGGGCGTCGGGCTGTGTTCGTACCTCCTGATCGGGTACTTCTATAAGAAGCCCAGCGCGGTGGCGGCGGCCAAAAAGGCGTTCATCGTCAACCGCATCGGCGACCTCTTCCTCGCCCTGGGCATCTTCCTCACGTTCGTTCACTTTGGCAGCGTCGAGTACGCGGTGATCTTTGCGAAGGCGGCCCCGTACCTGGCGGCCCTCGAAGCCGGAAACCTGGATCAGATTCCCGCCGTAGTCCAGTTGATTCCGCTGCTTTTCATGGTCGGGGCCTTTGGCAAGTCGGCCCAGTTGCCGCTCTATGTGTGGCTCCCGGACGCGATGGAAGGCCCCACGCCGGTTTCAGCCCTCATCCATGCGGCGACGATGGTGACGGCGGGGGTCTTCCTGATCGCCCGGACGTACCCGCTGTTCCTACTCAGCGAGCATGCGCTCCCGATCGTGGGATGGGTCGGTGCCCTCACGGCTCTCTTCGCGGCCACCATCGGCATGGCCCAGTTCGATATCAAGCGCATCATGGCGTACTCGACGGTCAGCCAACTCGGCTACATGTTCGCCGGGCTGGCGGTCCTCACCCCCTCCGGCGGCGCGGCACACGTCTTCACCCACGCGTTCTTCAAGGCGATGCTCTTCCTCTCCTGCGGGGCCGTCATGCACGGCTTCGCGGGCCAACTCGACCTCCGCAAACTCTCGGGCGTGGGCAAACTCCCGGGCTGGAAGGTCGTCAACATCGCCATGCTCGTCGGTTGCCTCAACCTCGCAGGCTTCCCCCTCATCACTGCGGGCTACTGGTCCAAAGACCTGATCCTGGGTGAGGCCTTCGCCAACCCCTACACGACCACGATCGGGTGGATATTACTCGTCACGGCGGGCCTCACGGCGTATTACACGTTCCGCGTCTACTTCCGCGTCTTCATGGGCCCGGTGTCCTTTGAGCCCGGCGACGAAGCCCATGACGCCGCCCACGCCGCCCACGGCCACGACGCGTCCCACGCCCACGCCCCTCACGACGCTTCGCCACCCCTCGCCGAAGCCAAGGTCGAGGCCGAACATCCGCACGCCCACATCCCGCATCCAGCCCATCACGACTTCCACCCCCACGCCCCCGGCTGGGCCATCAACACCGTCCTCGCCACGCTCGCCATTGCCTCCTTTGTCGCCATCTTCGCCGTCCATAGCTTCGGCTCCAAGCCCTCCTGGCTTGAGTCCATGGTCGGTGGCTCCTCCGCCCGTTACACCGGCGTCGCGGCCTACCAAGCCGCCCACCGCACCCAGTCACATTCCGCACCACTTTCCGCAACGGGTCACGACCCACTGCCGAGCGCGCCGGAATCAGGCCGCACAACTCTCGACATCCACGCCGACCCCCACGCCGAC
>CAZJXA010000060.1:0-16141 GCA_964549785.1 uncultured Phycisphaeraceae bacterium | reverse complement strand
GGTCATACACCCGGTGCCCTCCCCGAGACCGACCGCCGAATCATCTGGCCGCTCATGAAGAAAGCCGAAACCAGCGGCCCGAACGGCACCCCGGGCTTCTTCGCCGTCCACATCGATTGCGCCGGCAACGACCTCAAATGGGTCGTCGAGCAAGGGTCGGTCAAGTAGTTGACCCGAAGTGAATCAGCCCATTCGTCTTCAGGCGTGCCGGTGTGAGCCCGGCTGGGCCGGCGAGCCTTCGGGGGCGAACGACGCCTTTTCGGCGGCCTTCTCTTGGGCGTAGCGAACGCCCCACATCACCTTGGGCGATTGTCCAATCGGCTTGCTCCATAAGAACGCCCGCGCTGCCCCGCAACTGGTAAATACCCTTCTCTGTGATAAACCCCCTTCTCGGTCGGGTCAACAGGCCAGCCGCTCTCCGTCGAGCGTGCGATGGGCCGCATCTTGGCTTTGCCGCGCCGCTTCCGTGGCGGCTTGCGCCCGCCCATGCGCCCGGAACGCCGCGCTCCACATGCTCAGGGCTTCCTTGAGCGGCGCTAGAGTACAAGGCAGACCTTTGTGCGGACGCCAACGATGATGGCAACATCGACGGCGATGATGGCTCGTGTTAATCTTGCGACAGATGAAGGTAGATGATCCGTCTTCTACACTTTGTCCATCCGAGTCTCCCGACGCTTGAAGGTTGTTATGAACCGATGTATCCTTTCCGTGCTCGCCGCCGCTGCCGCTCCTGCCGTCGCCCGGACCGCCCCACAAACACAGTGGCGGGTCGAGCTTTCAACCAACGGCGTTTCATGGGTGCGTGACCCCGACCTCTCGCAGACCCCGACGACCCGCGTCTTCGCCCGCGCCGTGGTGAACTACATCCGCAACAGCGGCGAGCCGACGATCTGGTACAACGGCGGGTGTTTCCAGCCGACCGTCAACAACTTCAACCCCTCCCTCGATGTGGCGATCCCGCTCTCCAACCTCGATGCGGACGGGCGGGCCCGCCAACGCGTGTCGCCCGTGATCGGCGACCCCGCAAACCCGACTCTCGGCCGCTGCTACATTTACGGACAGAGTTTCCTCTCCGCCCTGAACGCCTTGGTCCCGCACATCGACCCGGGAACCCTCCGATACGCCGGCCACACGGTCACCAACCCCATCGGCACGGGCTCCGGCGAAAACAACGTGTCCGGGTTCCGTGGCATGAGTGCCTCTCAGACCATAACACCAGGCTCCATCCAATCTTCCTTTGTCATGTTTACCTGGGGCATCGACACCACGGCGGACCAGCGGTTCAGAACGCTTACTTTCGATGTGCCCTTAGGCGGTCTCCAACTCTTTGACTTAGCCAACCCGGACTCGGGGCGAGGGGGGGTCTGGGCGATCCGAACCAGCCCCTTCACGGCCGTCAACGCCCCCGCGCTCCCCACGCTCGCCGCGACGCTCACCGTCGGCAACCGGCCGTGCGCCCGACTGCCCGGGGCGTGCATCGCCGACTACGACGGCGACGAGGACTTCGATTCCGACGACATCATCGCCTTCTTCACCGACTGGGAGGCCGGCGACGCATGCGCGGATGCGGACGGGGACGCCGATGCGGACAGCGAGGACGTCGTCGCCTTCGTCGCGGCCTGGGACCGTGGCGCCTGCTGAACCGCCGGACGCGGTCAGTGGCACGGCAAAGCCGTCGGCGATAGGTTGCCTTTCGGCCCGGTACGTGATTCACGCTCAGGAGGCCCATCGACCGGTCCCCGCGTAAGGTGGGGACATGGCCCAACGCGTCAACATGGAACCGATCGAGCCGCGCCTGCTCTTCGCGGCACCCACCGCCACCATCCAGTCACGAGAGGTGCCCTTCGACCGGTGGGAGGTCGTCGTCACCTACCGGGACACCGACGGCGACCTGAGCACCCAGTCGTTCGGGGCGAACGACCTTCGCATCTCCGGCGACGGCTTCGAGGCCCGCTCGCAAGGTCTCGCGGTGGACCCTCCCCAGCCCGATGGGTCGCGCTCCGTCGTCTACGTCCTCCCCGCGCCCGGGGGCCTGTGGGACTACGCCGACACCGGCCGTTATTCCATCGGCGTCGCGGACGGCGAGGTCTTCGACCAAAGCGGAAACGCCGTCGCCGCCGGTGAGATCGGCGGTTTCTACCTCTGGTTCACGAGGCCCAACGCCCGCGTCCTCGCGACCTCGATCAAGGACACGGCCTATTGGCTGGTCGCCCTCGAGATATCCGACGACGTCGCGATTCAACCGCTGACGCTGGGTCAACGCACCCTGGAAGTGCAGAACAGCCGCGGCTACCAGGCGGTCGGCGTCGTGACCTCGATCATCTCCACTGACGCCGCACGCCAGATAGTCGAGGTTGTCCTGCCCGCTCCGGGCGCACTCTTTGATTTCACCGACAACGCGATCTACGAGATCAGAACGCTCGCCGCCGCGGTGATTGACGGGGCCGGCAACACGTTCGAGGCCGCCCACATTTTCACGGCGTACCTGTGGTTCACCAACCCGCGCGTGGAACTCCTGAACGTGGAGACCAGCGACGATCAACTGATCGCCGCCCTCCGATACAGCGACGATGCGGGAATCGATCCTTCGAGCTTCCAGACGCTCAGGCCCGCCCTCTCCCTCCAGGGAACCCGCCCCAATCCGTATCTCGAACGGGCGGCGCTCCGAACGCTGACGGGGCCCGACGAGTCCGGGCGTTACATCGCCGTGTTCACATTCAACTCGCCCGGAACCTATTGGTCGTGGCAGGAAACCGGGTCGTACACCCTGTTCGCGCTCGACGGGGTCGCCGATGTCGCCGGCAACCGGGCCGGCGCAGGCCCGCTGGCATCGCCCTACCTCTGGTGGAACAGACCGGCCGCGCGCCTCGATGCGGGCGCGAGCACGCAAGTGACACCGGACGAATGGTTCTTCGAGATGACGATCCGGCCTCGGGCGACGCTTTCCGAGGCGGCGTTCATCAACGGCGACATCACCGTGACCGGGCCCGGCTTCTCCGCAGCTGCCTCCCTGGTATCGGTGTCCCGCGATGGCACCGGCCTGTGGCACGCCCGCTACCGCGTCGCTTCCGGGCCGACGGAGTTCGCAAACGGGACGTATCGGCTGTCGGTCGAGCGGGGGCGAATTCAGGACGCCGCCGGGGCCGTCACAGGAGCGGGCGAACTTGGGAGTTTCTACCTGTGGTTCCGATGAACCGCAACGTCCGCGCTCGCTATTTGCTGGTCGCTGCTTGCCCGGTCGCTTCCGCGACCAGAAAGAACCTCGCCACCGCGACATCAAACTCCTCGCCCGACTCGCTCCTGCGGAATCGGTACGTCCCTTCCATCGTCCCCCAACTGGTGCTCAGCGGACAGTAACTCGAGTACTCGTGTTCCGCCGCGGGCGCCAAGGTCGGTTGCCGGCCGATGACGCCGTCGCCCCGAACGACGCTGATTTCTCCCTCGGAATCCACAATCTTCCACATCCGTGAGAGCAGCTGGACGGTGTCGGAGCCTTCGTTGAAGAGCGTGACGGTGTACGCGAAGAGAAAACGCTTCTCACGCGGCGAAGATTCGCCCGGCAGGTATTCCGGATGAACCTTCACGCGAATCCCGGCGGTCACGCATTCCGAGCCTTGCGACGTTTTCATGCACGAACGCTATGGCCGCGCGAGCGACGACGCTTGCGACCCAAGGCATTCGCGATCAAGACAACCCGGTGACGCCAAGGCGGGGTCGCTCACTGCCCCGCGGCGTCGGCCGTCGCGTTCGCCCGAGGCCCCGGTTCAGCGACCGGTCGCACGGCCTTGGACCGGTGATGCAGAGCCCGATCGGCGGCGGCCCCGTGCAGTTCCGGGTGCAGGTACAGGCCGCGGTGGGCGTCCGGCTTCATGCTTTCAATCGGCGCTCCGTACCGCTGCACCCACGCATCGTTCCGCGTTCCGGTGACGCACCAACTGACTTCCAGCCCGGCTCGGCCCCCGGCGATACGGAACACGCCCCCGCGTTCCTTCTCCGCCACGTGCAGCAGCGGCGCCGGGCCACCAACGGCCGTCAGATGGTACGAAAGATCCTTGGCGATCAGCGCCACATAGTCGGGAAGCGCGACGACCGCCCCGCCCGCATCATCCAGCATCACCATGCCGCGATAGAGCAGCAGCGGCTCCGGGCCTTCCGCGGCGTAGTGCAGCAGATACTTGTTCTCCGGGTCCATCGGGTGATCGATCTGAAACGCCTTGGTGCCGCTCGCGCCCGTGCGGCCGAGGCTGTAGACGCCGTAGCCCCCGCCGCTTTCCGTGGCCCCGAAGACCCCGAAATTTTCCGCCGACGTCCCGAGCGCAAGGCCGTACACCCCCGCGGCGCCGTCATCGTCGCTGGCCGACAACCCCCAAACACCCGTGGTGAGGCCGCCCGCCGCGGCCGCCGCCCCGTAGACGCCGGTCGCTTCATCGGTGGGGCTGTCGACCCGCCCGATCACCCCGGTGGTGATGCCGCTGGTCGCGGAAGCGTGTCCGGAAACCGCGGTGCCCCCGGTGCTGTTCGCCAGCGCCCACAGGCCAATCGTCTCCCCGGTGGTCGCGGTGGCCCATGCCAGCACGCCGCGCCCTCCGGTGCTGTCGCTCTGCCCTTGCACCCCCACCGATTGCCCGCTGGAGGAGGCCGCGTAGCCCACGGCCCCCACGGAGGCCGGGCTGGCGGCACGAGCGAAGAGTCCGAAGCCGGTGTTCGATGCCGCCGTGCTGTCGAAGACGGCGGCCCGGTTGGTGTTGGTGAGGATGTGAAGTGGGTAGGCCGGGGTGCTCGTTCCGACACCGACCGACCCGCTGGTAAACCAGGTGTTGCCGCCCGACAAGCCCCATGGGGAAGCGCCCGCCGGGCCAGTAGGACCGACCGGGCCACTCGGGCCCGCTGCTCCGGAAGCGCCCGTCGCGCCCTGAGGCCCCGCTGGCCCTGCCGTTCCGACCGGACCTGCGGGACCCACGGGACCGATTGACCCCGCTTGCCCTTGCGGCCCGGGTGGCCCCATCGGGCCTTGTGGCCCCGGCGAGCCCGCTCCGCCGTTCATCGCGTGCAGGGCATACGCGACCGCGAGCAGCGGCTGCCGCGGCGAAAGGGTGACAAAGCCGCCGACACCAGAGGGCGAGCGAACGTCGATCTCGAGCCAGCGGGCATCGCCCGACCACACGCCCATCCCGAAGTCCAGTTCAACGGAGAATCGACCTTCATTCAGCACCGCGGAGGGTGGCTGGATCATCGGGCCGACTTGCGTGCCACCCACCGCACTGTCATAAAGGCGAAAGCGGAGGTCGGCGGTGCCGCTGATCACCCCGTTCGTCCCTTGAAGTTGGCCCTGATAACTGATGGCGGTGCCGATGGGCGCTTGCGCCCGGCTGGTGCTCGCAAACAGGAGAATGGCGATCACCGCGAATGCCTTGTGAAGCATGCAACCCTCGTTTTCGAATCTTTTGAGCAAGCCGGAGCGGTCCGTCAGGATCACTTCGTCCGAAAACGAGCGCCAATGAAGCGAGGTTTCCCAAACGTGGGTGGTTTTTGGGTCTGACGTTCAAGGAGGTCGCTTGGGCAACGATCCCGTACAGTCTGAAAGACAACGGAGCCGCTGCTTGTTGCCCCACCAAGCGCCGGAACACGAAATGCCGCCGCCGGTTCGGAAGCTACGGTGCCCGGTGTGCGCCTACGAAATGCCGGCGGCCACATGCCCGGAGTGCGGATTTCCCAATGCCGACCCGGCACCGATCCGGAAGTCGGCGGATGCGCTAAGGGTGGCGGTGCTGATCATCGTCAGTACCGTGATGATTACGGTCACCTCCGTCGCCTTGCTGAACGCCTTCGCAAACGCCTTCTTGATGCCGCCGTCGATCCCCCGCTTTGAACAGATTCTCGGGAGTCTGATATGCCTGTCGTGCCTGTCGATTGTGCGTTTCACTGGCGTGGGTTGTCGTGCGCTGGCCGGCCCATTCGCTGGCACAATCGGTTTGGGGCGGTCTGAGCGGCGCGATGTTTCTCCTTTCGGGCGCGGTCTGCTCCGCCGACGTCGCGGGGCTGACGTTTGACATCCGCGGGAGCTGGGGATGGCTGCCGGTTGCGGCGGCGAGGGTGATGTGGGCCATCCCGGCAATCGTGCTGGCAAGCAGATTGGAACGGTTCGCCCGGCAGCGTTTCGACCGTCTCCACGCCCTGCCGATTTTGATGTGCGTCGTCGGGTATGTGTCGCTTCTCCCGGCTTTGGCGACGTACGCGTCCCCTCACGTGCCGAAGCCGGAGCCGGAGCCGGTGGGCGTATCCATTGCCGGCTGGGTTGTGTTGTATGTGCTGCTGTTCGCCCCGTTCGCATGGCTCGTGCCCCGGAGGATGCGCAGGACGATTGAGGCGGGATGATGGGGATTCGCGGGCCTTCGCACGCGGAGACCCGCGGCGATCGTCCGTTTCCGGGCGTGCCCGGGGGGCGGATACTCAGGCGTCGGCCGTCACGGCCGGATGCCCGTGCTCCAGAGGACGCCTAGCCTTCCTCCCTCGTTTTCAGATTTTCAGGAACGCTTTTCAGGATTGCGAACCGTCATGACTACCGCCACTGCGCCGTCCCTCAAGGCCGCTTCCCCCGATGACTCGCACCCCATCTTCGAGGAACTCGGGTTCCAGATCGATCCCAACAATCTCTACCGCCAGACGGTCGGCTCCATGCTGCACGCCGCCGATGTGATGAGCCTTCCTCACTATCTGAAGATCATCCTCGCTCAGCCCAAGAACGAGATCATGGTGAATTTCCCGGTGAAGATGGATAACGGCCATCACCAACTCTTCAAGGGCTACCGCGTCCAGCACAACAACGCGCTCGGGCCATACAAGGGCGGCCTCCGATTCCACCCCGACGTTCACCTGGACGACGTCAAGAGCCTCGCTTTCCTTATGACCATGAAGTGCAGCCTGGTGGGTGTGCCGTACGGCGGTGGCAAGGGCGGCATCAAAGTCGATCCGCGCAAGCACAGCAAGGGCGAAATGGAGCGCATCGTCCGTCGTTTCACCGCCGCAATCGCCCACAACATCGGCCCGGATTACGACATCCCCGCGCCCGACGTCGGTTCCAACAGCCAGCACATGGCCTGGATCGCGGACACGTTCACCTTCCTCTCCGAGATCGGCGGCGACAACCCCGCGGCGGTCGTCACCGGCAAGCCCGTCGAGTTCGGCGGCTCTTTAGGCCGCGAAAAAGCCACCGGTCAGGGCGTGGTTGACACGTTGATCGAGATGCTCCCCGAGATCGGCCTCGCACCCGACACATGCACGTTCAGCGTTCTGGGTTACGGGAACGTCGGTTCATGGTCCGGCAAGATCTTCCAAGACGCCGGCGCCAAGATGACGGCTGTTGCCGACCACACCGGCTTTCTGAAAAACGATGCCGGAATCGACGCTCACGACCTCGCGGCGTATGTCACGCAGAAGGGTGGAATCGGGGGCTACACGAAGGCCACCGCCATCACCAAGGAAGAGTTCTACAAGACCAAAGTGGACGTCTTCATCCCCGCCGCGCTCGAACAGATGATCCAGGAAACCGAGGCCCAGTGGCTCAACTGCAAGGTCGTCGCCGAGGGCGCAAACGCGCCGACGACACCCGCCGGCGAGCGAATCCTCCAGAAGCGCGGCATCGAAGTCCTCCCCGCCATCTTGTGCAACGCGGGTGGCGTCACCGTCTCCTACTTCGAGTGGGTGCAAAACAAAACGTTCCAAGCCTGGGACCTTGAACAAGTCGACACCATGCTCAACAAGCACATGGTGCAGGCCGCCGCCAAAACCCGCGACGCCCGCAAAAAGTACAAGTGCGACCTGCGCACGGCGTCCTACGCGGCCGCCCTCGAACGCCTGCGCAGCGCTTACGAAGCCCGCGGTATCTTCCCGTAAAAAGACCGCATCTTCACTCCCCCCATCCGTCACCGACGATCCGTCACTGACGATCCATAGGGCCCCCGATCGGGCTCCGATCCTGCGCGCGCCGGATCCCAGACCGCAGCGTCTTCTGGCACGGTTCACACTCCAGCGTGCTCCTATCGCCGCGATAGATCGCCGATTCGCTTGGGCTCAGCACGCGAACCGTGCGACCGCTCTGTGCGCGAGTGGACCAGGGACGGGCGCGTGATCGTCCGCGATTTCTCCCGTCGAAACCGTTCCTACGGCCTCAATGCCCGTCTGGAAGGGGTAGCCATCATGATCGGGAATTCGCCCCGTCAGTCGAATTCTCCGGGCTCGTCCGGAAAAAACTGCCGAAAAGCCAAATTTCTTCTTGACACAGTCTCCAAGTCTGCTATTCTGCCCGAAGCCCCGGTGTCGAATGCCCCAAAGGTATTCGGTGAAAAGGGAAGTGTGGTGTAATTCCACCGCGGACGCGCCGCCGTAAACGGGAGTGTCCAGGGCCTTGTGAGAGCCGTTCCGGAATGTCGGACGGAAAATCTCCAGCCACTGAGTGGGTCGGGTGCGATTTCGCTACCGGCTGACTTGGGAAGGCGGCCGTGGACGAAAGCCCGAAGCCGGAAGACCTGCCGTAGGCTGAATGTCGGAGGCCCCTCGCGGGCCGTGCCGGGTGGTATTCACTTGGGCGCGGCAAAGGGACCCGGCGGTTACGGCCTGGCCCCGCCCCCGAGCGAGCGTCAACGCCGCCACTGTCCTTTTCTTTCACCGCGAGATTTTGGCCGTTCCGTCCTGGTTCGGGGGTCGCTCCCCGCGTGTTCTTTTGGGAGCGAACAGGTCGCCGCTGCACCCTTGGTGCCGCCGCGAAGAAGGCGGTTGCGTGCGTTTCACTCGGTTGTGGTCGGTCATCATTCCGTTTCTTTCGTTCACTGCATTGGCCGCCGACCCTTGGGCCGACAGGGTCATCGCGTTCAACGCCGGCGTGGGCGCGACGCCCGGTTACACCAATCCGGCCGCCACCCTCGGCTCGCCCGAACGAGTAACGGGTGAAAGTTCGGGTTTTTCCGGTTCAGTCACGCCCTTCAACACGCCCTTCGGCACCGATGAAATCGTCTCGATCGGCAGCGGCGGATCTCTGACGCTCGCCTTCGATGAGCCGGTCACCAACGACCCGGCCAACCCCTTTGGCATTGACCTTCTGGTATTCGGAAACGCTTTTTTCTTTGATGCATTTTTCGGGCCCGTCGCGAACATCATCGGCGATGACGGCGGCGCGATCGAGGTCTCGTCCGACGGGATGGCGTGGACGCTTGTCACGGGAACGTCCGCCGACGGTCTGTTCCCGACACTGGGATATCTGGACGAGACCAACCCGTTCGGAGGGGCCGCCGGCCTCGCACCGAGCGATTTCACCAAACCGGTCGATCCGAACTTCAACTGGGTCGGTTCCGACCTTGGCCAACTGATCACGGGCTACGACGGTTCCGGCGGCGGCGCAGGGATCGATATCGGCCCCCTCGGGTTTTCAAGCATCTCCTTCGTCCGATTTTCGTTCGCGGCGGGCCGAGAGGCAAACTTTGAGATCGACGCCGTCTCCGACGTTTCTCCAATCCCGTCGCCTGGATCTTCCTTTGCATTGGCGATGGGTTCAATTCTGACGTTCCGCCGCGCACGACGCGGCCGCTGATTGGCAGAGAGGGTTCAGCCAGCGATGCCGAAACGTATTGCGGGCGATTTGCCATCTGAATCAACCTTTTTCCGCGGGGTGCTTGCGTCGGGCGTGCTAGGGGTTTGCACGCTCGGCGCGGCCCCCGCGGTTGCCCAGCCGGGGTGGCCGATGCTCGCCGGCAACCCCGGACGAACGGGAGCGAGTCACAGCGCCATTCCCACCATCACCGCTCCGACGTGGATACGCGCGAGCGATGAAGACGGTCGTCTCATCACCTTCTCGGCGCACGCCTGTCCCGTGACCGATGGCGATGTGGTGCTCGCGATCGGGCGCGTGCGGCCCTTTGGCGCGACTGTTGATTCCCACCGGATATTTGCTTTCGATGTCTATTCGGGCCTGCCCCGGTGGCACGCGGTAGTGCAATCCCCTGTCTCCGATTCCATTTCCACGCCGCTCGTCGACGCCCAACACTCCACCGCCATCCACGCGAGCGGAACCGTCCTGGCGGCCTTCGACCTCTCCAACGGTGCGACGGTGTGGCAACGGTCGTTCCCGCGACCGATCGTGAACGCTTCGCCGGTCGCTACCGCCGATCGCGGCCCGCGTGACCGCGTCTTCATCACCGACTATGACGGCTTGGGCACGTTGGGCTCGATCTACTGCATCAACATCGATCCCTGCGCCGCCGGTAACCCGTACCAGCCGGGAGAGGTGGTGTGGTCCGCGCCCATCGGCGGGTCTTCGGGGAATTCGCCCGCGTACCTCCCCGCTGTCGACGGCGGAATAGGCCTGGTGTATGTGGCGAGTGTTGGCGACTACCCGGTTGTCCCCGGCGTTGTGTTCGCGTTTGACGTTGAATCCGGCGCACCCGTCTGGCAAGCCGAGAACCCGTCCCCGGACGGGTTCTTTGGCGGGGTGAGCGTCGCGCCCGACGTCTTCGGAGTTCCCTCTGTCTTCGCCGCGACCTACGCCTTTGGGGGGGCCACCGATTCCGCGCGTCTTGTCAAATTTGATGCCCAGAGCGGCGAAGTTCTCTGGTCCACCTCGTGCAACCGAACCCAGGCGATTCCGGTGGTGATGCCCGGCGGGAAAATCCTCGTTTCGGGGGGCTTCCACGGATACGGGACCGTTCCCACCTTGGAACTCTTTCAGGATTCCGGATGCACGGTGGACCGAGTATGGCACTCGGCCCTCGATACCTGGACCGACCTGAACGGCGACGGTGATATCGACCCCGGCGAGTATCTCCCCGTGGGCGGGTGGATCATCCAGCCGTTGGTGAGCGCAACGGGCGACGGCCCGGCGCACGCTCTGGTGGGCGTGCTGGCGCCGACCGGAGCCTTCTTTGCGCCCGCGAACCAACTCTTCACGCTGAATCTCGCCCGTCATCCGACCGATCCGTCGTTCATCGTCGGATCGCACTCGGGCGCGGGCGGCTCCGCGTCGCTGGCGGGGGGTCTCGCGTTCTCGATCGGTGTGAACGGTCTGCACCGTTTCGGTTTTCTCCCGCCGCTGGCCGACGTCGACCTCAACGGCGAAGTCTCGATCGACGATCTCTCGGCGTGGGAGCAGTTGCTCGGAAGGCGCGACGTCGACCGCAACGGTCTGGTCACCTCCGCCGATCGGGCCGCGCTCATCGGGGCGATCCGCGCCGCCGATCGGGCCGGGTGGCGAGCCCCATGAGCGCCCGCCGCGGTTTCTCGCTGATCGAACTCCTTGTCACCCTCGCCGTGATCGCGCTCCTGATCGGGATTCTTCTGCCGTCGTTATCCAAGGCCCGAACCTCCGCACGCACCGCGGTGTGCATGGCCAATCAAAGGTCGATGATCACCGCCTGGACGCTCTACGCCAACGACTTCCGCGACCGTGCCATCCCGCTCGCGTACTTTTCATCCGCCGACATCGGCACCGGCCAGCAGCGATTCTGGTTCGGCACCCACGGCACATTCACGACACCGCCCGACCACACCCCCGGCTTCCTGACGCCCTACCTCGACTCGGCGTTGTCGCCGCGCTCGGTCTTTGAGTGCCCGGCCCAGCCGTGGGGGAGCTACCGACCGCAAGGACCCTTTAGCACCGAGAACATCCACGGCAGGGGCTGGCCCACCAGCACCTACGGGTACAACGGCTATTACCTCTCGCCGGAAAAAACGCCGGGGTGGTCAGGGGGCATCGGTCATCGTCCTTGGCGGCGGCTCTTTGACATCCGCGATCCGGGAACGCTCTTTGTTTTCGCCGACGCCATGCTCCCCTCTTCCACCCTCCGAAATTCCGCACTTCTCGACCCGCCCGAACTGTTCAGTGATGGCGTCTGGAGTGTCAATGCGTCCCCCACGACGTCTTTCCGCCACGCGGGCGCGGCGGTCGCCTCTTGCGCCGACTCGAGCGTCCGCCAGCACCGCTCCCGCCCCGAGTGGCTCGTCAGCGAACGCTTCCGCATCGGATCAGTCGGCGTCACCCCCAACTCTCACTACGTTCCCGATGCGGGCGAGTGGCAACCGCCGAACTGACTCCCGGTCCTGCGCACCATGCACGTCACCCGCTGCGTTTGCCACAACGTCACCTTCGCCCAACTGTGGGCCTTGGCACAATCGGGCCCGCGAACGCTTGAAGCCCTTTCCGCACAGACCGGCTGCTGCACCGGTTGCGGCCTGTGCAAGGACTACGTTCGCCTGATGTTGCTGACAGGCACCACGGCCTTTTCGCCGATCCACCCGGTCGCGCTGGCTGCGCTCGTCGCGCGGCCGCCCACCAAGCCATAGGCCCGAAGCAAACGTCCCGGGATCTCTCGTGAGTCAAAAAAGAAACCGCCGGAGGAAAGCCTCCGGCGGTTCGAGTGGATCACCATTCCGAGACGTTGGCGTCAGTCAGCGGTGGCCGTTGCGTCGGCCTTGCCCGCGATCACCTCGCGTAGCGGAGCCTGCTGGACCTCGAGGTGGGCCGCGCCCAGCCGCTCGTTGCGATCGGCCCCCAGCGCCTCCGCAACACTGGTGGCCTCCTCCAGCATGCCTTCGTCGTCGTCGGCATATTCCGGGAGTTCCACGAGCACCTTGACCTTGATGTCTTGGTACGGACGGAAGCCCGTGCCCGCGGGGATCAGGTGTCCGAGCAGGACGTTCTCCTTGAGGCCGACAAGATCATCGACGGCCCCGCGCAGCGCGGCTTCGGTCAGCACCTTGGTGCTCTCCTGGAACGACGCTCCCGACAGGAACGAGTCGCTCGAAAGAGCCGCCTTGGTGATGCCCAAGAGCAGCGTGCGGCCCGACGCCGGCTTGGCCCGCTTGGCCTTGCCGCCATCACGACCGGCCGCCTCGGCACGGGCGTTGGCTTCCTTGATCAGAGACTTGGCAACGAGGTCACCGACCTTGAGTTCCGTCCCGCCCGCATCGCTCATGCGCGCAAACTGCTCGACCTGGCGGTTCTTGCTCTTGAAGTTGAACTTGTCCACCACTTCCTGCGGCAGCAGGTCGGTGTCGCCGGGTGATTCGACCTTCACCTTCCGAAGCATCTGGCTCAGGATGAGTTCGATGTGCTTGTCGTTGATGGTCACGCCCTGGGCCCGGTAGACGTTCTGGACTTCGTCCAGCATGTAGGCCCACAGCGATTCCTCGCCCTTGATCCGCAGGATGTCGTGCGGAACCAGGGGCCCTTCCGTCAACGGATCACCGGCCTGCACAAAGTCGCCGGTGTGGACAAGAATCTGCTTGTCCGTCGGGACGTGGTGGTCCTTCTCGATCTCGGCGTCGGAAACGACCCGGATCGTCATCTTGCCCTTGCGCTTGTCGGAGAAGATCTCCACCCGGCCCGAGATTTCCGCCATCGTGGCGGGCTCCTTGGGCTTGCGGGCCTCGAAGATCTCCGTCACGCGGGGCAAACCGCCGACGATGTCCTGCGAGCCCGCGGCGGTCCGCGGCTGGCGGGCCAGCATCTGCCCGGCCTTGATGGCCTGGCCGTCCTTGACTTCCAGCCGGGCCCGGGCGGGGAGGTTGTGGAAGTCGAGGATGCCGCCGGTCGCATCGACCACGTGGATCTGCGGACGCAGTTCGCCCTTGTGCTCGATGATGATCATGGCCTTCTGGCCGCGACCGGCATCCTCCTCGCGGACCGTCTCGCCGACGACGATGTCCTTGAAGGAGACGGTGCCGTCCTTCTCAGCCAGGATGGGAACCCGGTGCGGATCCCACTTGATGATGGTCTGGCCCTTCTTGACATCCTCGCCGTTCTTGATGTAGATGAACGCGCCGTAGGGCACCTTCTGCTTCTCGAGCTCGCGGCCGTGCGAGTCCAGCACAGCCAATTCGCCGTTCCGCTTCAGGCTGACCATCGCGTCGTGGCCCTCGTCGTCCTTGACCGCGACCGGGTTGCAGTCACGGATCTCCAGTTTGCCCGAATAGAGGGCGTCGTACTTGGTGTTCTCGGCCGTGCGCTGGCCGATGCCGCCCGTGTGGAACGTCCGCATCGTCAGCTGGGTCCCGGGCTCGCCGATCGACTGGGCCGCGATGATGCCCACCGCGAGGCCGGGCTCCACCAGTTTGCCGGTGGACATATCCATGCCGTAATCCAGCACCGAGCACCCGCTCTTGGATTCGCTGGTGAGCGGGCTCCGAACCATCACGGCATCGATCCCGAGATCTTCCACCCGGGCCGCCATTTCCGCCGAGATCATCTCGTTCTCGCGAACGATCATCTCGTCGGTCTTGGGGTTGACGACGTTGTTGAGGCTCACGCGGCCGATGATCTGCTCACGCAGAGGAACATCGACCTGCTCGCCCTTGTAGATGGCGCGCTTGTTGATGCCGCGCTTGCTCCCGCAATCCCACTCGCCGATGATCACGCTCTGGGCCACATCGCACAACTTGCGGGTGAGGTAGCCGGAGTCGGCGGTCTTGAGGGCGGTGTCCGCCAGGCCCTTTCGTGCGCCGTGCGTGCTCGAGAAGTACTCGAGGATGTTGAGCCCCTCGCGGAAGTTGGCCCGGATGGGGGTTTCGATGATCTCGCCGCTGGGCTTGGCCATGAGGCCACGCATGCCGGCCAACTGCTGCATCTGGCTGATGTTGCCGCGGGCCCCCGAGTCGATCATCAGATAGACGGGGTTGAGGTACGACTTGGTGGACTTATCGTCCGCCGGGAGCTCGTTGCCCAAGGCGTCGCGACGGTCGTTCTTGAGGGCCGTGACCAGTTTCTTCTGCACTTCTTCGCGGCAGTGCGACCAGATATCAAGCAACTGGTTGTAGCGTTCGCGGGCGGTGATGATGCCGCGGTCGTAGTTCTTCTCGACGCGGTCGACCTTCTTCTGAGCCTCGTCGAGGAGCGCCTGCTTCTCGAGCGGGATGCGCAGATCGGTGATGCCGAACGAGAGCCCCGCGAGCGTGGACTGCTTGAAGCCCATCTCCTTGAGGCGATCGAGCAGGTCGATCGTGGCCGGGCGGCCGCACATGGCGTAACAATCGTCGATGACGCGGGCGGCACCCTTCTTGCCCAGCGGGCAGTTGTAGAACGGCATCCCCGGCGCCAGGACGTCGGCGAAGAGGCAGCGGCCGCCGGTCGTGATCAGCCGCTTGTTGGGCGGCATGGGCTTGACGGCCCCGGTCTGGGAATCGACATAGTGCGAGAAGCCGTCGACACGCACCGCGATGCGGTCGTGCGGGCCGATCTTGCGTTGCTCGAGCGCCAGAATGGCTTCCCGCCGGTCCTTGTACTTCGGGAGTTTCTCGAACGCCTTCTCATCGGGATCGATGAAGGTGATGAAGTAGACACCCATCACGATGTCCTGCGACGCCGAGATGATGGGCTTGCCGTTGGCGGGCGAGAAGATGTTGTGCGTGCTCAGCATCAGCACATGGGCCTCGGCCTGGGCCTCGATCGAGAGCGGCAGATGGACGGCCATCTGGTCGCCGTCAAAGTCGGCGTTGAAGCCGCCGCACACCAGCGGGTGGATGCGGATGGCGTTCCCCTCGACCAGCACCGGCTCGAACGCTTGGATACCCATCCGGTGCAGCGTCGGGGCCCGGTTCAACAGCACCGGGTGCTGGTAGATGACTTCTTCGAGGATGTCCCACACCGCCGGGTCGCGCCGCTCCAGCATGCGCTTGGCGCTCTTGATGGTGTCGGCGAGGCCGTGCTCCTTCAACTTCCGGATGATGAACGGCTGGTAGAGCTCGAGCGCGATCTTCTTGGGAAGGCCGCACTGATTGAGCTTGAGTTCCGGGCCGACCACGATGACCGACCGCGCGGAGTAATCCACGCGCTTGCCCAGCAGGTTCTCGCGGAAGCGGCCCTGCTTGCCCTTGATCATGTCCGTCAAACTCTTGAGCGGACGGTTGGAAGAGCCCAGAACCGGCCGACGGCAGCGGTTGTTGTCGAAGAGCGCATCGACGGCCTGCTGCAGCATCCGCTTCTCGTTGCGGATGATGACGTCGGGCGCGTTGAGGTCCATCAACTTCTTCAGCCGGTTGTTGCGGTTGATGATGCGGCGGTACAAATCGTTCAGATCGCTGGTCGCGAAATTGCCCGACTCGAGAAGTACCAACGGGCGCAGGTCCGGCGGGATCACCGGCACCACGTCCATCACCAGCC
>CAZJXA010000059.1:0-16187 GCA_964549785.1 uncultured Phycisphaeraceae bacterium | reverse complement strand
CGGGGGCCCGGTGGCTTGGGCGATTGACGACGGTGCATCACCGACCTCGCTCCCTGCAGGGGTTGTCGCATGGCGAGCGTAAAACCAGCCGGAATCAAAAACCCGCTCCTACGCTTAGTTTGAATGTCCACACCTTCCGCGTCGCCAACGTTGGATCACCCGGTTTTCGGCGCGGTACGAGCCGCCTTTCCGTCCAAAAAGTTCAAGGGAACGGAGTTTCGAGGGCAATCTTCGCTGATAGTCAGCCCCACCGATCTGCACGAGGTGATGGCGTTCCTAAAGAGCGATCCGCGCTGCGGATTCAACTTCCTCTCCGATTTGGGCGGCGTCGATTACCTGGGCTATCCGGTCGACATGCCCGGGCGATTCGGCGTGGTCTACAACCTGCTGTCGTTCGCGCGGGACGACCGGTTTTTCGTCAAAACCTATGTGGATCCGTCGCTCCCCACCGACGGGATCGTCGAGGACCCGGCGTTGTGGATTGATTCGGTGACGGACCTGTGGCCCGGGGCCGAATGGATGGAACGGGAAGTCTTTGACATGTTCGGGGTTCGCTTCCGCAACCACCCGGATCTTCGACGGATTCTGTTGTGGGCCGACTACCCCGGGCATCCGCTCCGCAAGGATTACCCCGTCAGGGGTCGGGGCGAGCGCGAGTTGTACCGGATCGTGGACCGAACTTCCGCCTGAAGCTTGGGGTGACGACGAGGAACGTAGGGGTAACGAACGGGTGATCCGTGGCGTATTGAGGGCGTTGTCGCTTGGGGCCGCGAGGAGTGCTGCGATGCCGTTATCTTTCGTTTCGTGGGTTCGATGGACGCGTGGAATTTCGGTCGGCCTTGTCGCCTTGGCGATGTGCTTGGTCGGGTGCCAGGAGCGTTACGGCCAGGATTCCCCCGAGCAGACCATCGCGACCGCCCGGATGCTGGTGGAGAAGGGCGAGGCCAGAAAACTCGGGAATCTCATCTACGCCGACAACGAGGAGATGCGGAAACTCCTGAATCGGGTCGGCGTCTTCATGGGGAACATCGAGAAATTGTCGGTATCGATCGGGGAGAAGTTTCCCGATGAGATGGCCGCGCTCAAGATTCGGACCGAGGCAGCCGCGAAGCAGGGCAAGACGACGTCGCTCGTTGCCCAGTTGACCCAGAGCATGAGCGGCGGGCGAGGTCGACGGAACCGGGCCAAGCAGGGATTCGAGCAGCGCAAGCAGGCCGAGGTTGTCTTCAACGACGCGGTCAAGCGGCTGTTTGCGAACCCGTACGGCTGGTTGCGTGAGAGTGAAGCCCGCATGACGACGGCCTTCCTTACCGACGATACGTCGGCCGTGTTGTGGGACGGCAAGGCGATCATGCCCCCGATCGGCTTGGTGATGAAGCAGGACGCCGACAAGTGGTTCTTCGTGCTCCCGACGAACATCCCGGGGCTGAGCGCCTACATGCCGAAGACCAAGGACGAGTTCTTCATGTGGGGCATGATGGTCAATACGTTCGACAGCGTGGTCGTTGATCTCACGAAAGACATCGAAAGCGGGAGTCTGACAACGCTCGAGGGAGTCGCCCAGCGGGCCGGGGAAAAGGCCTTTATCCCTGCCGCGATGATCTTTATGAGTGTGGCGAACTACAAAGAGGCGAAGGCAAAGGAAATCAAGGAAGCGGCTGCCGCGCCCATTGAGGTCAGCGCCCCGAAGTAGTGCCCGGCTTCCGCGGAACCGGCGAGCGGCCCGCTGATGGTTCGAGCCCCTCCCATCGGTTCAGATCGAGGGCCGCCCGCGCGGGCTCGACTTGCCACGGGAACATCGGTCGGGGCCATGTGCTTCTTCGACCCCGTGCGTCGACGCGCGACACCGCTATTCGCAGGGTCCCATCGGCTTCCACCGCTTCTGGCGGGATATCGATCGTCGCCCTCCACCCCGAAGCGTCGTCGGTGGCTCGAACCGCGGCGGTGTTCATCCCGGGAGCGGCAACAATCGCGGCCGGTTCTTCGCTCGTCGCCCCCGCACGGACGAACACACGCTCGCGGGATCGCTCCCCGATGGCGGGTGCCGCGTCACACTCCACCGTCAGTTGCCAACCGTAACCACCGGCATTGCGGGCGAGCCGGCAGCGCGTGTTCCAAGAGGATGCGGGCGACCTTGGGGTGCCCGCCAGCCAGTCACGCATGGTCCAATCGCCCAACAACGAAACGACGTCAAGCCCCGGCGGCTGGACACCGATGCGGCCCGGGATCACCCCTCGGATCTGCGACCACTCGCCCGCGTGCAAGCCGACCGCCGCCAGTCCGGTGTCCGAGGCGGCAACGGCGACCAGTCGTTCAATCGCGGTGAAGGCGGGGAGCGGCACCGGCTCGGGCTCGATCTCGGAATCGTGCAGCCCGGCCCAACCGAGCGTCGCGTGCTCACTCAGATTCGCGATGCCGACGGAGGCGATAACCCGGCGATCGGCGTCGAGCCTCCCGCCGTCGTCGACCACCCAGGCGGTCGCGACGGGCTGATCCGCGAGCCATCGTTCGGCTCTTCGGGCCCGGGCCGAGGGTGTTGAGGTGGGATCGAGCAGGCCGGAGAGGAGGTCATCGAGGGCGACGTGCGACGTCGGCCACGCCGGGACCGCCGCGCCGTCGGGGAGGGTGATCGACGCCGCGAGACGGCGCTTCAGACTGAGCGCCACGCCGGGGTCGGCGGCCCAAAGCCACGCGAGTGCGACGCGCCAGCGGCTCTCGTTCTGGCGGGCGATGGCCTCGATCGTTCGGTCGGCGAAGGGTTGTCCCGACTCGGCCGATGCGGGGTTCAACCCGTCGAACGCAAGTCGATACCGCCATCGGGTAAGCGGGTTGACTCGTTCACGCTCGGCCAACGCACGAAACAGGGGGCTTTGCCGCACCGCTGTCCCGAGAGGGCTCTCCCAAGGCTGTTCCGGAGCGCCAGGTGAGGCCCGCACCAGCGTTGCGGGCAAAGGGAGCCAGTTCACCGAATACCGGCGGTCGCCGACCACAAGGTCGCCCGTTCCTGCCTCCGCTGGTTCGACGACCACCACGCGGGTTCCGGTGCCCGCGGAGCCCGACGCCCAGACGCCGGGCGCGTCGAGCCATTCGGCCGCGGAATGCTCTGCGGTTGCCACGTTGACCGTGATGAACTCGACACGGGCGGCGAGGCTGCCGCTGGGCTGGCTCCCGGTCAGGAGGAACGCCTTGGGATCGGCCGGCAGCGTCACGCCGGACTCGAGCGGGAGGACCAGGACGTCGCCGGAAACCCAATTGATGCGGCTGTCAAAGACGAGCCCGTTCGACGAGTCGGGAACCGCAAGCGGTTGGACGCCGTCTGACACGGTGCCGGACAGAGACGTCGCGACTTCGGTCGGAGCGTCGGAATTGTCAGACGACGAGCACGCTCCGAGCAGACAGCACAGCGCCGCCGACAGGCCGATCGTCGCGGAGCGGTGACGTCCATACGCGTTCACGACGCCGCCTCGAGCGGGAGCGTTGTGAGCAGGTTATCGATGATCGCATCGGCCGAGGCCCCCTCAGCCGAGGCCTCAAAGTTCAGAATGAGCCGGTGGCGGAGCGCCGGGAGAGCAACGGACCGCAGGTCTTCGATGGAGGCTGCGAAACGACCGCCCAGAAGAGCTCGGCACTTCGCGGCGAGCACCAGTGTTTGCGCGGCCCGAGGGGACGCCCCGAGCCGGACAAAGCGATCGACGAGCGGGCTGCTGAAGCCGGGCCCTCCGAGCGATCCGAGGGTGCCCGCCGGGTGGGTTCCCAACACCAGCCGCACGGCGTAATCGCGGACATGGGGCGCTATGGCCACGGCCCGTACGAGCCGCTGGTGACGGAGCAAGGCGGCGCGGTCGAGCACGACGGGGGTTTCAGCGGGATCGGGCGTGGTGGTGCGGTCGATGATCTCCGCGAGGTCAGAACGGGAGGGCATTTGCACCAGCAACTTAAAAAAGAAGCGGTCGAGTTGGGCCTCGGGGAGTGGATACGTGCCTTCCTGCTCGATGGGGTTCTGCGTGGCGAGCACGATGAAAGGCTCGGGCAGTTGATGGGTGACGCCCCCGGAGGTCACGGCCCGTTCCTGCATCGCTTCAAGCAGCGCGGACTGGGTCTTCGGAGTCGCGCGGTTGATCTCGTCGGCGAGGAGGATGTTGGTGAAGACGGGGCCGCGCTGAAACGCGAACGCCCGTTCGCGCACGCCGCTTCGTTCCATTTCGGTGACGATCGCGGTGCCGGTGATGTCGGCGGGCATGAGGTCGGGGGTGAATTGGACCCGCGCAAAGCCGAGATCGACGGCCCGGGCAAGGGTACGAACCAAAAGGGTTTTTCCGATCCCGGGAACGCCTTCGAGGAGGGCGTGGCCGCCTACGAAGAGGCACGTCAGCACGCCGTCCACGATCTCGGTCTGCCCCACCATCACGCGCGCCACGGCGGTTCGCACGAGCGCAAAATCGGACGCAAACCCTTCGGCGGCGGCCCTCAGTTGGTCGGTCGTTAACTCCGTGGAGGGCGGTGGTTCATTCACGAGCGGATCGTATCGGCGTGATCCGGCGCGGAACACGTCGGGGCGAAGTGCCGTTCTTGGAGGCGGGAGGCGGCTCTGACCAGCAGTTTGAACGAGAATAACCCAAGCAGCATGAGGAAGATGGATGCCGCGGTGTGATGCCAGCGGAGCACCCCCTCGCTCCGGTAGGAATCGGCGGCCTCGTGGGCGACCCAGTCCCAGAGGGTGTGCAGTATGCAGCCGAGCAGATAGGAGACGGGCACCGCCCACATCCAACGGCGCTCCCCCGCCGCGAAGAAGCCGAGGGCAGCGCAGGTGATCGAACCCATCACGAGGTGTCCGGCCAGGCGGATCGGCTCCTGGCTGGGAAGAAACTCAAGCCCGGAGGGCCACCCCAGAACGTGGACGGATTCGAGGATGGCCGCTCCGAGACCCGCCAAGGCCCCGTAGTAGATGCCGTCGGAATGTTCCTGGAAGTCGCGGCGAAAAATCAGTGCCACGCAGAAGACGGTGAGAAGTTTGGCGGCCTCCTCGAGGACCGCGGCGATCATCGCGTAGGCGAGGTTGGTGAGTTCCATCCGCTCCGGCGACAGAAGCATTTCGACGGTCGCGTCCTGACCGGCCCTGCTCGCCCACATGAGCACCGCGCCGATCGCGGTCGCCGCCAGCACCGCTCTCCACGGCTCGAGCGGCCGGAGGTCGTAGCGGCGGAGCGTGAAAAAAGTCACGACGCCGCAGAGGAGCAGGGTTCCGTACAGAAATGCGCCGTAAATCCACATGTCAGGAACCAGCGTACCACGGCTCGGGCCGCGGGGTAAGGGGTCCCCCGCATCGCCCGGCGGCATTGAGGAAGCACGTCGTACAGAATCCTCGCCCGGCTATCCTCATTGAACCATGCCCCTGACCGCCTCGGATGTGCTTTCGATGAACGGCCCGGTCGCTGTGCGGCTGGGCGGCGGCTTCGAGGCACGCGAGCAGCAACTGCGCATGGCGGACGCGGTCGCCGCGACCTTCGAGAGCAAATCGCACCTGCTCGTCGAGGCGGGAACGGGCGTGGGAAAAAGTTTTGCGTACCTCGTTCCGGCCATGTTGAGGGCCGTCGAGCGGAACGAAACCGTGGTGATCGCGACGCACACGATCGCTCTTCAGGAACAACTCATTGAGAAGGACATCCCGCTCTTGGAGAGCATCCTTTACCCCGCGCCGGCGGACGAAACCCAGCCCAGGCCGCTCCGCGCTGTGCTCGTCAAGGGCCGCGGCAACTACCTGAGCACGCGGCGACTGCGGATGGCGAGCGAGCGCGGGGAACGAACGCTGCCCGACGCCGCCTCGCGGCGCAGCCTGGCCGTGATTCAGGACTGGGCGTATGAGACGACCGATGGAACGCTGAGCACGCTGCCGACACTGGAGCGGCCCGGGGTGTGGGACCGGGTGCAGTCCGACTCGGGCAACTGCATGGGGAAGCGGTGCTCCACGTATCAACAATGTTTCTACCAGAAGGCAAGGGCGCAACTGGAAGGCGCGAACCTGCTCATCTGCAACCACGCGCTGTTTTTCTCCGACCTTGCACTGCGGGCGGAGGACGCGGGATTTCTGCCCAAGTACCACCACGTCGTACTCGACGAAGCCCACGGCGTCGAGGACGTCGCGAGCGACCACTTCGGTGTGGCGCTCTCGGAAGGACGCGTCAATCACCTGTTGAACACGCTCTACTCGCCCCGTGTGGGGCGTGGCTATCTCTCGCAACTCGCGGTCATGCTGGGCGACTCCGCCCCGGTTGAAGCGGCGATCCGCCTGGTGGATCAGGCGGCGACCGCATCGCGGGCGTTCTTTGAGTCGGTCGCCGAGCACGTCCGAGGTGCCGGGCAAGGGCCTCAATCGCCCTTCGGCCGGGGCGGGGATTCCGGAACGATCCGTTTCCGCTCGGCCGGGGCGGTCAGCAATGCGCTCACGCCCGCGATCCGCGAATTGGGGCTACGGCTCCGGGCGATGCGTGAAATGGTCAAGGGCGAGGCCGACACGTTCGAGTTGAACGCGTACGCGTTGCGGGCGGAGCAGATCGCGCAGGACGCCGATCTTTTGGTGACGCAGGGAATGCCGGGAGCGGTCTATTGGGGCGAGACGTCCGGGGGCGACGATGATTTCGGCGGCGCCCGCCTGCGGGTGAATCTCTCGTGCTCACCGATCGAGGTCGGGCCGCTGCTTCGCGAGCGTCTCTTCCGGCAGGATCACAGCGTGGTGTTGACGAGCGCCACGCTGACCACCCGCACCGTCGTCGGATCGGAGACGAAGGAAGGCGCGGAAACGGCGTTTGCGCACGTCATCTCACGCCTGGGCTGCGAGGGCGCCTCGACGCTGCAACTGGGCAGCCCGTTCGACCACGCGCGGCAGGTGCGCGTCTTTGTTCACACCGACGCGGCCACCGCCGCGTCGCGGGGCACTGCTCTCTCGCCGCTGTCGGTCGGTATCCTCAAGCATGTAGAGGAAACCGAAGGTGGGGCGTTTGTGTTGTTCACCAGTTTCGCTTCGCTGAATCGCTGCGCAAGCGAATTGGCGGGCCCTCTGGCGGAACGCGGGTTGCCGCTGCTCGCGCAGGGACGCGACGGCTCGCGGTCGCACATCCTGGGCCGCTTTCGACAGGACCGCCGCAGCGTCCTCTTCGGTGCCGCGAGTTTCTGGCAGGGCGTCGACGTCAAGGGCGAGGGCCTTCGAAACGTCATCATCACCAAGTTGCCGTTCGATCCACCCGATCGCCCGCTTACCCAGGCCCGCAACGAACTCATCGAAGCCCGCGGCGGGAACGCCTTTATGGAAGACTCGATCCCGCGCGCGGTCATGAAGTTCAAGCAGGGTTTCGGGCGGCTGATCCGCGGGCGGGAAGATCGGGGGCGGGTGGTCGTTCTGGACAGCCGCGTGCTGACCGCGCGCTACGGGCGGCTGTTCATCAAGGCGCTACCGCAAGGTATGGAAATTGAGGTTATTGATTAGCGGCGTGGGGCCGCGGCGATGGGCCTGGCGGAGGGCACATCGGAGGGTCCGAGGCTGCGCGGGGGTTGCCCCGCTTTCTCCGCGAAAGTTCGTGTGATGGTGTCGCGAAAGTCAAGGGAATAATCACGAAAAATTGATCGAATCCTCGAACGAAAATTCTTTCTGATTCCTTGCAAGATTGGTGCTGCCGGGTATTGACCCGTAACGACTTGCGCGCGATACTGTCTCCTGCGGAAGAAGAGGTCGAAATCAGACGTTCGAGCGTTCGCCCGCGTCCCTTGAAGTCTTGATTCCGTCGGGCGGAGCGCGGGTCACTTGGTGGGGGCTCGTGGGGGGATCGGCGTCCGCGGGGGTACGATCTTCTCCCACGTTCGCTTTACGTCGCTCGGGGAGAAACTCCGTCGGCTCACGCCGTTCTCGGGCGTGGCAGGTTTCTTGCGGATTGGATGCAGCGAGATCGTGGGATTTGGGTGCGCAGCCTTTGAGGGGATAGATGATGGCGACGATTACGAAGAAGGAACTGATCGAACGGATCGCCGAGCGCACCAAGATGCGGCGTACGGACGTGAAAGAGGCCGTCCAGGAATTTCTGGACCAGGTGATCAGCGAACTGAAAAAAGGCAATCGCCTCGAGTTCCGCGATTTCGGGGTTTTTGAAGTGAAGGCGCGGGCCGCCCGGGTCGCCCAGAACCCCAAGACACTCGAGCGAGTGCTTGTGCCCGCCAAACGCACCGTCAAGTTCAAGATCGGACGCTTGATGAAGGAAAGCATCGAACTCGGTGCGGCCCAGCAGACCGCCGCCGCGGAAGCACTGAAGGAAGTGAAACTCGTGATGCCGACCTCCAAGCCGTTGGGTCTTGGAGCCCCCGTCTCGATCAACGCCGCGATCTAGGTTTCGATCCGGCGCGACTTCGCACGGTAACAGCGCGAACAGAACCTAGTCTGCGGTCTTCGCCGGCACCACCAGTTCGAGCATCCGGTCGATCGCCAACCGCGCGAGTTCCCGGACGTGCGGCAGAACCCGAACGCTGTTCACCACCCGGGGTGCCCTCGGCTTGTCGCGACCGTCAGAGTCGCCCACGAGATTGTCCACCACCCAGAGAAGGTGCGGCTCGTCGATCCGGTACATCGTGGTGCACAGGCACTGGCATTCGCTGAGGATGCGGACCTCGACTCCTCGCGCGGCGGCCTCGATCGCAAGACGGCTGACGAGGTGAAACTCCGTGCCGATGGCCCAGCGCGAACCCGGGGCGGCGCCCCGTATCGTCTGAATGATGAACTCGGTCGAACCGTTGAGGTTGGCTTTATCAACCACTTCTTTGGCGCACTCGGGATGAACCAGGATCGTGGTGGGGGGGAGTTCCGGGTGGGCGGCGTTGGCCGCACGGATGCTGTCGCAGTGCTCGGGCCGAAACAGTTTGTGCACCGAGCAGTGCCCGGCCCAGAGGATCACGCGGGAGCGAAGGAGTTCCTCGAGCGAGGCACCCCCGAAGGGTTCACCTTGGCGCGCCATCCGCGGGTCGTACACGCAGGAATTGAGCCCTACATCGATGCCCAGCCCGTGCGCGGTGTTGCGTCCCAGGTGCTGGTCGGGCAGGAACATCACCTTGATCTCTTCGTGTGCCGCGGCGGGGGTGGTGCCGCCCCCCAAGGCCCACGACACGACGTTGCGGGCGTTGGAACTGGTGCAGCACGCGCCGCCCCGCTCGCCCACGAACGCCTTGATGGCCGCGGATGAATTGACGTAGGTGATGGGGACAATGCGGCCGGTCCAGCCGTTGAGGGCTAGTGCGGCGTGGATCGCATCCCACGCCTGCACCGTGTCGTCGTACTGGGCCATGTCCGCCATCGAGCAGCCGGCGGAGAGGTCGGGCAGGATGACCTCGACGGCTTCATCGGTGAGCATGTCCGCCGTCTCGGCCATGAAGTGAACGCCGCAGAAAATGATGAACTTCACGGGCTGTTCGGCCGGACGATCGGTGGCAAGTCTGGCCGCGATCTGCGAGAGTTTGAGGGAATCGCCGGTAAAATCGGCGTGACGGATGACCTGATCGGTCTGATAGTGATGTCCAAGAATAACGAGCGAGCCCCCGAGTTGACGGCGGCGGGCCGTGATCGCCGCCGCGAGCGCGGCGGGCGTCATCGTGTGATACGACTCGGGGAGTGAAGGCTGCCAGAGCATCTTGACGAACGGTATGACCCGCCTTCCCTCGCTACTTCACCGGCGCAAGGCGGATTCTGCGGAAGTGAATCTCCGCGCCCTCGCTTTGCAGGCCGATCTTCCCGGGGATCTCGGCGACCGCCCACGCCTCGTTCAAGAGTTCGCCGTTGACCAGGAGCCGCACGCGGTCGTGAACGGCGTGGATCTCGTACTCGTTCCATTCGCCGACGGCGCGCTCGGCGGTCCCGGTCGCCTTGGTGTTGCGCCCCCGCAAGCGCGCGGCGTCGGTCGTCATGGAGAAATCGCCGATGTTCCAGAAGTCCCCCGCCGCGCCGCTCTGCAACTGGGCCTCGACGCTCTTGGGCCACACCTTGTGCTCACCGTGCACGCGGAGCAGCACGCCGCTGTTGCCCGCTTTCTTCGTGGTCGGGCTGAAGCGCCATTCGAGTTTCAGGACGTAGTTGGTATAGTCCTCGGCCGTGTGAATGTACCCCGCCGGTGAGCCCATCGTCTGAAGCACCCCCTCCTCGACGGTCCAGATCGAGAGCGGATCCTTCGCCGCGAGATCCGGAACGCAGGCCGACCACCCGGAAGCGTCCGTTCCGTTGAACAAGACGACCTCCCCCGGCAGCGGGGCATCAAGGTCGCGCACGAAAATGTGGCGATACCACACTTCGTCGCCGTGGTCCTGGAGCGCGATGTGACCCCGCGGCTGGAGCCCGAACCCGTCGTAGACGTTGAACTTGCTCTTGGCGATCGCGCCCTTCCACGCCTCGTCGTCGAGACGGCACTCAACAACTTTCGTTTCGTTCAACCAGTGCTGCACCACGCCGTTCCGAAGCCGGATCCGGAGGTGGTTCCACTCGCCCGGCGGATGCACAAGTTTTCCCGCGACGGGAACGGCCAGGTCGTACAGCGCTCCGGCGGAATGCGCATCGGTGGGGCCAACTCCGTGCCCCAAATCGTCAAGAATCTGACATTCCGGCCCCGATTGCCACGCGGTGTCGTGCGTCTCCGTCACGCGGTACATCACACCGCTGTTGGCCTTTGGTGTCGTCTTGAACTCGAGCGTCAACTCGAAGTCACCGAATTGTTCGACGGTGACAATGTCCCCCCCTCCGCCGCCGACGACGGAACGCAGGGTTCCGTCGTCGCCCACCATCCAGCCCTTCGCGGGAAAGGATTCTTGCCGGTAGCCGCGCCAGCCTTCGGTAGTCTTTGAATCGAACAGTTGCCGCCAGCCGGCGGCAATGTCGGTCGGGGTGGCCGCGCCCGCCGACAAGCGAACGACCCCGAGCGGGCCGTCGGCCGGCACCATTTCGGAAGGCTGCCGACCCAACGCCGTCGAAGCAACAAGGAGTCCACAGATCAAAAGCCGTTGAACATGCATCAGGGTCTCCTCCGGACTTGGCGTTGAGCATGCCCGATCTCGAGCGCCGTCGTCTCGAAAGATCCGGCACGCCGGTTTCCCGTTCATCATTCGTTGATACGATTCTCAACCGGGGTCGGGAGAATATACATGCGGATCATGATTATCGGCGCATCGAACGATCGATCGAAGTACGGCAACAAGGCAGTGCGGGCCTACGTCCGACAGGGCCACACCGTCCTCCCCGTCAACCCCAACGAGTCTTCAGTCGAAGGCCTGCCATGCTTCACCTCGATCGCTGGCGTCCCCGGCCCGATTGATCGTGCGGCCTTTTACGTGCCCCCCGCCATCGGCGGGGGCGCGATGCGCCAACTAGGCGAACGAAAAGACGTCGGAGAAGTGTGGCTCAATCCGGGCAGCGAATCTCAGGAAGTGCTCGACGCGGCTGCCGCCGTCGGCATCGAGCCCATCCAGGCGTGCGCGATCGTCGATATCGGTGAGATGCCGTAGGGGTTGACCGATATCTCAGGGTGACAAGAAGTTCACCGCCGACCAAGGGCTGGGGTAGCAAGAGGGCCTGCGCCCTGTCTTCACGGCTTAACGGCTTAGGCTTGGAATCCGGCGTCAGGCCTTCTTCTTCTCGTCCTTGGGTGCTGCGGCGGCGGCCGCGAGACGCTCCTCGAGGCCCTTGCGGTCGGCGGCCCGATCGGCTTCCCACGATTTCACATCCACCCACTCGCGGCGGGCGAGCATGTCGCGCACCGTGTCGGAGGGCTGGGCTCCGACGCTGAGCCAGTGCTTCACGCGCTCGCCGTTGAGTTCGATCTGCTTGGCCGCATCGGGGTGCAGCGGGTTGTAGTAGCCCAGCGTCTCGATCACGCGGCCGTCGCGGCGGACGCGCTGATCGATCGCGCTGATCCGGTAAAACGGACGGTTCTTGCGACCCAGACGCTGCATGCGGATACGAACCAAGCGAAACCTCCCAATGAAACCAATGGCTGCCGGCGTGAAGTGCCGGGTCGAGAGTTTAGGCGGAAGCGGGGACGTGTTCCAGCGGGTTCGTTTCGCTCTGTCTCCCACCGCGTTCGGTTTCTCGTCCTTTCGAGCGGCCGCCCGATGGCCGCGACGCCTGAATCAAGCCCGCTCTATCGCTAGGTCTGCTCACGTCCGTGCAATGTTCGCAGATGCCCGTCGTGGAGCCGGGACAAGGTCACGAGGCTTGCCGCCGCGCCCTTGATGCACAGCAAAATATCCTTCTGGGTGTCCCAGACGTCGCCCTGCGTACCCAGAAAATCCTGCGAGCCTTCGGCGTCGATCTCCGCGACGGCCCATTCGATGAGTTCATAGACCGCGCTGAAGGCGGTGCAGATCGACATGATGAACAGCACCAGCCACCAGCCGCGCTTCACCGGTGAGGTGCGGATCAGGATCTCGCGAGCCAGGATCGCCGGCACGAATCCCTGCAAGAAATGCCCGACGCGGTCGTAGTGGTTCCTCGACAGGTCGAACGTATCGCGGGCCCAGTTGCCGATGGGCACTTCCGAATATGTGTAATGTCCGCCCACAATCAGCAGCGCACAGTGCAGCGCGGTCAACCCGTATAGCAGGGGTGTCATCGGAAACCGCCGGTACGTAGCGATCAGCACCACGATCCAAAGCACCGCCGGAAACACCTCCAGCGCCCACGTCGGATAATCGTGCGGGCGGTACGCCGACCACGCGAGCAACGCGAGGGTGAGTCCGAGCAGAACGGCGGGGAGGCGATGCCGGCGGGGGGACGAAGCGAAACTCTCGGCAATCCGGTCGGGCATCCTGGTACGGTATCGAAGCGCAGGAACCGATGCGCTCCCGACCTGACTGCCTCCGCAGGTTTGCACGCAGGGAAATTCGGCGACGGCTTCGACGCTGCGCGGCAGCCCTAACAAGTTTCCCAACGGGGTCACGCCGTACCTCCAACCACACAGGCTCGCCCATGCTGAACGCCGTCAGTCGCCGCGATGATGTTTCCCGTCGTACTTTCGTGCGGGTTGCCGCCGCGTCGGGCGTCGCATTGGCCGCGGGAGTTCACACGCTGCCCGGGGCGTTTGCCGCGAATCTGCGCAGGAGCCAGCCTTTGAAAATCCTGATTCTGGGCGGCACCGGGTTCCTCGGACCTGCGTGCATGGAGACGGCTCTGGCCCGCGGCCACACGGTGACGCTTTCTAATCGCGGCCGAACCGAGGACCGGCGCAAGCGGGCAGGTCGGCCCAGAGTGATCCCCGAGGGTGTCGAAGTTCTATACGGCAACCGGGACACCAAGATCGATCCCGAGTTCCTCACGGCTCAGGAAGTCGACGTGGGTATGTTCCCCCTCTGGATGGCACCGACCGGCCAGGCCGCCGGGTTTCGTCAACGCAACGTCGCGAAGGCGGTGAAGGCAGGGCTTACCTTCCGGCCGGTTGCCGACACGGCCAAGGCCGCGCTCAACTGGTACAACGGATTGACCGATGACCTCAAGTCCAAGATGGTGGGGGCGATGCTGGAACGCGAACGCGAAAAGGAACTCGCCGGGGCTTTTCGCAAATCCGGCGGATGACCGTCCACCGCCCCGATTCACTCCACGGCACCGATTCACTCCACGGTTGAGCCCCGCGGTCAACGAGGTTCACTGCGTCAGATCATTCCTTCGCGAAAGTTCTTCCCGCGGCGGCACCGCACTCCGGGCACACCGCCAACCCGCGCACGTCGTAACCCCAACGTCGGCACCGCCCCGTGCGGCCCCGATGCGCTGCCCGCAGAGCAGAAAGTCCCGCGCCAACCACAGCGGACACGCTCCTCCAGAAGAGCACATTCAAAGCCAACCCCGCGAGAATCGGCTCTTATGCGAGCACCATGCCATCGAACGGCAAGGCGCCGCGCTGCACGACGACGCCGCCTGAGATCGATCGCAGGACCGGTCCTCCGCTCCAACTAAAACTCCCCCAGCCGTGCACGCCCTCGTGCCAATAGCCGAGGCACCGGGCTGGCCATCCGGACCGCGTTTGAATGGGCCATGAGGCAAGCGTGCCGCCCCCGGCCACGCCCCCTTTCAGCATCGCCGCCGCAGCCGGGTCGGCGTCTTCGAGTGAAACGCGCGGCGGGAGCGCAATCGGGAAGGGCGGCCGGAGCCGTTCCGCAGGTTTGAGGTGGAGGATGATGGAGTTGTTACCCAAGCCGTACTGCGAAGGAGAGACCAAGGCTCGACCTCGCCGCGTCCAACCCCACCCCGACTGATCCGATGTAAAGATCCACGTGCCGCCGGGTCCCGCGCCCATATCCAGCCGGATCTGCGCTAAAGGCGAGCCAAAGCCCGCCCCCCGTAATGACAGGGCAGCACCCAGCCCCACGCTGATGGCCAGCCCCGCAAGAAGCGAAAAGCCCAGAAATCGTGCCTGGCGACGTGTTGGTGAAAAGTGTACAAGATCCCGTGGTGGTGGTTTCAGGGTCGTCGCGTTCGCGCCACCCGCCGCACCCTGCCCGCGCAGAAAAAACCCCGGCACACTCGCCGGGGTCTGTAGTGCAATGCGAACTCGGCTCACGCCTCGTCGATCGAGACCGGTGCGCCCGCGACCCGATGGTTTGGCATCCGCTGCAGCACCGCGTCCACCAGCCCGTACTCGAGCATTTCCTTCTCATCGAGCCATTTGTTGCGGTCGCAGTCGGCGGCGATCCGTTCAATCGGCTGACCCGAGGCGTTCGCGTAAATGCTGTAGAGACGATCGCGGATGCGGAGCATCTCGCGGGCCTCGATCTCGATGTCGGTGGCCTGGCCCTCCATGACACCGCCCATGAGGGGCTGGTGCATCAGGTTGCGGGCGTTAGGCAGCGTGAACCGCTTGCCCTTGGTGCCGGCGCACGCCAGCACGCTGCCCATGCTCGCGGCTTGCCCGATGATGTACGTGCAGACGTCGCACTTGATGTACCGCATGGTGTCGAGCATGCCGAGGCCGGCCGACACGCTGCCACCGGGACTGTTGATGTAGATGTGGATGTCGTTCTTCGTGTCCTCGTTGGCGAGGAAGAGCATCTGGGCGACGACCAGGTTCGACAGTTCGTCGGTCACGGGGCCGCCCAGAAAGATGATTCGGTCCTTGAGGAGGCGCGAATAGATGTCGTACGCGCGCTCGCCCTTGGCTGACTTTTCGATGACGATGGGGACGAGGTAACCGGACATGGGAATCTCGCTATAGGAAGAGGCGGGAGGGCGAAAGAGACGGATAGACAAGAGAGACTTTGGACGCGAGGCCGTTGGGCCGACTCAGCGCAGGCCCATCGTCTTGGCTTCCTTCGGGGTTTCGGTCAGCACTTCATCGACCAGGCCGTACTTCAGCGCCTCCTCGGCCGTGAAGTACTTGTCGCGCTCCCCGTCCTTGGTGACCTGCTCCACGGTCTGCCCCGTGTGGAAGGCGATAATGCGGTTGAGTTCCGCCTTGCTCTTGATGATCTGCTCGGCCTGGATGCGGATGTCCTCGGCCTGCCCGGTGATGCCGCCATAGGGCTGGTGGATCATCACCTTGGCGTGCGGCAGGATAAACCGCTTGCCCTTGACGCCCGCCGTCAATAACACCGCCCCGCCCGAGTACGCCCGGCCCAGGCAGTAGGTGTTCACAGGGCTCGACAGGAACCGCATCGTGTCGTACAGCGCGAGCGTGTCGTCCACCGACCCGCCGGGCGAGTTCACATAAAAGTGGATGTCCTGCCCACGCTTCTGGTTCTCCAGATAGAGCATCTGCATCATCACCCGGGCAGCCGACGAAAAATTGATCTCCCCGATCAAAAACACAATCCGATTTTCGAGCAACAACTCGTCGATCGTCATTTCACGCGTGCGCTGATAACTGACTCCGGCGGCGGGCATGGCGGTATTCCTTTCCAGCAGAAGCGAACGATTCTTGCGAAGGCCGACGACAGGATACATCGACCGATCGACCAAGGGAAGATTGGTGCAAATGACGGACCAACGCAGGGGCCACTCCGGAATGCCCCAGCAACCCCCGTACGGCCGCACACGCCCCCCTTTCCGAAAGGCGGCCGACTGCCAAAGTTGCAGCCTCGTCACCTTTCGCTCAGCACCGACGCTTCCTTCCGATGAGGTATCCTCCCGATTTGCACTCTTCACGCCGCCTTTCTAAACTCCCATCCCAACCCCGCCCATCGTC
>CAZJXA010000058.1:0-16363 GCA_964549785.1 uncultured Phycisphaeraceae bacterium | reverse complement strand
CGGTGCTGGTGTAGGTCGATCCGTCGCTGGTAAAGGTCGCGGCGGTGATCGCGCCCGTAACGGAAACCGTGCCGCCCGCCGCGGTGGTGGCCCCGGTCGTTGTGACCGCCCCGCTGCTATTCACGGCCGTGCTGCCGGTCATGGTGAGCGAACCCGCCGAAACGCCGCCGTTCTGGTTGACGGTGCTGCCGGTGAGGCCGACGGCCCCAGAGCCGGTCGAGACGAGGCCCGAAGTCATGACTACTCCGGTGTGGTTAATCGTGACCGGCTGGTTGGTCGTCGTGATGGTGCTGCCGGAGGTGAACGTCGTACCGCTGCTGTTGATCGCACCCGTGGTGGCCGTGACCGCACCCGTGAACCCGACCGCGCCGGTGCTGGTGTTGGCAATGCTCGCCGCTCGGAATGTGGACGAGGCGGTGGTGGTTCCGCTGGTGATTGTCGTGGCCCCGAGTGCGGTGGCCCCGCCAACGGCCTGGCTGAAGAGAACGTCGTCGCCCACGATGGTGAGCGACTGAGCGCCGTTGACGGTGCTGCTGAAGGTGATGTCGCCAGTGCCCGCCGTCTGAACGCTCGCGGCGGTCAGCGTGACCGGCCCGGCATAGGTAATGGTGTCGTTCGTGGTGGTGACGTTGACGCCCATGCTCACAGCCCCCGCGCCGATTTGGGCGAAGGCACCGTCGGAACTGAAGCCGGCGGTCGTGAACGCTGCCGTGCCCGAGTTGTTGATAATGACCGTGCCGCCGCCGGTGGTGGTGCCGCCACCGGAGAACGCAGAGTTGGTGCCCGCGAGGTTGATGCCACCCGCGGCTGAAGTATTGAGCGGCCCCGTGAAGGTGCTCGTACCTGTTCCCGCCGTTTGGATGATGGTGGTCGAGGCGATGCTGGTCGCGTTGACGTCCGCGGCGGAGGTCACAGTGAAGCCGCCGAGCCGGGTCGTTCCGACGGCCCCACCGAGCGTGATGGTGCCGGTTCCGGCCTCAAGCCTGAGCGATTCGGTGGAAGCAGTCGTGGCATCGGTCGTACCGGTGATGCCGATGGCCGCGCCGGGTTCGCCACCGTCAGTGGTGACCAACGAGACATTGGCCGAGAGAATGACGTTGTCGCTGATGGTGATGGCCGACCCGTTCGTGCGGATATCGGCACCAAGCGTGGTGGTCGCGCCGGGGCCATCAATGAGGATGGTGCCCGTCGTGGCCCGGGTCCCGGTGAGGGTGCCGGTGACGTTGTGCGAACCAGCACCCGCAGGCGCGAGGATCTCGACGGCCGTCTTGAACGTGCTGTCGGCGTATGTCACGGCGTGCGTGCCGGTGGTGGCGGTTCCGATTCGCAAAAGCCCAACCGACGCCGAAATCGCATCGAGCGCGGCATCCGTAATCTGGAGGCTACCCGCACCGCCGCCGATCCCGATGCTGGTTCCGTCGGTCAAAGGCCGGATCGAGAGCACGCTGCCGCCCGCGGCTCCGCTCCCGGCGACAGAATCCGCGAGCCCGTTGAAAACAACGTTATTCGTGATCAGGGTGAGCGTCGAGGAACCGAGATCGACCGCGTCGCCTGCGCTGTCGCCGAAGCTGATCGTCGCGGCCGCGTCCGCGGCCGCGACCTGCGAGTTCGCGCTCACCGCGAAGGGGCCGCTGAATGTGAAGGACGCATTGCCGCTGCCCGTGAACGTGCCGCCCAGGCGGATGGTGCCCGTGCCGGTGTCGAACGTGACCGGGTCGCTGAAGCCGCCCACCGTCGGCAGAACGATGTCGGGTGTCATATCTGGCCGACCGAACACGAGGCTGGCAAATCCGTCGGTGAACAGGGCCAGCTCCGCCGCGGTGATATCCAGCCCAGCGCCGGGAGTGACCCCGCCGATCGTAAGGCCGGTGGTCGGCGCGCCGGCCCCGATGGCCAACGTGCCGCCGAGTCCGGTGACCGCGCCGACGAAGTCGACTTCGTCGGCCCGTAGGGTCAGTGCGTTGGCGCCCGCGCCGACGGTTGAACCAAACCCGATGAACCCGCCCGCGGCGTCGACGACGATCGATGTCCCGATCGTGGCAGCGCCGCCGAAGCTCGCATCTCCACCGCCCGTGGTGATGTTGCCGCTCAGGTTGGAGGTGCCCACGAACCCGATGTCGCCGCCGGAGGTGGTGACGCTGCCGCCGACGCCGACGGTCGCGGAGCTGCTGAACAGGACATTGCCGGTGCCCGTGACGTTGATGATGTTGGCCGTCGTCGGACCTTGGAACTGGAAGCCCGCATTACCGTTGCCGGTAAGCGTGCCCGACTGGGTAATGGCCCCGGTGGACCCAAAGACGACGGGGTCGTTGAAGGTGGAAGTCGCGATTGCGGTCGTGCCCGTCGTCCCGGCCTCGCCGATCACGATCGCCGTCCAGCCGTTGGAGACCCGGGCGACTTCGGCGGTCGTCAGGTCGAACCCGCCCGAGGAGCCGACGGTGATCGGGGCCGCAGTGGAAGAAGGAGTCAGCGTGAGGGTGCCGTCGCCCGCGAACGTGTCGGTCCCTACGCCGTCACCCAGCACCACGTCGGTGCCGACGAAGGTGGGGTTGACGCCGGTTGTCGCGGTGACGCTTTCGAGGAAGGTCACGGTTCCGGCGGTGGCACCGGTGCGCTGGGTGGCGGTCAACGTCACAGGGCGGGTGAAGAGCACATTGCCGGACGTCGTCGCGAGCACGTCGGCCGCGACCGTCGAAGCGCCAGCACCGTCCTGGGTATAGCCGGTGCCGGTCGTGACCGCGCCCGTGTGCGTGAGCAGACCACTGTTGGTGACGTTCACCGCGCCCGCGGCGGCAGTAAGAACGTTCGAGAACGTGATGGCCGTGCCGTTGAAATCAAACGTGCCGGCACCGGTGCCGACCACCGCCCCGCCGAACGTAAGCGAACCCGCCGTCGCCTGGATGGTTTGCGCGACGGTGAGCGCTAGAGCGGTGGCGAAGGAGACGTTACCCGTTGTCGCCGTGATGCCCGCGGCGACGCTGGACGTGCCCGCCCCGTCCTGGGTGTATCCACCCGCCGCCAAGACCGCGCCGGTGTGGGTAAGGAGGCCGGAGTTGGTGATAGTGACGGTGCCGGCGGCGGTGGTGGTGAGCGTGCTATTGAAGGTGACGACGGCGGCGTCGATATCGACAGGGCCGGCGACGTTGACGGCCCCCGTGAAGACGGTGGTGTTATCACCGGCGTTCTGATCGAAGCCGGCGGACGAGAAGGTGGACGAGGCCAGGAACTCGTCGGCGTTCTGGACCGTCACGACCCCGAGGGGCGTGACCGCCCCGACCGCGCCCGAGATGCCGATATCGCCGCCCGTGCCGGCATTCAGGAAGAGAGTGCGGTTGCCATCGATCGTGCCGGGCGTCTGGAACGTGATATTCCCGCCGCCGACGGAGAGGCCGCCGTTGGTGGTGTCGATTCCGGTGACGGCGGTCAGAACCGTTCCGCCGTGAATGACCACGGGAGTGCCCGAGGTGACAATGTTGGAGCCCAACTGCACGGAGCCCGCGGCGTTGGCGGATAGCAGGGTGATGCTGGCGTTGCCGGTGCCGGTGAGGGGCGCGAGGATCGAAACGGTTCCGGACGGGCTTTGCAACGTCAGCGGATCCGAGAACGTGCTGGTGCCCGGGCCGTTGATGCTCACGGTCTGTGAGCCCGCCGCCGAGCCGATGACGACCGCGGCAAAGCCCTCGGTGATGTTCGGCAATTCGGCCTGCGTGAACTCGTAGGCCACGCCGTCGGACGCATCGCCGATCGAGATGTTAACCCCCGTGCCCGGCCGGAAGGTCAGGGTGCCCGTGCCGTCCAGAGGGGCATTGATGAAGGTGTCTCCGGCCGAGAGCGTGTGGTCGCCCGACCCGAAATCCGCATCCGCGTTAAAGACGATCCCGTCAGTTCCCGCATCGACGAGCAGCCCCGGGCCCGACACCACGAGCGGGTCGTTGAAGGTGATCGTCCCGTTGCTGGCGATGTTGCCGGCGACGTTGATGGCGGTGCCGGTGGCGCCCGCATCAAAGTTGCCTAGGTTGGAGAACCCCGCGGCGGGGATCGTGAGAATGCCTGACGTGTTGATATCGGCAGCACCCCCCAGCAAGGTGGCCCCACCGAAGGTGACGTTGGTGGCCGCGAAGGTGTGCGTTCCCGCCCCATTGGCCGTCACTGCCCCCGTGAACTGAACGGTCCCCGCACTCACGACGTCAAGTTGCGCAATCGGCGCAATGTTGCCGACCTGCCCGGTGATGGTGGTGTTGGCGGCCCCGGAACTCAGTGAAAGATCGTTCGTGTTCGACACCTGATCGTTGACGTTTCCGGTGATCCCCAAGGCCGCACCCGCAGGCGTGCCGCCAGCGTTGGTGGTGTCAAGAATCGTGTCGCCCTGCAACTCAACGGGACCCGTCACCTGGATCACGCCCCCCGGCGTTCGGATCCCAGACCCCGCGCCCGTGAAAATCACCCCGGACGCCGAGGAGATGGATGCGCTCGCGGGCTGAATCAGCGCGCCGATCGTGGTCGTGCTCGCACTGGTGATGCTGAGCGTCGAACCCAAGACCTTGCTGGCGGTCAACAGTTGGAAAGCGCCGTCATCGATGATGTAGGTGATGGCAATTCCCGAGACGCCGCCCACGAACTCAGCAGCGTTCGGGAGGGCAGCATCGCTGTAGCCGCCGTCGGCCTGAACGGTGAACGCGTTGGGAGAGCCCACGCCTGGGGTCCCGACAAAGGCAGGAGTGTTGGTGACCAGATCGACCACCGCGCCGGTTCCGCCGCCCGCTAAACCATCGCCCGCCCGCAGAATTATCGTGTCCGCGTTGAGCGTCGTGGCCCCCAGGATGAGGTTGCCGGTTCCGTCGGTGCCCGCGTGAATGTTGAGCGTGTCGGCGATGATCACCCCGCCCACGTCCGTCTGCCCCGCGCTGGTAGTCGTCAGCAACGCACCCGAGACGTTGCCGCCCAAGTTGAGCGTGCCGGTCGCACCGATCGAGACGTTGCCCATGCTGGCGGTCGCATCAACCGCTCCCAGCGTGATATTGACGCCCGTAGCCGTGAAGTCACCGCCGTTGGTGGTGATGGTCTGCCCGGTCGTCGTGATGTCGCCCGCAGCGATGTCGCCGTCCTGCGCCGCCTGACCGGCGTCGTTCGCGGTCAGCACGACGTTCAATTCACCCATTGTCGAGGAGATCCCCGCGTTCAAGATGATGTCGTTGGCAGCCAGCAGCGTCAGCGTGGCGTTGCCCAACGCGGTCGTGCTGATGGCGTTGTTGACGGTAATATCGCCGTCCTGCGTTCCACCGGCGTCGCTCGTCGTGATGGTCACGCTCGTGCCGCCGCTCAAGGACGTGTTGATGGTGCCCACGTTCGCGATCGCATCATCCGCCGAGGGCGTGAAGACGTTCGGCGATCCCGCATCAAACGCACCGTTCGCGGTGCCGCCGTTGCTGATGATGACGTTGCGCGGGTCGAGCAACCACTCGCCCGCCTTGCCCTGCGGGGCCGACGCATCAATCGAACGCGGGCTGAACTCGCCGGAGTTCTTGCTCGAAGTTTCGATGAGGCCGCCGTCACCGCCGCCCGATCCGCCGCGAGCGTTGACTTCACCGAACATCCTGGTTGTCTGATCGGACCACACCACCGCGATTCCACCGTCTCCGACCCGAGTCGCGCTCACATCGATGGTGCTTCCCTCGTTGACGGCCGTGACCTCGGAGCGCCGCAGTTCGCCCCCGCCCCGCAGGCCGCCGCCGACCATCACACGACCGCCGCCGGTCGCGCCCGAAGCGTCAATATTCGCATCAAACAATCCGACCCGCTGACCCGTGACTTCAACCGATCCGCCCTGGCCCGCTGCGTTCGAGGCATCCAGCGTCCCCGTAACCGCCACCGTGCCGCCCGCCTGGCCCTGGAGCTTGATGTCCTTGGCCTTGACCGTTCCGCCGACGCGCATCGCCATCGAATAGATATCGCCCGCGGCAATCGTCACCCGCCCGCGCTCAGCCCGGATCTCGCCCGTGTTTTCAACGCCCGCCCCGCCCGCGCCAGCAGCCGCCGGCCCTTCGAGCTTCACGAACGTCGTGCCGTTGCGCTTGCCGATGTAGGCCTCGCTTGCCGAGCCCATCACCACCGTGCCTTGCGGCGCGACGATCACGCCCGCGTTGGCGACGTGCGCACCCAACAACGCCGCGAACCCTGCCTCGATGCGCCCTTGGTTGACCACCGACCCGGTGATCCCGGTGAAGCGGTCCCGGCCATTCAGGAAGTCGCTGTTGGAGAGGTTGCCCGCCGCGGCGTAGAGCCCTCCGACGTTGATGTGGGACCCGCTCCCGAACATCACGCCCGCGGGATTGACGAGGTAGACCCGGCCGTTGGCCAGCAGGTTGCCGTCAATGCGGGTCGGCATCGGGCTGTTGATGCGGTTCAGCACCCGGGCCGAGGCCGAGGGCTGGATGAACTGCACCGTCTCGGCCGACCCGATGTCGAACGAGCGGTAATTGATGATCGAGCGGTTGCTCGCCCGGATCTGCGTCGTCGCCCCGTCGCGGCTGATCGACACGTCACCCCGGATGACCTGGGCTCCCTCGGGACCCGCGAAAGCAGGCGTGGCGAGCGAAGCGACGATCGCCCCGGCGAGGGCCGAAGTCCACCCCGCGGCGTTCAGAAGGCCCAGCCGGAAGGATTCGGCCCGGGCCAAAAGGTTATCGGCCGCCCGACTCGTGAATCGCCCGCCCCAGCGGCTCGCGGATCGGGCCGATCGGCCCGCCGCTGCCAGAGTCGTCCGCGTATCGCCCGAACCGTTCGCTTGAGTCTTGGACATGGCTGTTTCCTTCCATCCGGCGCCGGAGCCCCTCAGGCCCTCCGCAGCGCATTGTGCTTGAAATGTGTTCACGAAACCCGACACGTTGCGTTCAGTCCCTTCTCAATCCTGCCGCCAACCGCCGCCCCTAAGAGCCGGGCCCACCGCTGATCGGAGGACGCACCGGCCCCACGGACGTCAATACAGCACCGTCGCCGAGAAATGCAGCTGGGTGTCACCCGACTCCGCCCCCGTGGTGATGTCTGCTCCGCCCACGATCTCGTCCACGTCCGTGAGCGCAACGCCCCAATCCAGGCGGGCCACAAAGTTCCGCTTGATCTGAAGTTCCACGCCCACGCCGGTGCCGAAAAGGGTGTTGTGGAGGTCTTCGCCCGACTGGCGACGAACCGTGTAGGCGCTTCCCGCATCAAAGAACGCCCTCAGGATGAGGTCCCAGTCGGCCCGGCCGAAGTCCGCCTGCGGCGCCCAGCGGAAGTTGTCGCCGAGCACACCCGCATCCTGCGACCCGAACCTTCCCGGCTGCCAGTAGAGCGACTCGTTCACCGGATCCGAGTAACCCAGCACCCGCGGCAGATGGAAACGGTACTCCACACTGCCGATCAGCACCGTGTCGCCGGCGGTGACAGACTCGGAATATCCGCGCACCGAGTAAAGGCCGCCGACCACTTCCTCTTCGTTGGGGATCAGGCGATCGTTCGGGCTGTACTGGCCGCGAAACGTCAGGCCGATCTCGTGCGCCAAGGACTTACGGCTCTTGTTGTCGGTCGCCTCGCCACGCCACTCACGGTCATACAGCAGGGGCTCCAGATAGAACGAGAACTCCGAATCCCACTTCACCAGTTGCCAGTATTCGTTGATATCGGACCGGCCCAGCGAGTTGAGGTCGTCGCCTGTGCCCCGTGCATCGTCCGTCCAGTTGTTGACGTTCGCCTCATAGGAAAGGCTCGCCGAAAGATACGACGCGTCCTCGATCCGCTCGGCCCGCAGCCCGATGTAGGGAACCCAGAACTCGGCCTCGCCCGTCGCGGTCGGACCCTCGATCTCGTTGTACTGATACCGACCGCCGCCGAAAAGGTCGAGGAAGAACTGACGGTGCTGATAGATGTTGCCGATCGCCTCGACGCCCCCCGAGTAGCTGGTGCCGCTGAAATCCTCACGGCCCTCGCCGACGCCTACATCGCTCGCCTCAAACTCTGAATAGTTGACAAAGGGCCGGAGCCGGACGCGGTCGGAAAAGACCGGGAACTCGTACGACGCCGAGAGGGCGTGCGCGGAATCGAACCCGCCCGTGATGTAATCGATCCGAAGGATGTCGTCGTTGCCGCTCAACTGGTTGTGAATAAACCCGAAGCGCTGGCGCCACTCGCTCGTGGCCTCGGTGCCGGTGTTGGAAATCTGGGCGTACAAGGACCACGGCTTGTTCTCGGACACAAGGTAGTCGAGCACGACCTCGCCGTTCTCCGAGCCCGGGGCCAGCGAAACGTCGACCCGCCGACCGGGATGCCGATTCAGCCGGTAGACATACTCGTCGATTCCTTCCTGGTTCAAGACCATCCCCGGCTGAGCCGGCGACCGCCCCCGGATGCGCTCGTGGACCGAGTCAGAGGGGTTGACCCGAGTTTCGCTCGACGTCAGTCGCTCCCCGGAACTGATTGACCGGATGCCGTTCTCACCGATGCGGCCGACCCACACCCGGAGCAGCAAGGGGGCGGTCTTGTCGGCGCGGTCATCCGTCTTATCGTCGAGAATCTCGGGAACTTCCACGAAGCACGCGATGACACCCCGGGCATTGATGGTCCTGACGATGGCTTCCGCCACCTTGCTGATCCCGCTCCACGCGAAAATGTCGCCGCCCGCCTCCCCAACGTCCGCAACCCGGCGACGGTTGGACGACCCGCCGGGGCTGGGCGCGACGAACGCATCGCCCGAACGCGCCAACTCTGCCCATGAGTTGCCCAACTCTTCCAACGTCGGCAATCCGAGTTCCGCCGCCTGGTCGGCAGACAGATTGGCGTACTCAAGCCGGAACGCGGTAACCGGATATATCTGCGAATCGATCTCTGCCTCCGCCGCTGCCGGTTCCGCTGCTTCCGCCTCCGGCTGCGAGGGGGGTGTTGGATTCACGAGCGTCGAAGCGCCGGCCGGGGCTCTGACGGCGTTCACGTCCAACGCCTCAGGCGCTGTCTGCTGCGCCACTACGCCCGTCTGGAACAAGAGCACAACTCCGCCCAAAGCGGTCGCGCGCGCCATCGCGCGAAGATTCGCCGTTCCCCACCCCTTCCCATCTTGCCGCCCGCTCCAAAGCCCACCCACAAGTTTGATTTGCATCATCGCTCGAAGCCCTTTATCTCGCACAGTTTCTGATGGTGTCCACAGGCTCGGAAAACCTCGGGTTCCTATAAGATAGGCTTGCGCAGGTCGAAATTACCCACAGAAAGCCCCGATCGAACCTCCCGTACCTTACCACGCCCGTGCCTTGGTCGTCAAATCAGCCCCCCGCAACCCGCGTGCCGGACGCTCCTAACAAACTACTTACTTAGTCGGCTGCAAATAGCCAGCCCCGTTGATCGCCCGCACAATCGTGCCACTCGAGACCGGAGGCGGCCCCGAGACCCCGACCGTAAACGCCAGTCGAAGCCCGACATCAGCACACCCGTTGTTGAGGTTCGTCGCGGTGAGCGTTGCCATTTTCCGATCCGCATCCCCTCCCCCCGAGAACGCCGACCCGCCGATAACCCCCGGCCTCACTTTGTCCGGTGCGACCGCAAGCGCCGCCTCCGCCTCCACCCGCGTGGAACTCACAAACTCCGCCACGTTTCCCACCGTGTGCTTGAAAAGCCCGGAGCCTTTACCCACAGGCGCGAACCACAGAAAACCGTCCGAAGCCGCCGCCGATTCTGCAAATTCCCGTTGGTACGACCCCTGGCGCGGCGCGAAGGTGCGCACCATGGCCTTCTCAAACGCCGCGAAATCGGCGTCGTACAGATTCGCTGGACCCGAATCCTGTTTCGCCGCTTCGGCCCATTCCGCAACGCTCGGCCAGCGACAGCCGAGCGCTGCCGCGAACACGATCGCCGCCTTGCCACTCAACCGGTGCATCGGACTGTCTTTCGAGGGCGCGTCCGGGGTCTTATTTGCACCCTTGTAGTAATCAGAATCGGCTTTCGCGACCCACGCTCCCCTCGGAACCAACCCCGCCGCACCCTTTCGCCACGCGATGATGCCGCCTTGGGGCAAGTCTTTCTCGTCACCGGGTGTCATCGATCCTTCGACTTGTTTCCACTCGACCGCAAACAGGTCTATCGAGACCTCCGTGGTTCCCACCATCGCCTCACCGCCCTCACAAATCACCTTCCGGAACTCCACTAGTTTGCCGTTTTTCTCGTAGCGCACCGAGTCGCCATCGACGGTCGCCGCCCACCCCTTGGTTCCCGGGCCGAGGGCCGCATAGTTCGGGGCTGCCGGCGCCGCAGCCGCCGCCCTCAATTCGTCAAGAATCCGCGCGACCGGCGGCAAGAGCGACGTTTCCGGGGGCAGAGCAGCCACCGCCGCTACAAACCCATCGATGGTCGCCTTTGGCATGGGCGCATTCGCATCGGCCTTTTCGACGTTGCGAACCGCCGTCTCAAACTCGCTGAGCACGATGTTGTACCGGGCCGCGGCCGGCAGGGCGTCAACCGCCTCGGCCCCCAGCCCGCACGGCTCGCGCGTCGAGATCGCCAACGCCGCGTCCGCAGCGCTCGCGATCTTCGCAGCCCCCTTCCGCCACATCTCCGCGGTGATCCGGGCTCGATCCGCCTCCGCCTTGGGCTTCGCCCCGGCCCCATCCAGTTTCGCGGCGGCCGCGTTCACCGGTCCGTCCGCCAACTCCACCACCCGTCCGAGGTCCGCCGCGGATTTCGGCCATTCCAAAGTTCCCAATCGCCGCCACGAAGCGAACACCGTTTCGTGAAACGTGTTTGGGTTCTCGATCGTTGCGATCAACGCATCGGGACTCGATTCTGTGGCCGCCGCCGCGAGCGCATCCGCGCGGCCTCTAAGATCCGCAACCACGCCCGCGAAGTCCGCGGCGAACGGTGAACCGGCGAAATCGGGCTTGGGGGCATCGCCCCGGTCGAGGGATTCCGCTGCGGCATCCACCGAGCCCGCGAACGCCGCCGCCGCGCCCGACCATTCGTTGTACTTCTCGATCTCCGCCAGCGCGCCGTCGCGATCAGCGTTCGCGGCCTTCGTGGCGGCTGCCGCCAAGGCCGAAGCGGCCTTGGCTTCAACGTCCGCCTTCCACTTTGATACATCCACCGAGCGAACCGGCGGCGCCGGCTGATCCATCGCCAAGGCGGCCTTTTCAACGGCTTCAAAGGTCGCGGTCAGCCCCGCGAGTCCTTCCGTCGCCCGCCGGCTCCCCTCGGTCGTCGGCAATTTGGCGAGGGCCCCGGCCCATTCGCGGGCCAGCGTCGGGTTGCGAACGGGTGCCGGCGTCACCGCGATCGTGCGCGAGAGGGCCGAAGCGACCTCAGCGTTGCCCCTCTCGATCTGTTCGCGGGCGCTGCGAATGAAATTGTCAACCACGGGCCGGCGCCTGCTGAAATCATCCTGGTTGGCCACCGAAAAATCCTGGCTGGCCAAGCGCCTGGCCAGGTCGGTCGCGCCCGCCAGATCTTTCTTGACAGTGTCATCAAGAGGCAGCCCCAGTTCGGCCCGCTCGCTCCGCATTCGGGCGTACTTCTCCAATACGTCGCGGACGTCTTCCTCGATGGTCCACGAGGCTCGCAGATCGCCCGCCTCGAAATCGCGGAGGACGATCGCGACGTCGGCCGGCAGCGTTTCCGGCTCCGGCTGCGCAGTGCTGCCACTGGCTGTCGGGGCGGGCTTGGCGACATCCGACGGAATCGCGTCGGCTTCCGGCGTCACCGCCGGACGGCCCGGAGGCTTCGTCGCCGCCGGTTCTGTCAAAGCGGTCGCGGGAGTCGTCGTACTCGCATCCGACGGAGGTTTCTTGACGGCGGTTGCAGCGGTCACAACCGGAACGATCGGCGGAACGATCGGCGGAACGATCGGCGGAACAGGCTTTTCGCCGCCTGACTGGGCGATCGGGTCCGCGGTCGGCCCGCCTCCGTCAGTACTGCCCTTTTTGTCCGGCCATGTCGCGATCAGAATCCCGCCAACCACCACCGCTGCGCCGCCCCCGCCCAGCAACCACTTCAGCCATGGTTGGCCTTTCCCCGCGTTCGCCGACTCGCTCCGCGGCCCCGCGGCCCCCGCCGACACCGGCCCCGTCGGCACCTTGCACCCTTCTGCCTTCGCCCGCGCCAGCCCAAGAAACGTCGGATCGAGCGTGTAGGGCACGTTGGTGGTCAGCCCCACCCCCGCCGTCGACGCTTTCACGCAAAACAACTGGGAAGGCCCGGGTTCACCAATAATCAGATCCACAAACTCTTCGCCCGCAGGCTCGAAGCAGAGCACCGGCGTGGCCGGATCGATCTCACGATCAAATAGCGCTACCCACGCCCGGGATGAATCGCCAGGCCGCGGAAACGCCCGCGGCACCCGCATATGGGACGCTTTGGCTTCCGCTCCGGATGATTTCGGCCTCCCCAGCATCGTGCCTCTTCGGAAGGCCGAGAGTTCGCGCTCCATCTCGTAGAACACGCGGGCCAGCCCTAGCTGCTTCTGGCCGTCCGCGTCCATCGACGCATGGTTGACCAGCCGCGCCAGCAGTCCCTGCTCGTCGCTCCCCCCGCCGCCATCGAGGGTGGCCGCGGCGGCATCCAGTTTGGCCCGCGCTTCGCCCACGCAAAACCGCACCATCTCGGCCGACCCGGTCTGTGAAACCTTGGCCTCCAAACTTTCGAGAACGGGCAGAATCTGGTCGAACGCCCACGCCGCTGGAGCCCCCTCGATCATTCCCGCCACAGTCATCGGATACTTGACTCGTCCCTTGCCGTCCTTGCTGTCCCACATCCGACCGACCAACCAGCCGTGCGACAGCCGCCAGAAGAAAAGGTGATGAAAACCCGGAAGCCTCTTGGCCTCCTCCAGCTTCTCCCACGAGGCCGAGTCGATGTTGCCGGCCAACCCCTCGGTGTACAGCATCCGCTTGGCCGCCACCAGCGAGTTGGTTTCAAGTCCCATGTCCTCGATGTGGTCGTCCCACCCGGGGTGCTTCCCGAACGCGATCAACCTGGCCTTTGCCTTCGAGCCGGGGCCGTGAATTGCGGTAGCCAACGGGCCTTCTCCAAACGGGGGTGGGGGTCGCGATGCTCGGGCTACGGATCGGCGTCTACTGCGGAATGTTGGCCGCGTTGATCGGCCACGCGTTGAGTTTCGGAAGCGACCCCCCCGACCACCTGACCATGAGCGGGAGGAACCCGGAACCATCGGCGAGCGGCAGTCGCACCAGCATCCAACCCTCGCCATCGCTTTCTTTGGCTTGTGCGAGGGCTTCCGCGAGGAGGGGCCACGCGGTCGCCAGCGACACCGTCTTCTCGCCTTGGACGGCGGCCTGGTTTCTGGAAAGCTCGATGCCCACGTTGCCGCTGGTCGGGAGCGTGAATCGACGTGATTTCTTCTGCTCTTCGAGTACGACGTTCTCTTGGTTGAGCAGTCCGATCGCCTTCCGGTCGTTCCCGTTCACAAGCAGCCCATACTGCAGGTCGCCCAGCTTCCCGGCTTGCCATTCTGCGTTCGGGGCCGCCATAAATTCGATGCCGACACCGCCGCCCGTGAGGCTTCCCGCAATCGACTGAATATCGGCCAGCAGCTTCTGCCTGCCGGCATCCTGCATCAGGTCGCCGCCAGCGATGACCGCGAGGTGCGGATCGATCTCCGGGTCGACCTGGGGTAACGCCTTCGCGTCTTCGCGATCGCCTCCGCCCCCCAGCCCCAAGTTCTTGGCTTTCTCAGCGAGGGCCTGGACCTCAGCCAAGGACAGCACCAAGGCTCCGCCCCGGGCAAGCGGGAGTTTGCGGGCTTCAACCGCCACGAACTTCCAATCCCGCTCAGTGGCGCCGCCACCCGCGTCCGCGAGCGCGGCCACCGCCCCCAAGACAAACCCCTTCCAATACGCCGGGCCATCATTGGGGGTGTATGGACGGAAATACTTCTCCCGCTTGGCTCCCGACCGGGTGATATCTCTCTTAAGCGCCACGCACGCCTTATCGGCGGTTTGTTGCGAGAGGGCCAGCCAGTTCACGACGGTCGCGTCCCACGACTTGTCCAACTCTTTGATGCCGTCCACGTTCGCGATCCGGGCATCGCCGAAACGCTTCTTGATCGCTTCCTCGCAACCCTTGATCGCCGCCAATTCCTTCACCTTGGGCGGCAGCATGACCACGGCGTTGTTCGCGATGATGTACAACTTGCTCAGCGGGTCGTGCACGGAGGCCGGGCTGAAATATCGCATGGCGCGCGAGAACGTTTCCCAGTCGCCGATCGTGGGCGACGTCGCTTTCACCACCATGTCCGTCCAGTACTCCCCGTATCTGTTCACATGGTGATCCAGATTCTCATTGACCGACTTGATCCGAGCCGCCAGGCTCTTCTGGTCCAGAATCTGGAGCCCGGCCCTGCCGCTCGAGTCCGGTGCCACCACCAGCGCCTCGATCGCGTAGGCGTCTTTCAGGAGATTGCTGACGGTCTCCGGATGAAACTGGCTCTCGAGCACGGTCTCCGCCGTGATGGCTGTAAACGGGACCGCTCGGACGCGGTAAGGGCTCGGCATGATGTTTGCCAAACTCCGATCGGCCCGCTCCGCCACATACGCCGCGACCGTCTCGGATGTCGGAAAGTCATTGATCCGCGCCAGTGCGCCCTCGTAGCGGGCCTTGGTTGCACTCACCAAAACCGCCTGTTTCGACGCCCGGGCCGCCGACGCCGCCCGCTCGGCGCACCTCGCCTTGGTTTCCTCAAACGGAAGCTTCAGTGCGTCCACCGAGATGGCCCCCGGGACCGCCTTCACCTGAATCTCCGCGATTTCCTTCGCCGTCTCGTCAAACGCGCCGGAAATAGCCGTCATCGAGTCTTCAAAACTCGCCGACGCCGATTGGACCCCAGCGCCCTCGGCCGCCGCGGCCTTGATGGATCGCTCCGCCGACCGAACCCCAGCGCCCTTGGCCGCCGCGGCCGTGATGGATCGCTCCGCCAATTCATACATCCGAATCCGCATACGGAAGGCCCGCCCGTCACCGCCAGCCACGTCCGACGACGCAAGTGAAGGCAGCACCGCCGTCAGTCTGTTCTGAAGATCATCGAGTTTATCTTTCAGCGCTGCGGCGAGCTTCGTCTTCCCGTCCACAAGGCTGTCCCGCAAATCCTTGATCGTGTTTTCTTCCTTCGAGATCGCTTTCTCTTTCCCTTCTGCTACCGCCGCGGGAGGCGTCGGGAGTTGATCGATCAGGAGCGCCAACTGCGAGTTGAGGTCGTCCTCGCGCTGCTTCCGCGCCTTCTTGAACATCGCGTCAGGATTGCCGTTATACATCCCGCTCAGCCGCTGGTCGGCCAGTGACTGTTCGAGCACGACCAGCGCAGCGCGGATCGTGACCATCGCTTCCTCAAATTTCTTGACAAAGCCGTTCTCGTAGTCGTCGAGTGTCGCCGGAATCCCGCTCGTCGTGGCGTCGCCAGGCTTCAGATATGTCTGGTTCCACAGCTTCTCTTCCGCTTCCTGGATCGCGGTCAGATTGTTCGTGATCTGCTGGACCAGATCGAGCTCGCTCTTCGCCTCAAACTCCGTCGCGTATGAGGCCTTCATCCGCGTGACCGCCGCCATCACCCCCGCGGTGTGGTCGGAGGGCTTGAACAGCACGTCCTCGGGCACTAACTCTTTGCTGAAGCCTTTCGGATACGCCTTGGCCACCGCATCCGTGAAAATCTGCTTGTCGGTATACACCTCCCGACTCGCCATGTATTCCTTGTATCCCGCATCGTCCAGGACGTATCGAAACAGCACATCAACATCCACGACCGCGCGGTTCAGCGGCTTGCCGGCGGCACGGGCCGTCAACTCCGCATCCGAGGGAACCATCCCGAACTTATACGTCTGCAGCCGCAGCATCTCGGCGAGTGCCGCCACCGCCGGCGTGTTCCATGTGGTCTCGTTCTCCAGCCGGAACCGCGTCTCCGCAAGGAGCGGCGCCACCACGTTCCGTTGCACCACCTCCCGGTGGGCACCGATCTGGAGAGGACGCACCCCGCCCAGGCCGCCAATCACCGGACGGGCAATCATCGGCACCGGAATCTCGTTCGTCTGTTCCCCGGTCGCCGCGATCACCAGCGCGGGCGTTTCGACCACCCGGTTGTGAACCTTGCCCAACCCGCTGGGGATCGTCTTCCCAAAGAGCGGGCTGCCCTCGTCCGTCAAGACCCTGTTGCCGACGTATCGGGCTCCTTCCGCCTTCTGGCCCGGGGCCAAAGGAGTCGGCTCGAACATCTTCAGCGGCACCAACGTCTCCCGTTGTTTGCCGTCCAGATCCCGCATGATCAGGTTGTTGGCGGCCGTCCAGAACTGGGTAGGCTGTTCCATCGTGCTGCGGAAACTGAAGAACCCCCACGCCACCAGCCCCCCGA
>CAZJXA010000057.1:9571-17317 GCA_964549785.1 uncultured Phycisphaeraceae bacterium | reverse complement strand
CCGCGGCCGCCACCGCCGCCGCCGCCGCGATTGCCGCCACGACCGCCACGGCCGCCCTTGCGGTTTTCTTCGCCCAGCGTGTTGACGGGCCCCTTCTTCTTGTCACCCTTGGGCGCGGACGGCATGAAGCGCCGACCGCGTTCGATCTTGGCCTGAATCTCCGTCTGGCCGAGATCCTGACCGCGATTGCCGGCGATGGCTTCGGGCTGACGCAGCTGCGCGAGGCCGTCGAAGACCGCCTTCACTACGTTGCGCTTGTTGGTCGAGCCGTAGCACTTGGTGAGACAATCGGTGACACCCGCGATCTCGAGGATCGAGCGGACGGTGCCGCCGGCCACCACGCCCGTGCCCGGCGCGGCGGGGATGAGACGGACCGTGCTTGCCGCGAACTTGCCTTCCACCTGATGCGGAATCGTGGTGCCCGCCATGGGCACGCCGGTGATGGCTTTGCGGGCGTACTTCTGGGCCTTCTCGACGGCCGAGGGGACTTCGTTGCTCTTGCCGTAGCCGAAGCCGACCTTGCCGTGCCGGTCGCCCACGATCACGAGGGCGCCGAAACTGAAACGGCGACCGCCCTTGACAGTGGCCGAGGTACGGTCGACGGCGACGGTGGTGGATTCGATCTGGCTGGATTCGTCGAGGATCTCTCGCATGTTCAATCTCTAGGTGCGGGCAGGGCTAGCGGTCGTGATTCGTGACTCGTGATTCGGTAGTCTGACTGCTGGTGACGTCTACTGACTTATTCCTAAAACGTAAGTCCGGCTTTACGGGCGGCATCGGCCAATGCCTTGACCCGGCCGTGGAACTTGAAACCGCCGCGATCAAAGACCACGGACGTGACGCCCGCCGCCTTGGCCTTGCTCGCCAGACGCTCACCGACGGCCGCTGCCGCCGCGGCGTTGCCGGTCTTGGCTTTGTCCGACCCCTTGTCGGCGGTGGATGCGGCAGCGATCGTTCGGCCATCGAGATCGTTGATGATCTGGGCGTACATGTGATTGAGCGACTTGTAGATCGAGAGGCGCGGACGCTCGCCCGTGCCCGAGATGCCGCGACGGATGCGGACACGGCGGCGGGATCGGCGGACGTCTTTGGCTGCGTTCTTGTTCATGATTCTCTGCCTTGGGAAGGTCGCCGCCCACGCGGGTCTTTCCGGATGTAAAACGACTCGGAGGGAGACGGACGGATCAGGCGCCGAACTGCTTGCCCTGCTTGCGCTTGATGGTTTCGGTGGTGTACTTGATGCCCTTGCCGTTGTAGGGTTCGGGCTTGCGCTTCTGCCGCATCGCCGCCGCGAACTGACCGACCGACTGCTTGTCGGCACCGGCGATCTTGACGAACTGCTTCTCTACCGTCACGATGAGCCCGGTCGGAACCTCCATCATGATGGGGTTCGCCAAGCCGACGACCAACTTCAGCGTCTTGCCCGAGAGGGTAGGAACCCAGCCCACACCCACCACTTCCATGGTCTTCTCGTAGCCTTTCGACACGCCATCGATCATGTTGCGGACGAGGGCACGGGTGGTGCCCCAATAGGCGTTCGCTTCCTTGTCGTCACGGCTGTTGCCTTCGGCCAGGCCCACGGTGATGCTCTTCTCAGACTCCGCCCACGCCACGGTCACCTCGTTGCGGAACGTGAACGAGAGTTTACCTTTGGGGCCTTCGACGTTCACGGTTCGATCCTTGATCGAGACCTTGACGCCGGCGGGGACGCTGATGACTTTTTTACCGATTCGAGACATCTGGACCAACCTCCATAAAGCGTTCGGCTCTCGCGGCGAATCTGCCGCGGCTTCCGCGTTCTATTCCCTGTTCTTACTCGACCGTGCAGAGCAACTCGCCGCCGACCCGTTCGGTCCGGGCCTTGCGATCGCTGAGCACGCCCTTGCTCGTCGAGATGATCGCGATGCCCAAGCCCTGCAGCGGACGCGGGAGTTCTTCGACCCCCTTGTAGACCCGGCAACCGGGCTTGCTGTCACGGTGCAACTTGTGGACCACCGCCTCGCCGCCAGCGCCATACTTCAACCGGACGCGGATCAGACCGGCGCGGCTGTCCTCGACGAGGTCGAACCCATCGATGAAGCCCTCATCGCGGAGGACCGCCGCGATGCCGCGGCAGACTTTGCTGTTCGCGCAGTTCACCGTCTTCGATTTGTTCCGGACCGCGTTGCGGATCCGAGTGAGCATGTCCGCGATGGGATCACCGATCGACATCTTCTATCCCCAATCCCCCCGCCGGGCCGTCGGCCGAATCTGGCCGGCCGACACGCGGGGTCGTTTCCACTTTAACTTCCGACCAGACGAACACTGAACCGAGACCGGACGACGATTACCAGGAGGCCTTGCGCATCCCCGGAATCTTGCCCTCGAGGGCGAGCTTCCGGAGCATGATTCGGGAAATTCGGAACTTGCGGTAGACACCGCGGGCGCGGCCGGTCAACTCGCAGCGGCGGACGATCCGGCTGCTGAACTTGGGCTTGCGCTTCGACCGAACGACTTGAGCTTTCGTCGCCATTGAACTGATACTCCGTGTTGAACGGGGGTGCGGCTTGCGGTCCCGCGACGCCCGTCTGACTGCATTTTCCCGCGGTGCTTGACCGAAGAGGCTCGCTACAAAGAGGATTACAACGAAAAGGTTACTTGGTTTCCGGCTTCTTGAACGGCATGCCCAATTGCTCCAGGACGAAGCGGCTGCGTTCCTTGTTGCTGTTGGAGAAAATGAAGTTGATGTTCATTCCGTGGGTGAACTGCGCCTCCGCCATGTTGATCTCGGGGAAGACGCCCTGCTCGGTGATCCCCATCGCGTAGTTGCCCTGACGGTCGAAGGCCTCGGTGGGGAGGCCCCGGAAGTCCTTGATTCGCGGGGTGGCAAGGTTGATCAGGCGATCAAGGAAGTGCCACATGCGTTCGCGACGGATGGTGACCACCGCGGCGGACTCGAACCCCTCGCGGAGTTTGAAGTTGGAGACCGACTTCTTGGCCTTCACGACCACGGGTTTCTGCCCCGTGACGGTGACCAGGGTATCGAGAACCGCGGCCTTGACGTGCGGCGGAATCTTGGTGCCTTCGAGGTGGCGTCCCATGTTCACATTCAGCACGATCTTCTGAAGTCGCGGGTGGGCCATCGGATTGGTTTCGCCAAACTTCTCCGCGACCTTGGCGCGGATCTGCTCATCGAACATCACCCGCAGGCGGGGCGGCACCTTCGGACCGGATGCCGCTTCGGCCTCCGCGCCCTCCGTCACCTTGGCCGGGCCGCTCTTCTTGGAACCCTGACCGGGCCGGCGGCCAGCGCCGTCCTTGCCACCAGAAGGCTTGCCGCCACCTGGCTTAGGGCCACCTTGATTGGATCCCGAGTTCGATTTATCCGCTTCCTTCGCCATGATCGCTGACTCACAGTCCTAGTTTGAGGGAAGGCCATTAACGCCCGCCCCGATACAACGTCCGTATGCGCCCATCACCGCCCGTTACTTGGCCTTCGTTCCCGAGGCCGCCCGGATCGTCCCGAGCACTTTCAATTCCTTGCCCTGGTGACGCGCGATGCGCACCTTGTCGCCGTTCTTTTCCATCCGGAAGCCCACTCGGACAGCCTTGCCATCCACCACGGGGTTCACCTTGCTCATGTGCAGGGGCAATTCCTTGGTGGTGATGCCGCCCTGCGGATTCGTGCGGCTGGGCTTGGTGTGACGGGTGTGGACATTGATGCCCCGCACCAGAACTTGGTCGGTCTTGGTGATAATGCGGATGACTTCACCGGTCATGCCCTTGAAGTCACCGCTGTTCACCATCACCGTGTCACCTTTGCGAACGTGCCTTGGCATATGCCTTTTCCTTCCTGCATCGCGGCCCAAAGTCCCTGCCGAGCCCTAAACCCGCGTTGGTCATTAAAACTTCACTTCCGACACCCGATCCGGTTTCAGACCACTTCCGAGGCCAGCGAAACGATTTTCATGTAGTTCTTGTCTCGCAACTCGCGGGCCACGGGCCCGAAGATTCGGGTACCCTTGGGGTTCCCGTCGTCCTGAATAAGCACCACCGCGTTGCTGTCGAATTTGACGTAGCTGCCGTCGCTGCGACGGGTGGCCTTGGTCGTCCGGACGACCACGGCCTTGCTCTTGTCACCCTGCTTGACGTCAGAGCCCGGCATCGCGCGCTTGATGGACACAAAGACGCGGTCGCCCACGTCGGCCGTGCGGCGAGTGAACTTACCTGAACCGGTTGTGCCGCCATAGACGCGGATGACGTAGGCGATCTTCGCGCCCGAGTTATCCGCGACTTCACAGCGTGTTTCTTGTTGAAGCATGACGAAACCTGCCTTCACTTTCAACCGCTCGCACGCCCCTCCTCAAAGGAAGGCCGGGCGGGCGTGGGTCATTTCTTGGAAACCGACTCGACTTGGGCCACCGTCTTCGCGCTCGCCACCGCCGCGGCCACGTCGGCCCGCTTCTCGACGACCCGCACCAACTTCCAACTCTTGGACTTGCTCACCGGACGGCATGGGGCCACCTCGACCACGTCGCCCGTCTTGGACGCGCCCTCGGGGTCATCGACCTGCAACACGGTTCGCTGACGGATGTACTTGCCGTATTTCGCGTGCTTCGAGAAGTAGCCGAGGACGACGGTGCGCGTCCGCGTCCGCTTGTCGGATTCGACGACGCCGACCTTGATCCCCTTGACGTCGCTCTTCTCTGTGGTGCTCTGAGGCATAATTCGCTCGTTTCCTAATCGGTCCTGGCCGGCTCTACATCCCGGCGTCCGTCACTTCTGTCAGTTGGGGTTCCGCGTCCCGCCCTTTGGAACGTCCCCTCGAAAAACATCCACTTTACGTCGTCTTAGCGGGCTTCTTCGCCGACTTCTTTGCGGCCGGAACGGCCGCCACTTTCTCGGTTTGCTTCCCGGCCGATGGGGCCGAAGATTTGGCTGAAGATTTGGCGGCGCGGGCCTTCGCGACCGGCTTGCCCGATTTTCCTTCGGCCTTTGCCTCGGTCTTGGCGGCCGCCCTGGCCGAGGCCTGCCCCGACAGTTTACCGGGCGCCTTTCCAGACATTCGGGCCGACGTCTTACCGATCATTTTTCCCATCCCGTGGCGGGGCGGGGTTCGGGTCGGCTTGGCAGACGGGGTCGACCCGACCTCGGTGCTCGGCTTCGTGTCCGGGCCTGCGGCCGCAGTCTCGCTCTTGATCTGTCGGGCCCGACGCTCCGTCAAAAGACGGGCGATGTCGCGCCGTTCGCGCCGGAACGCGCCGTGGTCGTCAACCTTCTCGGTCACCGTCTTGCTGCGGAGGTCAAACAGACGGTTGCGCTTGCTCGCCAACTCGGACTTGATCTCGGCGTCTTTCAATTTCCTGGATTCTTCACCGGTCATGATTCATTTCCATTGGGCGTTAAAAGCGGCCCGATCCGATCGCGAAAACCGAAACCCCGATATCACACCCGCACCCGACGACCGACGAAGCGGCATTTCATCGGCATCTTCATCGCCACACGCACGAAGGCCAACTTGGCCGTCGCTTCCGGCACGCCGGCGATCTCCATCAACATGGTGCCGGGCTTGATGCGGGCCGCCCAGTAATCGACCTCAGCCTTGCCCGTTCCCATCCGCGTTTCGAGCGGCTTCTTGCTGATGGGCTTGTCCGGGAAGACCCGGATGAACAACTTGCCTTCGCGCTTGAGATAGTGCTGGGCGGCGATGCGGCCCGCCTCGATGACGTTGCCGGGCAGCCAGCCCGCGTCCAGCGACTGCAGCCCGTAGTCGCCGTAGGCGACGTAGTTGCCCTTGGTCGCCTTGCGATCCCGGACACGCCGCATCTCCTTGCGGAACTTCACTCGTTTCGGCATCAACGCCATCGATCACACTCCACATTGCCCGGGCGAACGCCGCCGTCGCGCCGAAACTGAAAATCCTACGAGGTCCTAAAAATGCTTCCTTGCGCCGCCGATTACTTCCGGCCGCGGGCGCGTGCCCGTCCGCCGGCTGCGTTGCTTTCTTCTTCCGTTCGTTCGGTGCTGTACAAACCCTTGTAAACCCACACCTTGACGCCGATCGCGCCGTACGTGGTGAAGGCTTCCGCAAAGCCGTACTCAACCTGCGCCTGAAGGGTCGAAAGCGGCAGCGAACCCAGCCGCACCGCCAGAGTCCGGCTCATTTCGGCCCCACCCAGGCGACCCGAGCACTGGATCTTCACACCCTTGGCGCCCGCCGCCATCGCGGCGTCGCACTTCATCTTGACGACCCGCCGGAAACTCGCCCGCTTGATCAACTGCTCGCCCACGGCCTCGCCGATCAACTGGGCATCAAGGTCGGCGTTCTTGATCTCGATGATCGAAATCGCGACCTTGCGGCCGGTCATGTACTGGAGTTCCTCGGTCATCCGCTCGACCTCGGCCCCCTTGGGCCCGATCACGAGACCCGGACGGGCAGTCTTGATGATGATCTTGAGCTCTTCGCGGGTGCGCTCGATATGGATATCGGAAACGGCGGCATTTGGGGGCCTGCGGTTCAGACGCTTGTCGAGCCACTTGCGGATCTTCTGGTCTTCGACCAAGAGTTCACCGTAAAGGGCCTTCGGGGCGTACCAGCGGCTGCGGTGCGCTTCCGTGATGCCGAGCCGGAATCCGAATGGCTGGGTTTTTTGTCCCATTTAGTTCTTCTCCTCGACGCCCACCGTGATGTGGCTGAAGCATTTGATAATCGGATGGGCCCGGCCGCGGTCCTTCGGCTGGAAACGCTTGAGACGCGGGCCTTCGTCAACCCGGCTCTCCGCGACGAACAGACGGGTGACATCCGCGTCGGCGTTGATGGCTTCCTCGCGGGCCGCGGTCAGCGCCTTCTTGATATTCAGGGCCGCCCGCTTCGGAGTGAACGAGAGCAGGTTCATGGCCTCCTCAACCGTTTTGCCACGAATGAGGTCCGCGACCAAGCGGGCCTTCCGGGGGCTGCCGCGATGGTGCATGACCTGGCTCGTGAAGCGTGACAGGTCCTTCGAAGGCACCCGCAGCAGCTCCGCGATCCGGACGATCAGTTTGCGGGTGCAACGGGGGTGATCGTTGCCGCGCATCCAGTTGGAGAGCGCTGAGGCCGCCCGGTCAACCGGGAACCCCGGCTCGGCGAGCCCTTGCGCCAATTGGTCGACGCTGAGGCCCGCGGCCTCGGAAAGCGATTTGAGTTTGCTGCCTCGAATCTTCACGGCATCTACCCTTCTCTAGCCCCGTCCGGGCTGCCTGTTCGACCAAGCCGGGGACGAGTGTGTTACCTGATCTATCTCAACCGTTTCCGCCCGAACCGTTCACGGCATCCGCCCCGCGCGAGGGTGCCGGCGTAGCCGCCCGTCCTAGCCGCCGGTCCTAGCCGCCGGTCTTGGCATCGCCCGCGGCGAGGCCTTCCTTCTTGTTGGTGTGGCCCTTGAACGTCCGGGTGATGCTGAACTCACCCAGCTTGTGCCCCACCATGTCCTCGGTCACGAACACATCGAGGAAGACGCGGCCGTTGTGCACCTTGAACGTGTGTCCGACGAATTCGGGCACGATGGTGCTGCGGCGGGCCCACGTCTTGATCGCCTCCTTGCGGCGATTCGTGTTGAGTTTCTCCACCTTGAGGAAGAGCTTCTCATCGACATACGGTCCCTTCTTGAGGCTGCGTCCCATGCTGTAATCTTCCTTGCCTGCTGTCTTGCTCGATGCCTTGGTCTTTCCTAGTGCCTAGTACCTGATCCCTAGTGCCTAGCCCCCGATGCCTGATGCCTGATGCCT